>NZ_CP034449.1:3125000-3437500 GCF_003952425.1 Mesorhizobium sp. M2A.F.Ca.ET.046.03.2.1 | reverse complement strand
TCACAGAGGGGGTAGCCGATCCTCAGCACGACTTGCTGCTGTTGCGCCTGATGCAGGACCGCCGGGCCACTGTCGAAGCCAACATCCTATCTGGGAAGCCGATCGGATTTGCCGCACTTGATACCGACACCCACCGTATCGATCAGATACTCTCGATGGCCGAAAGGCTTCGACAGACGCTACGCCTGCCCGGCCTCGGCACGGAGGATTTCAAAGCGCTCCTGCAAGCAACCGCCCCGAGCCTGCGAAGCGGTGCAGCAGATAGCACGATGCGCTATGGGGCAGCCCGCTTCCTTGCGGCTTCTGCAGCATTCGAGGCTGCCAAGACCCAATTTGCGATCCCTGCTGGAAAGACGCCTTCTTGGGCAGAACATGATAACCCGCTGACCGAATTGACGACTGCGATGGGAGACTTGCTCGACGCCCGTCATCTTCTCCGGGACTGGACTTCGTGGTGCGGCATTCGTCGCAGGGCTGTCAGTCACAATCTGGGAGCGTTGGTCGACGATATCGAGGCGGGTCTAGTGCGACCAGCTGAAGCTCAATCCGCGTTCCGCCTGGCCTATGTACGCTGGTGGCTGCCGGCCACGCTGGATGCCGATCCGGTGCTGCGGAATTTCCGTCGCTTCCAGCACGAGCACGCCATCGAAGATTTCCGGGAAATCGACGATCTTGTCCGCGCTCAAGCAAGCCTTCGCGTCATCAGTGCCATCGCTCATGGTTTGCCGGCTGTGCAAGGCGTCCCGCGCAATTCCGAGTTGGGCCTGTTGCGCCATCAGATGGAATTGCAGCGGCCCAGCCGGTCAATCCGCGAGATGATTGGCGCGATGCCGACGAGCTTTGCCAAGCTCGCGCCGTGCATGCTGATGTCCCCTCTTTCAATCGCTCAATATCTACCGCCCGACCAAGCCCTGTTCGACGTGGTGATTTTCGACGAAGCATCGCAGATCACCACCTGGGACGCCGTCGGTGCCATCGCGCGAGCCCATCAAACCATAATCGTAGGCGATCCCAAGCAGTTGCCGCCCACCAATTTCTTTGGCCGCAACGAGGAGGACGAGGAAGTCGTCGAACACGAAAAGGATCTTGAGAGCATTCTCGACGAAGCCAAAGCGGCCGGCATCCCGGTACGTGACCTGCGCTGGCATTATCGTAGCCGCAATGAGTCGCTGATCGCCTTTTCCAACCATCACTACTATCAGAACCGGCTCATCACATTCCCTTCGCCAACGGTGGAAGATCGGGCAGTTCAGCTGCGAAAAATCACGACCGGCATCTATGACCGTGGCAAAAGCCGCACCAATCGAATCGAAGCCCAAGCGGTAACCGACGAGGCGGTCAGCAGGATGCGGCGTTGGCTGGCCCTACCGGAAAAGGACCGACCCACGCTCGGAGTCATCACTTTCAACGCGCAACAGCAGTCGCTCATCCTCGACCTTTTCGACAAGGCACGCCAGACAGAGCCGGAGCTTGAATGGTTCTTTGCCGACGAGCGTATTGAGCCCGCCATCGTCAAGAATCTGGAAAATGTCCAAGGGGACGAGCGTGACATAATCCTGTTTTCGATCACCTTTTCGCAAGATAATGCCGGCAAGCGCAGCATGGATTTCGGCGCGCTGAATCGGGACGGCGGCGAACGCCGGCTGAATGTCGCGGTGACGCGTGCGCGGCAGGAACTGATCGTATTTTCAGGTTTTGCCGCCGACCAGATCGACCCCAACCGAACCAAAGCGATCGGCGTACAGCATCTCAAAGCCTTTCTCGATTTTGCCGAACGCGGCGCTGTGGCATTGCCAGCGCAGGAACGCGGATCGGTCGGAGCCCTGGAATCCCCTTTCGAGGAGGCCGTCGCTGCCGAGCTTGAGAAGCGCGGATGGACCATCGTTCCTCAAGTCGGCATTTCGGGCTTTCGAGTGGATATAGGGATCCGGCATCCCGATCTCGCCGGCGCCTATCTGGCTGGGGTCGAATGCGACGGCGCGACCTATCACAGTTCTGCCACGGCGCGAGATCGAGACAAGGTCCGCGAGCAGGTCCTGCGCGGCCTCGGGTGGAACATTGTCCGGGTATGGTCAACCGATTGGTGGTTTGATCTCGAAGGTTGCACCGAGAGGCTTCATGCCAGCCTGGCCGCGCTGCTCGAGGAAAGCCGTCGCAAACAGGCTGAACAACAGGAAAGTGAAGCCGCGATCCATTGGGACATGGGACATAAGGTCGACCCCATGGACCCATTGCCAGCCGAAGACCTAGCATCGGCCGGCGAACCGGAACATCCGTCGATAAAATCAGAGCCAGAACTTGTCGCCGCTCCCCTCGCGACGGGAGAGCGCCCATCGGCATCTGCAGGAATTTTGCCTGCGGCCGCGCATTCGACGCATGATACCGTACCGACGGGCGGCCGTTATCGCCTGACTGATCTAACCGGATTTTCCACCAGCCCGGATCAGTTTTATGACTTCGTCTACCGAGGCACGCTGCGGTCCATGGTCGACGCGGTGATCGAGCAGGAAGGACCTCTGCGAGATGACGTCCTTGCGCAGCGCATCGCACGGGCGCATGGCTGGCTCAGAACGGGCAACAAGATTCGGGAGCGGATCGACCTGCATCTGCGCGAGTTCGATAGAACTGAAGAATCCAGCGGCAGCTTCCTATGGAAGAGAGGGACGGTGGTCGACCTGCTTGATTATCGCATGCCGTTCGATGCCGATGCCCGCCGGTCCATTGCCGACATTCCAATCGCCGAGCTGGCCGCTGTCGTCGTTGCGAACGAGGACATTCTGGAACAGTCCGACCCCGCTCTCGACCTTGCACGTCTGCTCGGTGTCGAGCGACTTGCGGCGATTTCACGCTCCCGGCTGGATGAAGCCATCGATCGCGCCCAGCGCAACCTGGCATCGACATAGTCTCGGAGACTCCATGTTTCGATTCATCCACAGCTCCGATCTTCATATCGGCAAGCGGTTCGGCAACATGCCAGAGGATCTGCGCGGGCGGCTCCGTGAAGCGCGCCATGGCGCGATCAGCCGGCTGGCAGAGCAGGCACGCGTCCATGGTGCATCCACCATACTTCTGGCCGGCGATACGTTCGATACCGAAACGCCCACTTCAGCGATGTTGCGGCAGGCCATGGCCGAGATGAGCCAGAGCGCGCCTCTGCGCTGGATATTGCTGCCTGGCAACCATGATTCCCTGTTGGCTGATCAATTGTGGAGTGCAGCGGACAGCGTTGTGCCGGACAATGTCCTGCTGGCGACGCGGCCCGAAACCCTGACCATTGGCGCGGACGTGGCGCTGCTGCCTGCACCTTGCACCACCCGCAGACCCGGTCGCGACCTTACCGAGTGGATGAACAGCGCCGCGACGCCGCAAGGCGCCATCCGGCTCGGCCTTGCTCATGGCGCTATTCAGAACTTTTCCGAAGATTCAGCAGCGTCCGATGTCATTGCACCAGATCGCGCGACTAAGGCCGGCCTCGATTATCTGGCACTTGGCGACTGGCACGGACCCGTCACCATCAATGAGCGCAGCCGTTATAGCGGTGCGCCCGAACCTGACCGTTTCAAGCATGATACACCCGGTCAGGCCCTTGTCGTTTCCATTGCCGGGCCTGGCGCCGTGCCCGAGATCGTGGCCGTTGAAACAGCTAGCTTTTCCTGGAAAACCGCTCCCCTGCATCTGCTGTCTGGCGACGACAGCGCCGCGGCATTTGAAGCGTTGCTTCCACCGGCTCATCTGCGGCGTCAGACTTTGCTGCGAATTGCCGCGTCTGGCCGGGTGCGGTTAAGTGGGCGAACGATCCTTCAAGCGGCGATCGCGGTAGCCGCGCCCGACTTCGCCTATCTGGAACTGGACGGGGACGGGCTCGCGACCGACTGCGAAAGTGGCGATTTGGATCGGATCGACCGCTCTGGTGCCCTTCGCGAGGCAGCGCAGGCACTGTTGGATGAAAGCAGCGACGAAACCCGGTCGGCTGTCGAACGCGACATATCGCGAGAAGCACTGGTTCGGTTGTTCAGCTATTGCGAGGCGATGGGATCATGAAACTTACGGCCCTTCGGCTCCACAACGTCAAACGGTTCGCCGGGCAAGGCGTCGCCATCGAAAACATCGGCGACGGCGTCAACGTGCTTTGCGCGGTCAATGAGTTCGGCAAATCAACCTTCTTCGAAGCGCTGCACGCACTCTTTTTCCAGCCTCACACGGGCACACCCGAAGGCGTGCGACTGTTGCGGCCTTACAGTGGGGGCAATCCGGTGGTGGAGGCCGACATCACCACTTCAGAAGGACGCTATCGACTTGCCAAGCAGTTTTATGGCGGCAGGCTGGCCAGCGTTATTGACCTCGACGGCGGGCGACTGTTGGCTCAAGCCGATGAGGCCGAAGCCTTTATCGGCAAACTAATCCATGGCGGAAGCGCAGGACCGGCAGGATTGCTCTGGGTTCGCCAAGGGGTCACCGGCATCGAAAGGCGCAGCAAAAGCGAGGAGGACGGCGAAAAACGCGTGCGCGAAAGCCTACTGTCCTCGGTTCAGGGGGAAGTTGAAGCCCTGACCGGCGGGCGACGCATGGCCGAAATCGCCGCGGCATGTGAAGAAGAACTCTATAGCCTGGTTACGTCAACGCTGCGTCCCAAGAGCGGCGGTCTCTATGCGGCAGCGCTCGACGAGCGTGACAAGCTGGTGAAAGACGAGCAGCGTCTCAGCGCCGAAGTCACCGGTCTGCGCGATTCGCTCGACAAGCGGCGCATGGCGTTGGCGCGTCTGTCTGAGCTTGAAAACCCCGAAGAAGGCGCCACTCGGCGGGAAGCCATCTCGGCCGCGGAAGCCGCAGTCGAGGCCGCCAAATCGCACAGCGAAGCCTTGAAAGCCGCCGAGGCGGAAGCTGCCCTTGCCGCAATTCACCACGACGCGGCGCAGCAGGCCCTCGATAGTTTTCGGACCGCGCTCAAACGAGCCACGGATTTGCGCCAGCAGTCGACGATTGCGCAGCTTCGCCGCAGTGAGGTTCTCGATCGGCGCGCTTCTGCCATTGCCGAAAACGAACAAGCGATGGGCGAAGTTCAAGCAGCCGAACTGGAAGAGCGCGAAGCACGCGAATTGCTCGCGCGGCTGGATGCGACTCTTTTGGCGCGTGACGCTGCCGAACAACTGGCCGGCTCGGACAACCGGTTGAAACAAGCCGAAGTCGCCAGAACCCAGATCGAAGATGGAGAGGCAGCACTGGCGATGCTGGCGGTGCCGGAACAAGCTGTCGAGCAACTCCAGGCGCTCGAAATCGAGATCGCCAGCCTTCGTGCAGCTCACCTGGCAACCCTGCCGACGCTATGCATGGAATACCGGGACG
Organism: Mesorhizobium sp. M2A.F.Ca.ET.046.03.2.1; assembly: GCF_003952425.1. Lineage (NCBI taxonomy): Bacteria > Pseudomonadati > Pseudomonadota > Alphaproteobacteria > Hyphomicrobiales > Phyllobacteriaceae > Mesorhizobium > Mesorhizobium sp. M2A.F.Ca.ET.046.03.2.1. The sequence goes on along the minus strand of NZ_CP034449.1, from coordinate 3,432,157 downwards.
GCGCCGCCGATTTGGTGACCATCGATGCCAAGCCCTTGCCCCATGCAGAAGACCAAAGCTTTGCTGGCACCGTACGCCTGGATATTGCCGGCATCGGAGCCTTGACCCTGCGATCGAATCGGCCGCAGCAGGCCGACCGGACCATCGAAGACGCCGAAGCGAAGCACCGCAGCCTGCTTGCGTCCCTCGGTGTCGATAGCCTCAGGACGGCACGCCAGCGCCTAGTGGAAGCGCGCGACAAAGCTACCGAACTGGGCTTGGCGCGTCAGCGACTTGCCGATCTCGCGCCCAAGGGGATACAGCAATTACACGAGGAGCTTGCTCGTCTGAGTGCCCTCGGGGCCGGGGACCTCGAACTCAAAGTCGATCCAGAACAGATCCGGCAACATCATGCCGCAGCCGAGCAGCGTGTGGCGACAACACGCAACAGCGTGCGCGAGGCCTTGCCTTTGCGCAGCCATGCCGACGAGGCTGTCATGGCTGCGGAGACGGCTTATGTCACCATCCAGGCGGAACTGACCAGCCTCGAGGTCATATTGGGACCCGATGCAGCGCGCGAGGAAAAGGGGCGCTTGCTGCTCACCGAGGCCACCGCACGACAAAAGCTGCGCGAAGCGGCCGAAATGCGCGCTGCTCCCCTGCGCGACGGCGCTCGCGATCTCACCAGCGCTGAAGCCGTTCTGCGCCGCGCCCGTTCGGTTCAGGATGCCGCCACACAGGAAGCAAGTCAGTTGCGTGTAACCCTGGCCGATCTCAATGGCCATATTCGCACTCGGTCCGACGACGCGGTGGAAGAAGCTTTGCGCGAGGCCACAGAAAAATTGGAAATCGCTGGAGAGCGAGCGAGACGCTTCGAATTCGAAAAAGCCGTCCTCGACCGGCTGCGCACGACGCTGGTCGCTGCGCGCTCGACGGCACGCGATCTTTATCTGAAGCCGGTCATGTCCGAGCTGCGACCGCTGCTTGGATTGCTATTCGATGACATCTCCATAGTGTTCGACGAGAACACACTGTTGCCACAGACCGTTCGCCGCAATGGTCAGGATGAGGATGTCGATAGGTTGAGTGGCGGCATGCGAGAACAGCTTTCGGTTCTGACACGTCTGGCCTTCGCCCGTTTGCTTGCCCGCGACGGCCGACCCACACCGGTTATCCTGGATGACGCTTTGGTTTATTCCGATGACGACCGCATCGAGCGCATGTTCGACGCTTTGCATCGTCAATCACACGATCAGCAGATTCTCGTTTTCTCCTGCCGCCAACGCGCGTTTGCAAAACTCGGCGGTAACATTTTGCAGATGAGCGACTGGCAACCGGGTCGGTCATAAGCGGAGATCGCGCAGCCTCAGCTAGGGCGACGGCAGATCGTATCGTGTTACGATTGCAATGCCGTTTTCGATCTCGATTTCGATAACTTCATTAATCAGGAATTCCTCTGGGCCAAGATCCTCGAGGAGAGCATCGAAGAGCTCTCTCTGTTTTTCAGGCCCGACCTGAGGGACGACGATAATCAGGCCGGCGTGAACCGGTTCTTTGGCATAGAGCTTCCTGAAGTCCTTAGCATTGTTGGTGACGAAGGTGAAATCCTCATCGATAATGAGCGGCATGAGGTCCCAGTCGGTTTCGCCGCTTAGCCCAAGCCAGTTGACGTGGTTTGCTTCATGTCCGCGTTCTTGGGCTACCGCAACCAGAGACGTGTGCAGGCACTCATCGATCAGAAACCTCACGAGGTCACACGCGTCTCGACCTGGCCGACGGACCTGGGTCGCCCTTCAAAACCACGCGCTTCGACGACTTTATTTTCACGCCCTGCTCGACCAGCTTCTTAGGCCGCCCACGAACCGGGTGCGCGGCGACCCACATTCTGGCGAGCTCAATCACGCGCGGCGTTAGCTTCGGATATCCCTCCAGAACCTCCGCTTCATCTGCGCCCTGCGCTAGCATCGTCGTGATCATACGAACAGGGATGCGGGTTCCTTTGAAGACAGGCTCTCCGCCCATCACCCCTTTAACGCGGCCGATGGCGGCCTCCGCTTCATCAAGATCCACGATGCGCGCTTTGAGCTGTTTACGTGCCTCGGCGACGTCGACGATCAGCAGGTCGTCGGCCCTTACGGTCTTGGCCCTTGGGGCAGCTTTGATTTCCTCGAACAGGCGGTAGCGACGATCAGCGGGCAATGTCGCACCCACGCCATACCAAAGCTTGAGCCGCAGCAAATCCTCGCCGGTCAATGCCCGTCGGACGACCCCACCGATGCGCCGAGCAGTGCTTGGCACAGTATCGACAATGCGTTTGTCGATCGCATTGTGCACGGCCTTGATTCCTATCCCGCTGACGGCGGCTGCCTCTGCGGGGGTGTAGATGCGAGCAAGTGTGCCCATTATTCTTCTCCTTATAAAGAATAATATAGGCCGTTTGACCCCCTCCGTAAAGGCACGCGTCTTTGGAATCACGGCGGTTAGCAAAGGCGGTGGTGAGCCGAGAGGCCTCACAAACCCTTGGGGCTCGAGATGGCAGACTCGGCGCAGTATAATTGCGCTAACTATCGAATTTGCAGTTGGCGACAAACGACACACGAGTTCGTCGCGGACTTTTAACTCTGCGAAGGCGCGTCTTCGAGCGCTTTGAAACCCTACACCCATCTGCAGGCCATCTGTATCAAGCTTTGGACCAAAACCGTTTCCATCGCTCACGAGCGTTCTCTCTGGGGGTCTCAAGTGGGGCTTGCCCATGGCCACGAATTTTTGGGCGACAGCGGTGCAGAGGCCGCATACCGCTGCCTGCTTGACGTCGCTGACCGTGTCCATGTCCGAAATTTGCCTACAAATTTCGGACGCCCTTGGGCGCGCTAGATTCGCTATGGAAAGCTGGAAGCACTCGCAAGCCCGGTGGCCACAGCGTCTGCAGCGCCAAGCTATTCCTCCGTATCCAAACCCGCATCCTCATGGCCACTAGCCAACTCTGGCATAATTTCACCAGCAAGCAGCTCATCTCTGCTCAGCAGCCCGGCATCCTCGAGCGCCTCGCAGTCCGGGAGATCGCGAAGCGTGTCGAGGCCGAACTCGAGCAGGACGCTTTTGTCGTCACATAGGTGTAGGGAGCGCCGGGCGTCGGACTGCGCGGGTTCGACGCGATCAGGCCGGTGCCGCAGATGGCCGATCAGGTCGCGACTGATTACTTCCCGAAAACCGACGACAATTCGGCGCGGGTAATCGGCTGGAAGTGCCGATGCACATCAGCATCAGCACGTCCGACCACGTCAGGTCCACGGCACGCCCGCTGCTTCCGCAGGCGCGGATGGCATCGGCATAGGCCGGCCGTGTCAGGTGCTTCCAGCCGCCGGCGACAGCGACGAGGTCATAGGGCCGTCCGCGCAGCTCTCGGATGTCGTCGATGAGAAGGTCACGGGCGAGCTCGCGGGAGAGACTGCACCGCAAGCGCGTCCCGCGCGCGCGAACTGCTCGATCAACTGATCTCAGACGACGACGAATCTCGTCCAGATTCCAAAAGCGGTGGCCGCAGCGGCGCTTTGCGGGCTCGCGTTACCACAGATCGCAGAACTGTGATCTCGCCTTGTGCCCGAGACCGCAATCTGGGCTCGCGACGAAGCATATCGCTTGCGATCATCAAAGGACGCGTCGACGCCGTCGGTTGCCTTTTCCACCGCCGCCTCACACATCGTGTTGGGGCTGAAGAGCTACCTGCAAATCCTCGCAACGGGCGCGGCCGCATCCTTGATTTTACAAATTGACACGTCTTGGTTTTTAGAAAATGCCACGTGCGATGATGGCGCCAAAAAAAAATGTCACGCGAGATGATCATGCCTGAGGTAAATGGTCCGCCAAAGTTGGGAAAGGTATACCGGTTGAATGGTGGATAGGTACGCCGGATAAAAAGGGCTTCGGGTTCCGGAAGACGAACTAATCGACGGATAGGCGCTGCTCGTGAGGGAAACTGCATGCGCATTACGGTTATGACCATCCAGGGATGTCGGATATGATCTTGAATAGTGACATTGCAGGCCAAAGAGCGGCCGAGAAGCTAGCAGAGGGCCTGAAATCGCAGGGCAAGCAGCAATACGAAGAAAGGTCGAGGGAACGCGAACGAGATGTGTCTCGTTAGGTCGCACGTTGCACCAGGGGTGCGTCGGAAGGCACTCCGCCGTGTCCTGAAGAGGTAGCCTGCACTTGAGAATAGCCACGGTGGTACCTTATTTTCGGCTGTGAAGCACACGAGACCCGCGACGTGAGACCCAGTTGCTCAATACCCAGTTGCTGGGTGAGCGTGCATGACTGCCAACGGAAGGTCTTGCACGCACCCTCGCGATCTTGAGCAATGGTCGCCATGACTTTCTTCTTGCAGGCTTTTGAGTGGCCCAGCCTGCAATCACCAGACCCCACCGACTCTAAAGAGCGTGGCAGACGGGATAGTCGAGGTTGCCCGGCACAATTACGCTCAAGGCTTGCGCCGCCCAGAGGACACGCTGAAAAGGCAGCATGGGCGCGCAAGCACGCCATTCACGAGAGGTTCGACATGAAGACTATGCAAGAAAAAGACATTCCGGCATTCGTGCAAGCAGTTGTGGAGGCCGGCTGCAACATTTGCGCGATTGGCAACTTGGGATATGTCTTTGGCGATGCTGATTTGACGCCGGCGCAACGGAGGTCCGTCGAGCCACAGCTGCGCAGGATTGCTGAGATCTACGGCGAACGCGATCATCTCATGGACGAGATAGCTGTATATCTGCGGTCGATCGGACGCCATGTCGAGGTTGAGCCGAAGACAGGTGTTTCCTGATGGCCGCGATCGATCGCGTTCCGTAGTCGCCATTTCTATTGGGTAACGAGCAGCCGTCTTCCAACCTCTGAAACAAAAAAGAGGTGACCCCCAAAGGCCGCTCTCGAGACCGCAAGTCTGAGCCGCTAACGCATTGCGATAACCAGGCTGTCCGAACTGGGCGTCGATGCCTTCCTCGACCAGGTCGCGGTAGGCGGCGATCTCATCTACCGCATGCATAGCCAAGCCAGAGAAGTTTTCGGCAGCGGAATTCTCGGTCGCTTCCCCTTTTATGACTAGAGGGTGCGGCCGATCCGGCCGCGACGATCTCGCAGGGATTGCCATATACGGCAACACGAACACCGGCGGATCAATACTCGGATAATGGCGGCCGGCTATGTAGCGATCGATCGCGCACCAACATATCAATGCAATAGCTTAGTTGCTTTCAAAGGCGGGTCTCTACGAACTGCAAGCAAGCTAAACGATTGCGTCAACTCTTCCTCGCAGAGCGAAAACTCCGCGCCCACGCGATTTCTCTGCTGGAACAGCGGCACATCCTCAGCGCCAGGACACGGCCGCCGCCGTCGGGTTTTACGAAGCCGGTGATTGCATAAGTTGCCCGCAAGATATCATTGGTATCGGGAACGCCGCCGATGCCGCATCCTGAATAGAGCGGCCGCTTGCACCTGCCAGCCCGACGACCAGATCATATCTGCAACTCCATCTACCTGGACGTGGTGCAAATCACCTCGCTGAAGCCGCAAATCGTCGCCTTCGACCAGGATAACCACATCCGTGACCGCCTGAGCTACTCGGTCGATCTCGACGCACATGGCCGATACAGTTTTTCCATCCTTCACGAAGCGAATGAGACTTTGGCCATTCCAGCCCTGGTCTACGGGGCGTGACTTGTCCCCGATGCATGCGCGAGCTCTCCGCTCGGCCGGCCGCCGGACGTCGCCACCGGCCGAAGGCGCCCGAAGGCGCCCGAAGGCGCTTGACAAAGCAGCACCGGCCCATTCAACTTGAGGCATTCACCAGGGGAGTCCCGGTAAGGGGCTGAGATACTGCTGGCTTTCGCGGCGCAGTGACCCGTTGAACCTGATCCAGTTCATACTGGCGTAGGGACGGTGCAAGCGCTTTGCGGGAGTTTACGCCCGAGGTCCTGCTGCAGCAGGTCTACAGAAGCGTCTTTTCATCCTTCCGGCACAGAACTGGGTCTCCAATGCATGAGCAAAGGAGCCTCACGATGAATGCCCTCACCCCCGCCGTGTCGACGGGACCACTGCCCGCCTCGCGGAAAATCCACAAGCCCGGCGTCCTCTACCCGCAGATCAGGGTGCCGATGCGCGAGATTTCCGTCCATCCGACGGCCGGCGAACCGCCCGTCACCGTCTACGATCCGTCCGGCCCCTACACCGATCCATCAGTCCAAACCAGCATCGAAAAAGGCCTTGCCCGGCTTCGCCACGAATGGGTCACGGCGCGTTGCGATGTCGAAGCCTATGACGGCCGCCACGTCCGGCCGGAAGACAATGGATTCGCCACCGGCGAGCGCCTGACACCGGAATTTCCGATACGCAATCGGCCGCTCAAGGCCAAGCAGGGCAAGGCGGTGACCCAACTTGCCTATGCGCGCGCCGGCATCATCACGCCAGAAATGGAGTTCGTAGCCATCCGCGAGAATCTCGGCCGCGAGGTGATGCGCGGCAAGCTGCAACGCGACGGCGAAGCCTTCGGCGCGGCGATCCCAGATTTCGTCACACCCGAATTCGTGCGCGACGAGGTGGCGCGCGGACGCGCAATCATTCCCGCCAACATCAATCATCCCGAGAGCGAACCGATGATCATCGGGCGAAATTTCCTGGTGAAGATCAACGCCAACATCGGTAACTCGGCTGTCACATCGTCGATGGCCGAAGAGGTCGAAAAGATGGTGTGGGCGATCCGCTGGGGCGCCGATACGGTGATGGACCTGTCGACCGGCCGCAACATCCACAACATCCGCGACTGGATCGTGCGCAATGCACCGGTGCCGATCGGCACGGTGCCGCTCTATCAGGCGCTCGAAAAGGTCGGCGGCATCGCCGAGGACCTCAACTGGGAGGTCTATCGCGACACGCTGATCGAGCAGGCCGAGCAAGGCGTCGACTATTTCACCATCCACGCCGGCGTGCGGCTGCACTACATACCGCTGACCGTCGACCGGGTCACGGGCATCGTCTCGCGCGGCGGCTCGATCATGGCCAAATGGTGCCTGCACCATCACCGGGAGAGCTTCCTCTACGAGCATTTCGAGGAGATCTGCGACATCGCCAGAGCCTATGACGTTTCCTTCTCGCTCGGCGACGGCCTTCGTCCCGGTTCAATCGCCGATGCGAACGACGCGGCGCAATTCGCCGAACTGGAAACACTTGGAGAACTCACCAAGATTGCCTGGGCAAAGGACTGCCAGGTGATGATCGAAGGCCCGGGCCATGTCCCCATGCACAAGATCAGGCAGAACATGGACAAGCAGCTCGCAGTGTGCGGTGAGGCGCCGTTCTACACGTTGGGGCCGCTGACGACCGACATCGCGCCGGGCTATGACCACATCACCTCAGGGATAGGTGCCGCCATGATAGGCTGGTTCGGCACCGCAATGCTTTGCTACGTCACGCCGAAAGAGCATCTCGGCCTTCCCGACCGCAACGACGTCAAGATTGGGGTGATCACTTACAAGATAGCCGCCCATGCAGCCGATCTGGCGAAGGGCCATCCGGCAGCGAAAACCAGGGATGATGCCCTTTCGCGCGCGCGCTTCGAGTTCCGCTGGGAGGACCAGTTCAACCTGTCGCTCGACCCCGAAACCGCACGGTCCTTCCACGACCAGACCTTGCCCAAGGAGGCGCACAAGCTGGCACATTTCTGTTCGATGTGCGGGCCGAAATTCTGCTCCATGCGCATTTCCCACGACATCCGTGCCGAGGCTCAGAAGGAAGGCATGGCGGCAATGGCGGCAAAATACCGGGAGGGCGGCGATCTCTACATGCCGGCGGACGAGACTGGCGTACCGGTCGTGCCGGAGGCTCCCAAACCATCATGAGGGTGCTCGTCAAAGGGGCCGGCGTTGCCGGCCTCACCGTCGCTTTCGAACTCGCCGCCCGCGGCGCGACGGTCACAGTCGCCGAGATGCGGCATGGCCTTGGCGGCAACGCGTCGTGGTTCGCCGGCGGCATGCTGGCGCCATGGTGCGAGCGCGAAAGCGCGGAGCAGCCGGTGCTGGATCTCGGACGCGACGCTGCCGACTGGTGGGATGCGGTGCTGTCGGGTCAGGTGACACGGGCCGGGACATTGGTCGTGGCCGCGCCGCGTGATGCCGGTGAGCTTGACCGGTTCGCCAGTCGCACGTCAGGGCATAGGCGCGTCGATGAAAACGAAATTGCGCTCCTGGAACCCGACCTCGCCGGCCGCTTCCGGCGTGGATTGCTCTTCCCCAACGAGGCTCACCTCGACCCACGCCAGGCGATGGCGGCACTTCATGACAACCTTGCGACCATGGGTGTCAAATTCCACTTCGGCTGCGACGCCCGGCCTGTTTCGGGTTTCGCCCGTCAGATAGACTGCATGGGAATGGCAGCGGCCGATGACAGGCTGCGCGGTGTTCGCGGCGAAATGCTGATCCTTCGCACGCCTGATGTCTCGCTGTCGCGGCCGGTCCGTTTGCTTCATCCACGCTTTCCGCTTTATGCCGTGCCGCGCACCGATCACCGTTTCATGATCGGAGCGACGATGATTGAAAGCCAGAGCGCCGGACCGGTGACGGCGCGTTCCATGATGGAGCTGCTGGGCGCCGCCCATGCCCTCCATCCGGCCTTTGGTGAGGCCGAGATCGTTGAAACCGGTGTGGGTGTCCGTCCGGCATTTCCCGACAATTTGCCACGCGTCGAAACAGACGGTGAGATCATCGCGATCAACGGTCTTTATCGTCACGGTTTTCTCCTCGCCCCCGCCATGGCGCGCCAGGCTGCCGGCCTGGTTTTCAGTCAAGACAGAACCAAGGAGCATGCTCATGAAACTGATGGTCAACGGCGAGGCGCGTGAGATTGCCGCCACCACGCTGGCCGAGTTGCTTGCCGCGCTCGACTATGAGGGCGATTGGCTCGCCACCGCCGTCAACGGCGACCTCGTGCACAAAGCCAACCGCACGGAGTTCCAGTTGAGCGACGGCGACCGGATCGAAATCCTCTCGCCCATGCAGGGCGGCTAGCATGTTGGAGCTTTATGGAACCGAGCTTTCGTCGCGCCTGCTTCTCGGCACCGCTCAATATCCTTCGCCGGCCATCCTTGCCGATGCAGTCAAGGCGTCGGGCACGTCGGTGGTGACCGTCTCGTTGCGGCGTGAGATGGCGGGCGGTAGAGCCGGCGAACAATTCTGGTCGTTGATCCGCTCGCTGGGCGCCAGAATCCTGCCCAATACCGCCGGCTGCCTCTCCGTCAAGGAAGCCGTCACCACCGCGAAAATGGCGCGCGAGGTCTTCGGCACCAACTGGATCAAGCTCGAAGTGATCGGCAATCACGACACGCTACAGCCGGATGTGTTCGGTCTGGTTGAAGCCGCCCGCATCCTGTGCGAGGACGGCTTTGCGGTATTCCCCTATACCACCGACGATCTCGTTGTCGCCGAGCGGCTGCTGGAAACGGGCTGCAAGGTCCTGATGCCGTGGTGCGCACCGATCGGTTCCGCCTTGGGACCGGTCAACATGACGGCGCTGCGCTCGATGCGCGGATATTTCCCTGGCGTCCCGCTGATTGTGGATGCGGGGCTCGGACGGCCGTCGCACGCGGCCACCGTCATGGAACTCGGCTTTGACGCCGTGCTCCTGAACACAGCGGTCGCCAAGGCGGCATATCCGGTCGGCATGGCGCGTGCTTTCGGTAAGGCGGTCGACGCCGGTCGTGAGGCGTTCAGTTCGGGAATGCTCGAACCGCGCGACGTCGCCGTGCCATCGACACCGATGGTCGGCAGGGCCGTTTTTTCATGAAGCTCGATCCCTTTTATCTGATCGTCGACAGCGCTGCCTGGATCGAACGGCTGGTCCCACTCGGAGTCCGGCTTCTGCAACTGCGCATCAAGACCGTGGATGAGGCTGGGTTGCGCGCGGAGATCCGCACCGCGAAGGCCTTGTGTGCTCGATACCAGTGCCAACTCATCGTCAACGACCACTGGCGCCTGGCAATCGAGGAAGGCTGCGACTTCATACATCTCGGCCAGGAGGATTTGCAGACCGCTGACCTCTTGGCGATACGGGCAGCCGGCGTAAGGCTCGGACTGAGCACACATGATCATCAGGAGCTGGAAACGGCGATGGCCGCCGAGCCTGACTACATAGCGCTTGGACCCATCTATCCGACCATCCTGAAGAAGATGAAATGGGCGCCGCAAGGGGTCGAACGGATCAGCGAATGGAAGCGCCAGGTCGCGCCGTTTCAATTGGTCGCCATTGGTGGCCTCAACCCTGAGCGGCTCGACGGTGTCTTTGCGGCTGGCGCGGACAGCGCGGCGGTGGTGACCGACATCACGCTCAACGACGACCCCGAGGCGCGCACGCGAGAATGGATCGAAAAGACGGACCAATGGCGCTGAGGCGAGAACCACATGTGCTTGTCGTCGGTGGATCGGACTCCAGTGGCGGTGCTGGAATTGCACGCGATATCGAGACGATCTCTGCCATTGGCGTGCGCACCTGTCTCGCCGTCACAGCGCTAACGGTGCAAACGCATGACGCCGTGATCGAAATCTATTATTCGCCACCTAGCCTGGTGGCCAATCAGATGTGCGCCGCGCTGCAGGCCAACGACGTGGCCACAATCAAGATCGGCATGCTGGCGACTGCCAAGATCATTGTTGCCGTTGCCGCAGTGCTGCGCAAATTTCCGCATGTCCCCGCAGTACTCGACCCTGTGCTGGCCTCCACCTCAGGCCGCGCACTTCTGCAAGCAGGCGCTATCGCTGCCATGAAGCGCGATCTTATGCCGCTTTGCTGCATTGTCACGCCCAACCTCCCTGAACTGGCGCTCCTTAGTGGCTCCGAACTGGCAGTGGATGAGGACGGAGCGCTCCAACAAGGAAAAAGACTGCTGGCCGCCGGCCCTCAAGCCCTGCTGATCAAGGGTGGGCATGCGTCGGGAACCCGGTCGACCGATATTCTGTTACGCTCCGGGCACGAACCCATCCGCTTCGATGCACCGCGCCTTGCCACATCGATGCGCGGGACAGGTTGCATGCTGGCCAGCGCGATTGCGGCGCATCTGGCGAAGCCGAAGCCGCTCGAAGACAGCGTGCGCGAAGGCAAGCTGTTTGTCTTGGAGAGGCTTCAGAAATGCCGGCTGAATAACCACAGCGTTCTGCGTCCAGCCAAGCAGACCCATTTTCCAGAATTTTTCCCGTAGCGAGACTAGAGAAGGGGCTACTGCTTCTCTATGCCATCCTCACAACGCGTTGAGTTTCTCACTGCCAATTATGCGACTTTCGAGGTGCAAATAGCGAATATCGAGTTCTTAGTGACAGAAACGACCGGAATTGGTTGCGTGGATCACCAGGTCGCTACCGATTGGGTCAGCGACTCAATAGAACGTCACATCTCTGTCCACACTCGAGCTTATTTGCCGCAAACGCGTCGAGCCCCGCGTCAATCGGTCTTATAATAGTATCCGGGGCAGCTCCAAAGCTGTGGCATCGGCTACCCGCCGGCCGTGGCGCTTGCTGTTCGAGCGTCGGACGCCGCCTGCCATTGAACATCTGATGGGCTATTGGGTGGCGGCGACACACTCATCCAGGTGCAACTGGCTTTTTCAACTCGGGAACCAGCAGAAGCCTTCGCTGCGTCGCAACATTTGGATTATGTCGTACAGCCCGATCTTCCAGAGAAAACAAGACCTAACGTTCGAAACCTGTCACGCAACCAACCACCGAATGAAAGATCCAGCGTGCGATCGCAGGGAGGTAAGAATAACCGGTCTGGCTTTCCTATCGCCGGTCCAGGTTAAGACCAACGACGTCGTCACGACATCAACACAGTGCGCGAAGCGCTCGTATTCCTGAATCAGTGGCCAAAAGCGCGTCGGGGACCGGTATTCAGTTGCGCGGTGAGAAGCAGCAACGCAGCGATCGCCGGACAGATGACACCCGAGCAGGCGCGGCAAGCATTGTGGGATTTGCCAGGATTGCCGGCGTGCTGGCCAAATCTGATTTCGTCGTTGGTGGCGACTGATTTAAAGCTGCAGGAAGATCACCGCCGGTAACGCGTTGGCCCGCTGCTCGCCAAGACGGAAAGAACGCCGCCTTGTGAGTTCCAATAATGGGCGATGCGGGAATTGCACATGTCTGTGCCCATCTGTCCGGCCGAAATGCAAATGGCGTCACTGGCGAAGGTCAGCGAACGCGGCACGCAGGGCTGGATTCTTTTGACTTGCGGCAAGCCGACATAGGTGCTGGCTTGATGTCTCGGTCACTGCGACGTGTCATGCCGATTCATTCGTCAGCTACCATGACGATGCGGCGCGTCGCCTGCGATCAGTTGATCGAACCGCGGTGCAATTCGGGACGCTTCGTCGATCCCGACAGTTGCGCAAAGGGAAGCCAAATCAGCGACTAGAGGCAACGTGGCTACGGATTCGAAGGGACCCCGCTGTTGCCGAAGAGGTGACTGGTGGAATGTCAAAGATCACCTCGTGAAAGGCCATTTGGGGCCACCTAATGATAAAGCCGGATGCCGCTATCGGGTCCTGGCACGGGAATGACGGTCCGGCCCTACGGTGGATCGAGTTCGGTTCATGTCGCTTCGCAAGGAGGATGTGTTCCGGCGTCTGCCCGAACCCCTCTTTCTCGCATTCTGCGAGGTTGCGCGATCGGGCCGCTCGGTCTCTGTGCTGATCGCCCCTCCTGTTGCCATCGATCGATTCCGCTTCCGGTGCGCACGCACGTGTCGCGCGTGGCAATCATGCAAGGTCGTGAATCATAGGAGGATGTACATGCTTTTGTCGGATTTCGGCCGCATCGGGTTCGATCCGTTTGTGGAAATGCGGCGCATGCAACAGGAAGTAAACCAGCGTTTGGCCGGGCTGACCGCCAGCGCCGCTCAGGAGTTTCCGCCGATCAATCTTTGGACTGGCGAGGACAGCGTGGCGGTGGCCGCGGAACTGCCGGGGATATCACCTGACGAAATCGGCCTCACGGTGCGCGAGAACATTCTGACATTGAAGGGAACGCGCGAGCCTCGAACGGAGGACGAGAAATCCGTCTGGCACCGCCGTGAGCGCGCCTATGGGACCTTCTCCCGGACAGTGCAATTGCCATTCCGCGTCGACCCGGAACGGGTCGAGGCGCGTTTCGCCAACGGGCTGCTCGAAGTCGAGTTGCACCGGCCGGAGGCGGATCGGCCGAAGAAGATCCAGATCAAGGGATAGAGGGAGGCAAGCATGGCTCAGGAACGCGGATCGGCCGTCGCACCATGCTGCTCAATGCCCGCAAGGTGCTTTACGACCATAGTTCGGCCATCACCATCCTTCTCGCCTTCAATGACATAACGGCCCGTCGTATCATCGAGCGGGAGAAGGAAGAACTGCTCGGTCGCACCGAAGACCTGCTTCGGCAGAAAGACGTCCTGCTGCGCGAGATGGAGCATCGGGTTGCCAACAGCCTGCAGATCATTGCCTCGATCCTGTTGCTGAAGGCACGCTCGGTGACGTCGGAAGAGACGCGCCAGCATCTCAAGGACGCCCATCAGCGCGTTCTGTCCGTGGCCGAGGTGCAACGCCATCTCCACACCTCCGCCGGCGTCGACGAGATCGATGTCGGCTCTTACCTACCGAAATTGTGCAGCAGCCTCGCCTCGTCGATGGTCGGCGAAGCCCAGCCGATCACGGTCACCGTAATGGCCGAAGGCGGCAGGATAGATTCGCAAAGGGCAGTCAGTCTGGGACTAATTGTCACCGAACTCGTGCTCAACGCCATCAAATATGCTTTCCCCAAGAAGAGAACCGGCGCTCGCATCCAGGTGAGCTACGAGACCGCGGGCAGTGACTGGAAACTGACGGTTTCGGACAATGGCGTCGGCAAGATCGCCAACGACGTACCGGCTACCGGACTTGGAACAGCCATCGTCGAAGCACTGGTGAAACAACTGGAGGCCAGGGTGGAGATTATCAGCGATATTGACGGCACCAGCGTGTCGGTCACCCGGGCGACGTTCACCTCGCGCGTGCCGCGAGCGGCGTAAAAACCGTTACTACGATGCTGCCTTCCGGACATCGCCTGATGTCCAGGGGATCTTCTGCCGCCACGGCCTTGTCCCCGGAGCGCAGGACTGCCAGTCGCATCGCATAAGCCGAAACCTCTCAGTCGGTTGAGGGCGCTTCCGATGGCCAAGATCCGCTTTTTTGGCGTTCAGCCGGTGGGACCAAGCTCTGAAGCTGACGCTGCGCAGGTCTTTGCGTGGATGACTCGGTGCGGTCGGTAAACTCGAAGTGGCGGTTGTGTGCGTCAAGTTCTGCAAAATGGGGCGGCCACGATGCTGGTCATGCGGCTTGGCGTAGAGCGAGCTTCTTGTGCTCGCGCAGGTCGTCAATGTTGATGTAGGGCCTCCATCCAGTTTTCGTTGGTTTCGACAGCCGGCGCCCTGACGAGGCGCAGGCAGCTTTCGGCGTTGGGGAAGATGCGCACGACATAGGTGCGCCGGCGGATTTCCTCATTGAGCCGTTCAAGCATGTTGGTGCTCTTGAGATGCTTGTGATGCTGGCGCGGCAGGCAAAAGAAGGTCAGCGTGCGCTCGATGGTCTCCTCCACCGTCGTCCATCTCGGCCTCGAGCACCTCCTGCATCACCGCACGGATCATTTCGTGAAGTCCGTCCGGGTCTGAAAGCAGAATGTCTTTGACGGCAGCGCTGGCGGTCTTACTTTCAATCTTGGTCATGGTGGCGTTCCTTCGCGGGAATCGGCGACATGAACAATCACCAGATCCCATGGCGACGGATGGATAGCGGCGCGTGCTCTGGCAGAGTGACGCTGCTAACAAACACCCCGCGGAGGAACACCATGCATGTAGTGGCCGACCGATCCGAAACTCTGACTGCTATCCGGACTGGTCTGGGCGCAATCTTCGTATCGCTGGAGCTCAGCCGTTCAACCTGGCTGATCTCGTCGTTGTCGCCAGGTGGCGGCGAGAAGTTGTCGAAACACAGTGTCCCCAGTGGTGATTTATCCGCCTTGTTCCGTCGCTTCGATAGCGTGCGAGAGAAGGCAAGAGCACGCATGGGGCCAGACTTCCCCGTCGTCGCTATCCAGGAAGCCGGGCTCGATGGCTCCTGGATCCATCGGGTTCTGAGCAAGGCGGGGATCGAGAGCTACGTCGTTGATCCCGCTTCTATCGCAGTGTCTCGTCGCAGTCGCCGAGCCAAAACCGATAAGATCGATGGTGAAACGCTCGTCTCTCCTTGCCTTCAAGCGAGGCGAACCGCGCATATGTGCAATGGTCAAAGAGCCAACACCGGAGCAGGAGGATCGCCGGCGTATCTGTCGTGAACGCAAGGTACTGACGACCGAACGGGTATATAAAACGCCGCTCACTCAGAATGGTCTCGTCGCCCGAGCCCAGCGGCCGTAGGCGGGATGTTGGTGCAGCCGTGAAGAGCAGCGACCGAATGTGAGGTTGATCTGCTCGGTTACGAGCAGAGTCCTGCAAGTCGGGTTCAACCTGGATCCCATAATCGATATGACAAGCTAATCCCACTTTGACCGGCGCTCAGCACACCTAATTTCGAGCCGCGCCGACCTACACACCCGCTATCGACATGATCCGAGTGGCGGCCTGAACTAGGCCGGCAAACTCATGTTCGTTGGCACTGTTTTTCGCTTGCATCCCGGTTAGGCGGGGACAGACGCCCTACTGCGACGCCTGCCCGGCTTGTCCGTGTCTCGCTCGCCTGACGTTTCGGGTTCGGTCTCAATGATCTCGCCCGCCACCACGGCGCGGGTCCGCTCCAGCATCGCGGGGATGTCCCGCGCGGGCAGCGGGCGGCTGAGCAGGAAGCCCTGCGCCTCGGTGCAGCCTTCTCTTCGGACCCGTTCCAGCTGCTCCACGGTCTCGACGCCCTCGGCGGTGGTCTGCATCCCGAGGCTGTTGCCGAGGCTCGTGACCGCTCGAATGATGGCGACGGAACTGTCGATATCTCCGGCGTCCGTGATGAAGGATTGATCGATCTTGATCTTGTCGAATGGGAACGAGCGCAGATAGCTCAAGCTCGAATATCCGGTTCCGAAGTCGTCCATCGCGATATGAACGCCGAGCATGTGGATATGTTGCAGCATCGAGAGAGTCGCCTGGCTGTTGGCCAGCAGCACTGTCTCGGTGATCTCAAGCTCAAGCCGGCTGGGGGCAGTCCCGAGATATCCAATGCCTCGACGATGGTGGAGAGCAAGCGCGCGTTGCGAAATTGCGCCGGGCACAGATTGACGGCGACCTTGATGCTACCGGGCCAGCTTGCCGCGTCGAGACAGGCTTGCTTGATAACCCATTCACCGATCGGGACGATGAGGCCGATGTCCTCGGCCAGCGGGATGAATTCTCCCGGGGATACGATGCCGCGCGTCGGGTGATGCCAGCGCAGCAGCGCCTCGAAGCAGCTGACCTCGCCGCGGTCGAGATTGAGGAGCGGTTGGTAGTAGATTTCGAACTGCTGCCGCACCACCGCTTCGCGCAGGTCGAGTTCGAGAAACCGCCGCGCCTGCATGCGCGCATCCATTTCCGGTTCGAAGAACCTGTAGGTTCCGCGGCCTTCCGCCTTCGCCCGGTAGAGCGCCATGTCGCCGGTCTTGAGAAGTTGGTCGGCGTCAATGCCATCGTCCGGCGCGATCGAGATGCCGATGCTGGCGCTGATCATAACCCCGTGGCCATCGACGACATAAGGTGCGCTCAGCCCATCAATGACCCGTTGGGCAAGAGCTGTCGCCTCGACCGGCTGATCAACCGCGGTTTGAATGATCACGAACTCATCGCCGCCGAGCCTTGCCACGGTGTCGCCTTCACGGGCCACCTGTTTCAGTCTGGCGGCGACCTCCTTCAGCAAGGCGTCGCCAACCGGGTGCCCCAGCGTGTCGTTGACCATCTTGAAATGATCGAGATCGAGGCAGTGGAAAGCAATCTTGCTACCATCACGCCGCATCTCGACCAAAGCCTCCTCGGCGCGTTCGCGGAACAATATGCGATTTGGAAGCTCGGTAAGTCCGTCGTGGCGCGCCATGTATGAAATCTTGGCTTCGCTCCGCCGCAAGTCGGTCACGTCATGGTGAGTGGCAAGCCACCCGCCGCCCGGCAGTGGCTGATGGATGAGGTCGATGGTGCGTCCGTCCCTGAGTTCCACCAGGCTCACCGTCCGCTCTGCGCGATCGATGGTCTCCGTCAGCTGCTGCACATACTTTTCCGGGTCATGGCCGGCATAGAGGCCCGCCGCGATCCGGAACCGCATCAAATCGATCCACGGCGTGCCGGGACGAGTCAGGGGCTCCGGCACATGGTAGAGATCGGCGTAGCTTTGGTTGCACAGAACCAGCCGCCTCTCCGCATCGAACATGCAAAGCCCTACGGGCATATTGGCGGCGGCCGCGGCCAATTGCTGCCGCTCCAGCTCGGCTTCTCGGGCCAAGGCATCGCTGCGCTCCAGGCTGGCCCGGTAGCCGGCAAAGGCCGAGAACAGCACTCCAACCTCGTCCTGCCGATCCCTTTTCAGCGCAATGAGACTCGAACGGCGCTCGCCCTGCGCCAAGCAACGCATCGCCTCGGTCACGGCGAGGATCGGCTTGCTGACATTGTGGCGTATCCAGGCGACAAGCCCACCAAGACACCCGGCGGCAAAAAGAACTGCCAGCCAAGTCAATCTTTGCGCAACGGTGTAGGTCCTGTCCGCCATCACCGCCGCGGCCGTGCTGCGCTCGTTGGTGAGGGCCAGCAGGTCGTCCAATCGCTGCGTGGCGGCGGCAACGGTCGGGAGCGATACCGTCTCGAACTCCTTGACAGCCATTGTTCGCCCTCCTGTTTCGAGGAGCGGGAAAATCGATGTCAGGGAATCTTCGTAGGCCGTCCATAGGTTGACGAACTGGTCGAACAGCTGCTGCTCGGCCAGCGATCCGGCACTCCGGCGATAGGCGCGCCGACCTTGCAGTATTTCGTCGCTTTCCCTCGCCATCTCCTTCTCAATGCCGGCTATCTGCGCAGCCTCGGCAGTGCGCACGCGCAACGTCGCATAGAGCTGGTGTTCCGCGAGGTTGCGCTTCATCTCGCCGACGATCTGGACCTGGGGCAACCAAACGCTGGTGATCTCGCTCGTGACCTTGTTGAGTGATCGCAGTTGCGCGACCCCAAATACTCCCACGGCCACGACGCACAGCAGCGCCAGCCCAAAGCCCAACGAGAGCTTGGTCCCGACGCTAATGTCCTTTAGCCCTCTCATCTAGAAAACTGCAAACGCAAGACCAGTCCTCGTCAAATAGCATCGAGCTTTAGCGAATAGTAAAAGTATTCCTAGTGTCGCGTCTAAGGTATTAATGCTGGCTTAAGACTGCGTAATCCCCTAGAGGATCGACCAAACCACGTTGTAAAAGGCCGGCGGATGAAGCTCACCGATTTCCATATGATCCGATGACGGGCCTACAATGAGATCGAGGTGCTCGCACCTAGTCTTGGAAGCCGCTTGCAGCTTCTTTCACCGCACCGTGGGATCGGCCTTCGATCCCCTTCGAATGTAGCGAGGCCAGCCCATATTATGCACGACGATGGGGCTTTGAGGCTGGCAGTCGAATCTATGATCGGCAGTGTTCATCAGCCGAGGAAGGAGCGCCGCGGCGCGCGCCGAGGCGGTGCGCGAACTCGAGCGTGATCGCCGAGATCGAGGCGAAGGAGCCGCTCGAAGCGCTCGACACCTTCATGGCGCAGAACGCATCGATGATCCAGGCCCAGCATGCAGCCTCCAGCTTCGATGTCCATCGGGTCCTTCAGGCCATGGACCACGAGCCGAGACCGCCGCAAGGCGATGCCGGACTGATGCGGCTGCCGGTGGTCGACATGCAAGGCCGGCCGCTGGCCAGCGAAGCCGAGTTGCGCTATTCCATTTTCCACCGCTTGACCTCGGGCGCGGTGAAGGTGGTGGCGGTGCAGCTAAAGGGAACTCCGACTGGAGCCATGCTGACACGCACGTTCACCGTGGAGGGCGTGCCCTACCGCATGGACCTGTTCGGCGGCAGCAAACTGAAGCCGCCGCAAAAGAGCCTGAACCAGCTTGCCTCTCACCTGCCTTTCACGGCCGCAGAGGCCCCAAGCGGCAAGCTTTTGGCGATCCCCTATGCCGAGACGGCTCCGGGTACGGCCTTTGAGCAGCTGTCGCGGGCCTGGGCGCCGTTCAAGGAAGCCTATTACTATACCCAGCGCCGCGGATTTGCCGCGCCGCCGGGCATCCCCGACATTGGCCCCCATGATTATGCGCTGGAAGGGTGCTTCAAGCTGTCCCTTCTGCCCGACCATCCCGCAGGCGCAGTGCATCCCTTCCGGTTCGAGGGGCGAGACGGCGAGATCGCCTTGCGGCCGCATGACGGCTGCGGCTTCATTAGGGCCTCACTGGCCGAGCGCATGCCGTCCATTGCCCGGGCTCGCCACGACGCTCCCGAGCGGATGCCTGCCTATGCCGATAAAAGGCAATCGGCGGTACCGCCCTCGGCGCTGCAACATTATCCGCGTAGCGTCGAGGTAGCACAGGAGACCCGCGAGAAGGCTCAGGCTTGGCTCGAAACCCATCAAAGCCTCACCGCCGAGGAGCTGTTCCGGACGGTCACGGGCGGGCATATCGAGGGTTCGAGCGCTATCGCCGTGCCGTCCAGCGACGAATGCCTGCATGTGCCGACGGGCAAGAGCAAGACCTTGACCCGTGACGCTGGCGTGCTTGTCGGACGCTCCCCCTATGACAAGCCCAACCTGCGCCCGTTCGCCGCCGACCGGGTCAGGTCGGCGCGCGATGGCGACCGGACCGCGGCGTTCCTGGATCGGTGCGTGGCCTTCCAATATAGCTTCAACTTCGCGCACAGGTCGGGGGCTGGGCTTGCCGCCGACGATCCGACCTTCTTTGCCAAAGGCATCTTGATCGTTGTGCCCGACGAAATGTGGCCGGCGGACTTCGCCGAGCGCGGGGTCGTGATGTCTGCCGAGGACGTAAAGTGCCATTCGTACTGGCTGGAGGAAAAGGACCGGGTCAAGGCCGACACCGCGCTCGAGTGCGTCGGCATCCTGCAGGCGACGGAGGTGTTCGCGCCCGGCTCTTTGGTTGCGGTTCCAAGCGTCGAACAAAAAATGCTCGACGGCGATTTTGATGGCGACACCGTCGTCATCATTGGCGACCAGCCTCGCCTTTACGAGCATGTGCGCCAGTTCGACGCGCAGCTGCAGGCGCGCGGCATCGCCTCGATGAAGCCGCCGAAGTCGCACACGCCGGCCATTGAGAAAAGCGGCTACCAGTTCACCCGGTCCAAGCAGATCCTGTCGGCCACCGGGCTGGTGCTGGAGACCTACAGCTGCCTGCAGCGCAACGTGCTGGCGCAGCCGCTGGAGGCGCAACGCTGGTTTGCCGAGCGTGCCATCTTCGGCACCTACGAGGGCATTCATAATGAGCTCAAGGCCGACATCCGCGCACTGTTGCAGGAAGATCGGCCGGATGGCCAGGCCCTCCATGAGCTCATCGCCAGGGCGAGGGAAGACAGCAAGGCCGCCAGGCATCCGGTGGCCTGCGAACTGGCCGCGTTGTTAGTGGCCGAGCTCCAGGACTGGAACCTGCAGCTCAATAGCGAGCCGGCTCATGAGCAGTCGGAAGTCAAGCTGCATGAAAGCGCCATCAATCTGTTGAGCGTCGGCATCAAGGTCGGCACTGACGCCTACAAGTCCGATACCGGTGCGCGGGTGTTCATGCAAAAAACCACCGAATTGCAGCGGCTCTTGGAGCAGAGGCCGGGCTTCAAGTCGGCGCCATATGTCAAGGCGCAGGCGGCAAAGCTCCACCAGGGCCGGTTCGACGTCGATGGCAGCCTGGCGGATCTGAAGGACAACCCCACGCTGGCGGCATCGGTCATGGAGGCCTCGATCAGACTCGCCGTCGAAAAGCGCATTCTGCTCAGCGCCTTAGCAATCTCGGCCGAAGACGACCGCGCCAGCACGATAACGCTGAGCAGCGAACAGGCCCTTGAGCGGGCCAGGCTCGAAGCCGCCCCCGCCGAAGCGCAAGAAAGCGCGATTACCAAAAATTGTGCATGCGGTTGCCGAGCTTTTGCGGCAGGACGGCATCGAGGTGAAGGTGCCGCATCTTGACCAACGGTCGGGCGGGCAGGTCTGGATAGCCGACGAGTTGACCGGCCAGAGCGTGAGCACGGCGCCGGAGGCCCAACTGGTCACCAATGCCGTGCGCCATGTCTTCGAGATCCCGGACGAGGCTTTTACGCGCGCCTTCAGGAAGGCGGCACTGGCCTTCGAGGAGCGGGACTGCAGCGAGGTCGAGACCACCAACTGGGTCATCAGGATGGACAGGCCGCGGTTACGCGGCGTTCACACGGCGTTCAGAACCGCGCAGAACTATCGCTTCGAGGTCGAGTTCCCTACGCCGGCCAGTTATCGGGCCGAGCTCGCGCACCGCGCGCAGAGCTCACAGCTAGTCCCCATTCCCCGTGGTGCCTGGGAGATATTACACTGGGACTCGTCAGGAGAAAGCAGGTCGAGGGCGGCAGGGACCTCCAGGTCGCCCATCGTCGCAAGACAACAGATTGCGGTCGCTCGCTCGCCGCAAGCCGGCGAGATCCTCGCGGCCCTCGGTACGCGGCCGGTCGTGCTCGTCGGCATGCCGGCGAGCGGCAAGTCGACCATCGGCGCCCAGCTTGCCAAGGAGTTGGGGGTGGAGTTTGTCGACATCGATAAGCATATCGTCGCCGATCACGGCAATCTGATGGAGATGTTCGCCGACCCTGGCCGTGGCGAGGCGCACTTCAGGGACCTGGAGACCAAAGAGCTCGCCAAGCAGCTGGAGAGAGGCCCCATCGTCATCGCAACCGGCGGCGGCTGCTTTGGCAAGGAGTCCAATCAAGCCCTGATTCTTAATAAGGCGAGGTCGATCTGGCTCGACACCCGAGCTGAAAGAGCTCCGCAGGCGCCTCGAGAGGGACACCAGCCGGCCGCTGCTGCAAGGCGCCGACATCGAGCAGAAGGTTGACCAGCTGTACGAAGAGCGCAGTCCGTTCTACCAAAAGGCCGATATCAGGTTGCCCCTCGTCCCGCCCTTTCAAAAAGACAAGAAGGACGCCCGCATTTGCGTGAAGGAACTCTACGCTTTCCTGTGCAGCGACAGAGAAGCCGCTCTGCCCGCTGCCGAGATATCACATGTCTCCGGTGCTTCCGGCACCGCCATCAGCATGTCCCCAACAGCTCAGCGCATGCACGATGATCATCACAACGGCTACGATTGCGGGGGCGGCGTCGTGGAAACCATCCAGGCGCCGGCGGCACTATTGAGTGAAAGGGAACGGCCGCCGCTCCTCGACACCCTCACCGCCGACCCGCAGCCTTTGCTGGCCGGCAATAACGCACGAGCGAATTTAGCGTCTTCCACGAGAAGCAGGGAACGCTCAAGTCGAGGACGATAGCTTAGGCGTCGCAGGTTTGGTGCAGGGTGCGGGTTCGCACCGAATGCTAATAAAAGTGGGAAACGCATGCATAAGTCGTGAGAAGCCTGATGGCCGAGTTGATCCGGCCTGGATGACACAAACGTACAAAGACGAACCGCCGGTGCCGGGTCGCGCGCCAAATCCTGGTGATCGACCGGAAAGGATCAGCTCCGAGTCTAAACGGCATCGTCAACTTAATGAAGCGCGGATACTATGACAGAGTGACCCAATCCACCGCCGCGCCATTGCGTCGGTTTCGACAGATAAGATGGATTGGGCAGGCGAGCTCAAAAGAGCGATTGTAAATCGCAGTTGTAGCAGTGTAACAAACTGCGTAACAAAAAGCGCGAAAAGATTAGCATTTTCAGCAGGATAGGCGTGAAACCGAATCCCTCCCTCTCCGCCATCCTGCTTTGCTCTCCGAGCTTCGCAGGACAAGTCCTATCTTCAGCGCGAAGCAGGACGCCCTCCGAAGCCTCGGCGAAGGAGAGCCCAAGGCAGCTTACAGGCCGACCGCGCCTATCGAACCCTCCGCTCGCGCACGGCCACGCCGTCGCCCACCCGGTCGCTCGGGTGCAGCACGACCCGATCGCCTTCCGACAAGCCGGACTCGACCTCGGCCATCCTGCTGTCCCGGTGGCCGATCTTGATTACGGCCGTGCGCGCCCGTCCGGCCTCGGCGAGATACACGGCCCAGTCATCGCCCTGCCGGAACAGTGCCGCTACCGGGACGCTAAGGACATTGTCGTCCCGCCAACTCGTCACGTGCACGATCACGCGATAGTCGTGCCCAAGCTGCGACCACATCTCGGCAGGGTCGACGATATCGATCTCCGTGTGGACGCGCTGCTCCTCGATCCCAAGCGCCGAGACCTTGAGAAACCCGGCCGGGTCGATCCGCGTCACCTTGCCCTGAAGCGCGGGTCCGCCCCAACCGTCGATGCGAACTGAGGCGCCCGGCCTGATCTGGACCGCGTCGGTGGAGAGCAGGTCCGCCGCCACCTGCAGGTCGCGCGGGTCGCCGATCTCGACAAGCGGCGCGCCCGGCTGGACCATGCCCTCGCTCTCCTGAACGATCTTCAGGATGCGGCCGCTCGCCGGCGCACGAAGTTGGACGCAGCAGGCCGGATCCGATTGTGCAACATCTCCGGCAGGCTGCCCGAGCCGCGCCTGGATCATCGCGTGTTCATTGCGCCGGACTTCGACCTGCGCCTTCGCGCTCGCCAAGGCTGCCTCGTTGGTGTCCACTTCGAACTTCGCCTTGTCGAGGGCGTTTTGCGAAATCGCTCCGGACTTGGCCAGCCTTTCCGCGCGATCGAGCTCGGTGCGCGAATATGCAAGCGCCGCCTCGAGACGTTTCACCTCCGCTTCCGCGAACGTCACGGCCGCTTCTGCCGCGCCAAGCGCCGCCAACAGTTCTTCGTGCGTGCGAACATCGTGGAGACCGGGGATGGTCGGCTGCATGACCGCCACCACCGTCTCGTCCTTGGCTACCTCGTCTCCGACATGGTGCGGCGGCGAAATTCTGAGCACCTTGCCGGCGATTGGCGCGGATACCGTGTAGATGTGCCGCACCTCGGTCTTGGCCTCGTCATCGACGGTCACCTCCATCGGACCCTTGGCTACCGTCGCCAGGTCGACCGGGATCGGCTGCGGCCATGCGAACCAGACCGCCGCCGCGGCGATCAGGCCAAAGGCCGCGATGCCGCCGATTCTCCTCATCCAGTTGGTCATCGATCTGGTGCGCATGGTCTTCAATCCCGCGTCTTGAGAACAGCAACGAGGTCGAGTCGATTAACCCGCCTGCGGACGATCAGCGCTGAGAGCACAGCCGCCGTAATGACGATCGCGCTGGCGAAGACATAAATGGCAGGGTCGACAACCAGGCGTACCCGCATCAGTTCGCCGGCCAGGTTCGTCTTCATGATCCAGGCAAGACCATAGCCGAGGGCCCAGCCCGGCGGCTGCGCGATCAAGGTCAACAGCGCGAGTTCAAAGAGAAGGATGCCGAGCACTTCGCCGCGGGTGAAGCCAAGCACCCGCAGGCTTGCCAGTTCCCGGGCCCGCTCGGACAGCGAGACACGCGCGTTGTTGTAAACCACGCCGAACGCGATGACGGCGGCGAGACCCGTGTAGATGCTGGACATCGTAGTCACCAGAAGCGCCACGGCGTCGCGGAAAGTGGCGAGGGACGCCGTCTGCAGAGCCAGGCTGCTCACCGCCGGCATGGCCTTGACCGCCGCGTAGAACTCGTCCCGTCTGTTCTTGTCCAGGCTGACGCTCACCCCGTTCGCCATCGGCGCTTCACGCAGCAGCCTGGCGAGCGCTTCCTCATCCATCATCCCGCGCATGCCGAGATAGTCCTCGACCAGCGCCGCCACCGGAAGCGAGACCGTCCGGCGCTCGCTGTCGAGCAAATCGACCTCGACGGTGTCGCCGACCCGCACCTTGAGTATCTTGGCCAGCATGTCCGAGATCGCGAGGCCTGATTCCGGCAGGACCACCGGCCGCAGGTCCGCATCGATGATACGGTTGAGCTCCGCCCCGCGCGGCCTTGCGCGGAGGATGATGCGACGCTCGACATGGCCATTGCGGATGCGGACCTGGACTTCTCGATTGGGTTCCGCATTCAGCACTCCGGGAAGCCTCGCAATCTGGAAGGCCACTTCCCTCGGGCGCTTCTCGAAAAAGCTGACGGTCGCGTCCTGTCGATCCGCAAGGAAGTAGGTCACGTCGACGAGCTGCTCCATCGTGCCCTCCGTGAAGAGCGACACGATCAGGATCGCCGTCGCCAGCGACATGCCGAATGCGGTGAGAAAGGATCGAACTGGATGATGCGCGACGTTGCGCAGCATCATTCTCATCGGCTGCGAGACAAGGCCGGCCGCGCTAAGGCTCAACGGCAGCGTTCGGCGGAAAACCGGCGGAGCCGGCGGCTGCATGGCAACCGCGGGAGCCAGATTGACGACTTCGCGCAAACCTCGCAGCGCGCCGATTGCCGCGGCAAACGCGCTCAGTCCCGCCGCCGCGACGTAGAGATCGGGGGCCTTGGTGAACAGCAGAAACGGGAAGCGGAAAAAGTCGGCGAATACTCCGGTCACATAGCTGCCGAGCCAGGTGCCGATCAGGCTGCCGATGACGATGCCGACCGCCGTGATGACGCCCACAAATTTCAAGTAGTGCAGGACGATGCCGGCATTGCGGTAGCCGAGTGCCTTCAGCAGGCCGATCTGCTCGCGTTCGAGCGAAACGAGCCGGCTGAGGGTAAGGTTGACCAGGAACGCCGAAACCAGCAGGAAGATCGGCGGCAGCGTGCGGCTCATGTTGTTGAGCATGTCGAGCTCGTGGTCGAGCCAGGCATGCGACGTCTGGTCCTTGCGCCCGTAGGCAGCGTGCCCGCCATAGCGATCGAGCAGGCTGTCGAGACGCATCATCACCTCCCGCTCCGACGTTCCCGGCAGCAGCTTCAGCGACACCGACGAAAAAGCGTCTTCGAGATCATAGGCGCTGGCCAGAGCCCGTTCGGACATCCAGATGACGCCGAAGCGGTGGCCGTCGGGCATGATGTCGCCGGGGCCGACGGCATAGATGTATTCGGGAGAAAGCGCGATGCCGACGATCGTCAGATCGCGCCTGCGACCGTTGAGGGTCGCCGCGAAGCTCGAGCCCAGGGTGAACCGGTGCGCTTCGGCGAAGGTCTCATTGACGACGACCTCGTCGTCCCGGCTCGGATCCGGCGTGCGGCCCGCACGCATATAGAGGCGATTGAGCTTCGGCTCGCCGACCTCGGGCAGCGAGATGACTACGCCGGTGGCCGGAGCGGTCAGACCCGGTGTTTCGAGCAGCGCGAACTGTGCGATGCGTGCATCCACGCTAGCCACACCTGGGATTTCGGCGATCCGGCCGAGGAGAGCTTTCGGTGCCCGTCGCACCGTGGCGAAGACATCGGCGAAGCGGTAGCGCTCGTAGTAAGCCGTCCTCGTCTCATCGAGGGAACGGTAGGAGCCGACGGCGAGGAGCAGCGTTGCCACGCCGCCGCCGACCACCAGCGCGATTGCCAATGCCTGCGCCCAAAGACGCAGGAGATCGCGGAAGAGCTTTATGTCCAGGGCGCGCATGTCTTCACCACTGCAGCTCGGCGACAGCGCGGCGGGCCTCGTTGGTGACGGCCTTCGATATCTGCCCGTCGCTGAAGAACAGGACCCGGTGCGCGACCTCCTGGATGATGGCGTTGTGGGTGATGATGACGGTGGTCGTGCCGAGTTCGGCATTGACCTTCATCAGCGCATCGATCACCCGAACGCCTGTCCTGGAGTCGAGCGCGCCTGTCGGCTCGTCGCAAAGCAGCACTTCCGGACGCTTGGCGATCGCGCGGGCGATGGCGACGCGCTGCTGCTCGCCGCCTGATAGCTGCGCCGAGAAATGATGCATGCGCGGCTCCAGCCCAACGAGGGCGAGAGCTTCCTCGGGACGCATTGGATCATCGGCAATCTCGGTGACCAGCGCGACGTTCTCATAGGCTGTCAGGCTGGGGATCAGATTGTAGAACTGGAACACGAAGCCGACGTGGCGGCGGCGATAGGATGTCAGCCCCCTGTCATCGAGGTCGGTCAGCCGCAAATCCTTGAAGGACAGCTCGCCGCTGCTCGCGTGATCGAGCCCGCCCATGATGTTGAGCAATGTCGATTTCCCGCTGCCCGACGGACCGAGCAGGACGACCACTTCCCCTGCCGAAATCGCCAGGTTCACGCCGCGCAGGGCGTGCACTTGCGTCTCGCCCGAGACGTAGGTCTTGGTGAGGTCTTTCGCGGTGAAGACAGGGTCGGACATGGATCACTCCGCCCTGCCTGCCCGCATGGCAGCTTGCCTGAGCTCGACCAGGAACATGCCCATGCTCGCGGCCCATAGGATCGCGATAGCCAGCAAGGCCCACCGGAAATCGGATCCTATGACGAAGTTGACGACAGCCATCCATCCGATGGAGGCGACGCCGGCGGCGAGCACGCCCAGAAGAGCCCACCGCTCGTGCCGCCGGAACGACGTCACGGCGACCGTGACGGTGAGGATGCCCGAGGCGACGGCATACCCGCCGAGCACCTGAAACACGCGCTCGAGCCACGATGCCATGCGTGGCTGCTCGGCCTGAAGCTGTTGCAGCGACAGGCCGACGAACCGCACGTCCTCCGGCAATAGCGGCGGCCGAAGGAACATGAAGAAGGCGCCGATGCAGACGAGCGCCACACCGAAGACGGCGAGCAGGATCGCCGAAAACGGCCAGGATCGGCGGTGCCGTGTCATGGCGCCAGGCCTCGTCCAGGGCGGCCGACCGACCCGCCGGACAACCGGTTCCAGCTCGGAATGAAACCCGGAACCTGTGTCATGTAGTTGCGGTAGACGTCGCCGAACGCGGTGATCGCTTCGCGCTCCTCGGCGCGCGCCAGCCTCACATACATCACAACCAGCACCGGGAACATCGCCAGCGTCAGCAGCGTCGGCCACTGAACGAGGAAACCCAGCATCACCAGGATGAAGCCGACATATTGCGGGTGGCGCACGTAGCTGTACGGGCCGCTGGCGGCGAGAGAACGGTGCTGCTGAGCGTCGTAGAGAACGCTCCATGCGACCGCGATCAGCCAGAACCCACCGCCGATCAGGACGAAGCTCAGCAGATGGAAGGGGCCGAAATGTGGATTGATCCGCCAGCCGAACATCATTTCCAAGAGATGCCCGGCATCATGCGAGAACCAGTCGATCCCTGGATAGCCGGACTGCAGCCAGCCGGAGAGCAAGTAGATGGTGAGCGGAAAGCCGTACATCTCCGCGAACAGCGCGACCAGGAAGGCGCTGAACGCGCCGAACGAGCGCCAGTCACGGGTCGTCGCCGGCTTGAAGAAGCTGTAGGCGAACAGGATGAAGACGGCGGAGTTGACGATCACCAGGCTCCAAAGGCCGTAGGCCTGCATGCTCATGACGGATTCCTTTCGTCGGGCTGGTTGCGGTGGCCCCCACCATGCCCATGTCCTCCATGCCCATGTCCTCTGTGGCCGTGTCCTCCATGCATGAAGAAGTGCATGAAGACGCAGCCGAGCGGCAGCAGATAGAATAGCGCGCCAAGCACATGGGCGCGGTGCTCGGTGAGGAGCAGGAACCCGCCGACCGCGAGGAAGCCAAGCAGGACAAGGCCTGCCCGGGACGTCAGAAAGGAGCCTTGCGGCTGGTCGTGGTCCGAATGGTCATGCATTGACATGCTGGTCTCCTATTCGACGATGAGGCGGCCGCGGAACATGCCCATGGGGCATGCGAATCCGAACTCGCCTGGTTGCTTGGGCATCAGATCGACGGCGACGGTTTCACCGGTAGGCAGATCGGCGCTCCTCTGGAAATCGGGGAAGATCACCTTGTCCGAGCAGGAGGCGGTTTCCTCACGGCGGAAATTCAGCCGGACCGGGCGGCCGCTGCGGACGACGATCGTGTCGGGCGTGTAGCCGCCCTTGACCAGGATCATCGCCTCCTGATAGCCGCCGCTCGTATCCGCGGCGCGGATGCCCTTCGAACGCTTGAGCCAGAAGAACCAGATGATGAAGGCGACCAGGCCGATCCCGGCCACGGTCACTATCCAGCGGTCGGGTGTCATGAGCCTGTCCTCCTCGGCTGAAAGAAGCGCAAACGATTGGCGTTGGTGACGACGGTCACCGAACTGAAGGCCATGGCGGCGGCTGCGATGAGGGGAGAGAGCAGAAGCCCGATGAACGGGTAGAGCACGCCCGTCGCGACCGGGATTCCCAGCGCGTTGTAGCCGAATGCGCCGACGAGGTTCTGCCGGACGTTGCGCATCGTCGCCCGGCTGATCTCGATCGCCGTGACCACGCCCATCAGACTGCCCTTGATAAGCGTCACGTCGCTTGCCTCGATGGCGACGTCGGTTCCGGTGCCGATGGCGAAACCGACATCGGCCTGGGCGAGCGCCGGCGCGTCGTTGACGCCGTCGCCGACCATGCCGACCGACTTGCCTTCGAGCTGTAGTTTCTGCACCTCGTGCGCCTTGTCGTCTGGCAGGACCTCCGCCAGCACGCGATCGATGCCGACCTCGCGCGCGATTGCCCGACCCGTGCGTTCGTTGTCGCCGGTCAGCATGACGACCTCGATGCCGAGCCCTCTCAGGATTTCGATCGCCGCCCTGGAATCCGGCTTCACGGTGTCGGCGACCGCGATCAGTCCAGCCGCCTGCCCGTCGACCGCCACATACATCGGCGTTTTGCCTTCATTGGCGAGGCGCTCCCATTGGGGCAGCAGCGCGTCTGCGGGAACACCGCGGTCGCGCATGAGCTTGGCGTTTCCGAACAGCACATCATGGCCGTCGATCCGGCCACTGACGCCGTGGCCCGGGATCGCCGCGAAGCCTTCAGCATCGACCAGCTCGATCAGCCACGCTTCGGCGCCCTTCACGATGGCCGAGGCCAGCGGATGCTCGGAACCGCGCTCAAGAGATGCGGTGAGCCGCAGGACGGCGCTCTCTTCGTGGCCCGGCGTGACCACGACGTCGGTCAGCGCCGGCTCGCCCCTGGTGATCGTGCCCGTCTTGTCGAGAATGATCGCGTCGAGTTTCTCGGCCGCCTGCAGCGCGTCGCCCGAGCGGATCAGGATGCCGTTTTCCGCTCCCTTGCCGATGCCGACCGTAAGCGATGTCGGCGTGGCAAGGCCGAGCGCGCAGGGACAGGCGATGATCAGCGTCGTGACCAGGACGACCGTGGCATAGATCAGCCGCGGCTCAGGCCCGAAATCGTACCATGCCACTGCGGCCAGGATCGCGACGATCATGACCGCGGGCACGAAGTAGCCCGACACGGTATCCACCACGCGCTGGATCGGAGCCTTCGACCCCTGCGCGTCCTTCACCATGCGGATGATGCTTGCGAGCGCGGTATCCTTGCCGACCTTGGTAGCGGTGAAGCGGAAGCTGCCCGTCTTGTTGAGCGTGCCGCCGATGACCTCGTCGCCGGCCTGCTTTTCGACCGGCATGGATTCGCCGGTGATCATCGACTCGTCGATAGCGCTCGATCCGGCGCTCACCTTGCCATCGACCGGGACCTTTTCGCCGGGACGGACGATCACCGTGTCGCTGACCAGCACCTCCTCGACGGGGAGGTCGATTTCCTTGCTGTCGCGCACGACTCTTGCCGTCTTGGCCTGCAACCCGATCAGCTTCTTGATCGCCTGCGAGGTTCGGCCCTTGGCCTTGATCTCGAGGGCGAGACCCAGCACGACGAGCGCCACGACGACATCGGTGACGTCCCAGAAGACTTCGGCCAGCGCCATGTCGGGAAAGATCCCGGGCCATGCGACCGCCACGACCGAATAGAGGAACGCCGCCGTGATGCCGATTGAGATCAGCGTGTGCATATTGGCAGCGCGGTGCTTCAGCGCGTCCCACATGCCGACAAAGAACTGCGATCCGGACCACAGCAGGACGGGCAGGCTCAGCACGCCAAGCAGCGCCCAAACGATCCGGCGCGTGTCGCTGCCCATGGGCATCCATTCGCGCAGTCCCGGAATGAGATCGGGATAGCTGAGAGCCATCACCGGGAGGGAGATGACGGCGGCGAGCCAGAACCTGCGCATCAGGCCGCGGTATTCCTGCTCGTTGGCCGCCTCCGCCGGGTCCAGCGTCTCGTCCGTGGGTTTCACCTTCGGCTCGGCGACCCGATAGCCGGAGGATTCGATCGACCTCCTCAATTCCTGGAAATTGGCCCGTTCCGGTTGATACTCTATGTCGACAACGTTGGGTGCGAGGCTGGCGCGGGCGGCGATGACGCCCGGGGTCATCTTCAGCGCCAGCTCGACACGTGTGGCGCATGAGGTGCAATGCATGTTCTTGATCGGAATGCGCATCGTCGCCGTACCGGCGGCGTAGCCGACGGAGCGGATGGCGCGCAGGATTTCGGCGACCTTTGCCTGGGCAGGATCGTAGCTGACCATCGCCGTCTGGGTGGCGAGATTGACTGAGGCGGTCTGCACCCCTTTGACGGCCCGAATGGCTGTTTCGATCGTTGGCGGGCAGTGGGCGCAGTTCATTCCTCCAATGCGGAGGGTGAGTGACTCGCGCGCCTCGGCCAGGCCACCAGACGGGTGGTCAGGGATCGCGGCTTCTGTCCGCATGTTCATGAGTTTTCTCCTCGAAATACATTCGCGACCGAAGCCAGCGTAGGCCCGGCACAAAAGAGCGATCCTGTTCGGCAGGCGTGGAATTTGCCCGCCGAGCAGGGCGTCAGAGAACGGAACGAGGGGGCCGAAAGGCTTCGTCAGGCCTGGTCAGCGCGAAACCCGATTGGTCGGGGAAAGCTGGGGCGCCAGGCTCAGCTGCGGAGGCGAGATCAGGACCAGCTGCCAGAGCAACTGCCGAACAACCGAAACAATGTCCACCCATGCACAGGCCGCAATGGCCGTCATGGCAACCCGACTCGTCCAGGGTTGATGCCGACAGAGAGGCCGCCGAGGCCTGCCGATCGGCCTTGCCATGGGCAACCGACTGGACGACCTTGGCTGACGAGAAGTCTGGTGATGCGCCGAACTCGTGCGCTTGCGCCGAGCCCGAAGGCGTCAGCAACAGGAAAAGGGCAAGCCCGAACGCAAGCATGATCGCACCGAAGGGGCCGCTTGCAGTCCGATGGCGTCGCTGCCAGATGTGACAAGATTGTTCAAGCACAGCAAGGCTTCCGAGCTATTCACCATGGGCATGATCGCCCCTTCGATTCAGATGCGCTTTGATGTGCGTCAAATCGATCGACCCACTCGCGGGGACCAAAGCAATCAGTTCAGCCAGGATTCGCATCGTTCAGCCAGCCGCCGTTGAACCCGGCGCGGCGCAATCCGGTGAGGATGTAAGGGCAACCGCGCATCAAGCGCCAAACCGTGTCGCTCAGGTGGTTCTCGATCATCAGCACGATGGGGCCCTGGTTGATGCCGAAGTGCCAGGGCGACACCCACCACCCGTACGGATTGCCAGGCTCGCCCGGGTGGGTGGGATTGAAGGCCGCCTTGAAGCCGTATCTGTTGAACTCCTTCAGCTTCGCCTGATGGATGCAGAAGTCGAGCGCCTCCAACACGATCTCCGGAGCGAACGGCAATGAGGCGGCGACCGCCCATGGAGCGAGCGTGCCGTCATCCGGTCCATAGGGAACGCCGCGGCCGACATAATCGTAGAACTCCCGCTGGACACCATTGAGTTTGAGAGTGGCCGGACCAGGTCCCTCGCTTGCGGTGATCCCCCAGCAGCATTCGCGGTAACCTTCGAACTTACGCGGATTCATGATGGCATAGCATTGCTGGAGATAGGTCGCCCGCCGGCTGTTCTCGAAATAGTCGATGCCCTTCCCGCGCATGAACGCGTCCTGTATCCCGCGAAAGTCGATCCAGACATGCGACAGCTGATGCGTGAACAACGGCCCCGCATAGAGATATTCGTAGCCGTAGCAGCTTTCCCAGCGATAGGTCGACGTCCAGGCGGCGTAGCTGCTCTCGGGAAGCGGAAAGGTCGGTGAGCCGAGCGCCAGAATGTAAAGCAGGAGGGCCTCGTGATAGCCCTCCCAGCGGTATTTGATGAACCCGTTTTCCGGGGTCCAGCCATGCGTCACCGTTGCGCCCTGGTTCTGTGCCCACTGCCAGTCGGCACGGCGATATAGCGCATCGGCAAGCGTGCGGATTTCCTGCTCGTCGGCGGTCTCTTCACCGAAATACGCGGCCGCCGACAGGGCGCCTGCCAACAGGAGGGCGCTGTCGATCGTGGACAGCTCGCACTGCGAGGCGCGCCGTCCTGTCTGCATGTCGAGGAAATGATAGTAGAGCCCACGATAGCCGGTCGCGTCGGGCTCCGGCCCCTGGGGACTCGTGTGGAAGAAGCGGAGCGTAGCCAGGGTCCGCGCGACGGCTTCTTGCCGGGTCATGTATCCGCGCTCGACGGCGACCGGATAGCAGGTGAGAGCGAGACCCGTCGCCGCTATGCTGGCCGGCCAATCGGCGGCGGTCTTGTCGCGGATGAGGCCGTTGGCGGGATTCACCTCGCCCAGGAAGTAGTCGAAGGTTTCGCGCTGCAAAAGCAGCAGCTCTTCCGCGCGGACGCTCCGCTTCGTCTTCATGGTCTCACCTGGAGATCTCGCGTCGATCGCGGGGGCCCTCGCGGTCTGGTGCAACGGCCCCTTCATGTCTCACATCATGCCCATCGGGGCCGGCGCGAGCAGCTTGTCGGCCACCGCCTTCTGGGCATCGTCCAGCGACGCGTAGAAGGGCTCCAAAGCGACCTTGAGCCGCCTCAGTCCCTCGAGCCGCGTCGACAGCATTCGCTCCTGAACCTCGATCCGCTCCACTGGCGTTTCGGGG
This sequence comes from Mesorhizobium sp. M2A.F.Ca.ET.046.03.2.1, assembly GCF_003952425.1. Lineage (NCBI taxonomy): Bacteria > Pseudomonadati > Pseudomonadota > Alphaproteobacteria > Hyphomicrobiales > Phyllobacteriaceae > Mesorhizobium > Mesorhizobium sp. M2A.F.Ca.ET.046.03.2.1. Next base: position 3,398,282 of record NZ_CP034449.1, on the reverse strand, counting down.
CCGGTATCCCCGCCCATCATACCGGCCGGCATTTTCGCCATCATGTCCTTGGCCGAGTGAGCGTTTGCCCGCAGCGCCTCGGCGACGGCGTCCCACAGGGGCCGCTGGGCCTTGGTGAGTTTCAGTTCGGTCGAGAGGAAGGCGATCCGCCCCTCGACATGGTCGGGCGACATCATCTGACCCATAGGAGTGTCGCCGCCCGCCATCATCGCCATCATCATCTTCATCATGCCGTTCGGCATCATGGTGTTGGACAAGTTGCCCATCATCATGGGCATCCCCGAGCCAGTGCCTCCGTCCTCCGCATTCTCCGTCGCGGCAGGGGGCGGCGAGGAGTCTCGGCTGCCAGCCGGATGATGCGCATCGTTCGCGAGAACGGGCGCCGAGAATGCGAGGACTGCTCCGATCGCCAGGGTCCTGAAGAGGGTATTCATATCGTTCCGTCTCATGGTCCTATCCTTGAAATCGGTTAGGCGGCGTAGTCGACGACGGTCATCATGCCGGTCGCCATGTGGTAGAGGTGATGGCAGTGGAACGCCCATGTCCCTGGGTTGGCAGCATCGAACGCCACCGTCACCTCGCGCATCGGCGGCAGCCAGACGGTGTCGCGGACAGCCCCCGCGAAGCGGCGGCCGTCGATGGCGACAACCTGGAAATGATGGCCGTGGAGGTGCATGGGATGGCCCATTATACTTGCGTTGCGCAGGACGAGTTCGATGCGCTCACCCTTTCGCACGGCGATCGGCTGATGGTTGCCCCATGTCCTGCCGTTGAGCGTCCAGGAGTAGCCCTGCATGGTGCCGCCAATCTCGACGGCCTGGTTCCGGTTCGCCGATCTCAAGGCCAGAGGCTTGGCGGCGACGAGGCTGGACTCGAATGCGAGGTCGAACGCGGCTGTCGCCTGGTCGCCAACCGGCGCGATGCGCTTTACCGCGCCGCCCCTGGTCGCCAGCACGAAACCAGTGCGCTCGACACTGCCCTCACGCAGCGCCAGGATCGGCCAGGCTCCCGCCTCGTCCGGAATACGCAGCCGGATGTCGAGGCGCTGGCCCATGGCGAGCGGAAAGCGGCGACCGCGCACTGGCGTGACGGCATTCCCGTCGACAGCGATTGCCTCGCCCTCGATCGACCCGGTGTCGACCCAGAATGCCGTTGCGGTCGCGCCGTTGATGAGCCGCAGCCGGACCGTGCCGTTGCGTTCGACAGCAAACAGCTGTGGATCGTCCAGCGTCCGGTCGTTCGCCAGGTAGGCGTCGTATTGGATGTCGTTGACGTCCATCGGCATGGCCATGCCTTGCCCGTCCGACATGCCTTGCCCGTCCGACATGCCCTGCATGTCCATGCCTGACATGCCCGACATCGAGTGCCCGGCCATGCCGCCGTTTCCCGATGCAGGCGCTGATCCGGTCAGCCCGGCCAGCAATTCCTCAGGCGTTTTGAAGCTGAAGTCGTGAAACAGCACCACCAAGGGCTGCTCGTCCGCGCCTGCCTCCGCAGGGTCTGTGACGATCAGGGGCGCGGCAAGCAGCTGCTGTTCCTGCAGCGTGTGGGCATGCATCCAATGCGTGCCCGGCGTCGTGACGGGGAAGCTGTAATCATAGGACTGGCCCGGCTGCAGCAACGGTTGCGGCAGGTCGGGCACGCCGTCCTGTCCGAACGGCGGCGTCAGGCCGTGCCAATGGATCAAGGTCGGCGCGTGCAGCCTATTTTCGAGCCGGACCTGGAAGTCATTGGCGGCCGAGGTGACAAGCCCAGGGGTGCCGTCGGGCTGGACGAGACCGAAGACTTTGGCGGCACGGCCGGCCACCTCGATGATGCGGGTATCTGCCCGGATGATGCTCGGGGAGGCCGCCTGTACAGCGCGGGGATTGATCAGCGGCAGGACGACGCCCGCGGCGCCGGCAGCCACCGTGGATGCCAGGAACTGGCGACGGGATATGGATTGCATTGCAAAGCTCTCATGTTCGTGACTCGAGGGCCGGATTGACCGGCGGCGAAGCGCACGAACGCCAGGGCGCGCGTGCGCTCAGGCGGTCACGACGAGCTTTGGAGGGCGCAGCCCGACAGGCACGTCACTTGGAGAGGATACGAAAGGCGGCGCCGTCGCGACGGGGTGGCTTCCCGAAATCGCGACGAAGAGATGGACGTCAACCGGGACGCAGAATGAGCAGCCTGAAGCCGAGATGCCGCATGTGCCTTGATGGCGCGCATGGCCGAAATCCTTGCACGGGGCGGAACCATCATGTCGGATCGCCGCGGAGCCATGATTATGCTCTGCTGCCCATTGGGCGCCAAACGAAGCCGCGGCCGAATTGGCATGGCTGGAAAGGACCGTGGAGAACGCCATCAGCAACGCGAGGCAGACGGCCAGCCAACGCGAACCGCCAAATCCTGACGGGCGCTTCATGGAACGGCCAAGCCTTGGTCGGATGCCTTTCCGATCCACAATCAACCCTTTCCGAGCCTCGGCGAACGCCATCTTGGAACTAATCTATCCCGCAAACGTGGGCCGGAATTTGCCAAACTCGTTCAAGCACAATGCGGCTTCCATGTTCTTCACATTAAGATTACCTCTTCAATCAAAATGCGCTTTGACATGCGTCAATCCGATCGAACCGGCTCTGGGGGACAATTCCAGGACAAATAAGAGGGTCTCTAGTGGAACCATCCCGCGGAGGACCATTTTCGACACACGCCCTGGGCCGAATCCAGTCGGCTGTTTCACGATGGGTGATAGGATGACTGTGCGAACCATCGTGGCCGCCCTGGCAATTGCGTTTTCCCTCTCGCCTTCGTATGCAGCACAGCATCGTCTGCCGAGCGGTTACAAATGGGGCCGCTGCCTGCTCGTCGTTCACGGCGAGACCCGCATATCCGGAAAATGCTCCTATCAGATCGAGCAGGGCGGCGATTTCAACATCCAGGGCCCCAAGCAGGTTTTCGCCGGCATCGACTATCCCGACACGCATAGCGGGGCTGGCGAGATGTCCAAGGATTACTGGGCCGTTGTCTACAAGGACGGAGATTCTTGGGCAGGCTATGCCAACGGGGATATTCGCGAGACGCACGGCGAGGTGGGCGATTGGGGAGAGCTTCGCTGCGAAGGCGCCTGCTATATCGGGAGGGACGTCAAGGTCTGCCTTTGGCGTTGACCGGCCCCCGGGCACGCCTATCCCAGCAACGTCACACGTTCGATGAAGCGCCCCTTGCCGGCGTGACGTTCCCGGATCGCTTGAAGCCGGTGGCGAAATTCCTCGGTACTGCCCCCTCTTTCGGCAAGCACCGACAGATCGGAAAGAAGCGCCGCCGCCTTGTCGTAACCGGCTGGATTGCGTCGCATGATCTCGGTCTCGACCTCTGCCCAGACGTTCTCGCCCCGCTGACGAAGCGCATCGATCCGGACATCGCGGGCCTTCTCGGCCGCTTCCGCCAGCAATCGCCGCTGCGCTTCCGCCGCCTCCGCCTCGGCGCGCTTGCGGGCAAGGCGAATTTCTTCGGCCCGTGCCCGCAGATCCGCTGATGTGCGCAAAGCGCCAGGCGAGATTGTCGTTTCGGGTTCCAAACGCGCCCGTATCGTGGCCCGCAACTCGGCGGATAGATTGGGCTCGCCGTTGAAAACCCGCATGAGCAGACTGGTCTTCTCAGCGTCGTTCATCGCCGCGACCACCCGTCGGGCCATTTCCGGCTCCGGGCCGGCGGGCGCCGTTTCCGCGCTTCGCTCGGCCGCCGCCTGGACCAGACCATGATCGATGCCGAAGAATTCGGCAAAGGCTTCGAGCGCCTCGGACAGCGGCCCGATTCCCGGCATCGGCTCCGGCGCATCGGGTTCAACGGCGTCCGCTTCGACAGCCATCAACCAGGTGAGATAGAAAAGCCGAAGATCGCCTGCGAGCAAGTCGGCTCGCAATGGCGCCAAGGCGGCGAGCCAACTCGAGTCCTCATCGTCCAGATATTCGTGCTCCTCCTCGTCGCGTGAGATGCTTATGATGACGTTCTCGCCGGCGTCTTTGAGCATGACGTCGTCGGTCGCCGCGAGGAAGCTGCCTATGCGGTCCCGATCGACCAACCGAGCCGGCAGCTTGATCATCAGGCGGCGGGAACCCCAGTTGGCGAAATAGAGATGAAGATCGAACCAGCGCGCCATAAGCTCGTCCGGATCGCCCCTGAAGTCTCCCCACTCGTAGGAATTGGTGAAGCTGGTGGCGGTGATCCGCGCCCGCGAAGACAGGCCGCGAAGCACCTGTCGATCCGCGTTGCCAAGAGGACGATCGACCGCCTGGAATTCGTAATATTGGTATTCGCTCATTGCTAAACCGGGTGCAGGAGTTCATCGGCTTCGAGGATATGGAGCGCCTCGGCGAGCGTCACATTCGCATGCAACAGCCACCATTTGCCCGTATGCCGCATCCAATAGATGTCGAATCTGTCTGGTCCGATGCAGTCCAGCCTGGCGAAAGGCGCGTCGAACTCCTCCTCGCCGCGATTTTGCTCCAGCCCGACCGAAACCGCTGGATGAAGCGTTACCGCCCGCCCGCCCATGCGCCCCGGATGTCGACTGTGTAATTCCATTTCGTCGGTCGTATCTCGGACAGGTACCTGGGTTTGAGGACGTCCTGAATGAACTTCTCGCATGCCGTGACAATCACCTGTTTCTCTCGCTGGCTGACTGCCGCGGGCCTTGGGGCCCTGTGGACCCACCGCTTGCCTTGGACCATGGTGTTGATCCATCCTTTGTTTGCTGACCCTGTCTCTTACGACCGCCGACATCCTGTCGATTCACAACTGAGCGAGCAAACACGGGCAAGAAAGTGGATCGAGAAGAAAGCCAAGAAAGTGTGCGAAGCTACCCTGTTGGCACCGTTGCCTTCTATGGTCCCGATGACAGCCGCGCCACCAAGGTGGCGGTCGCGATACTTCCGTACCAGGACTCTGAGGTGACCGAGCTGCGTCGCTGGTTCGGCGAAACGGGCGATCTGCGCAAGGATGACATGATCTTCGCCGAAATCGCGGCGTTCTTGTGGGAGCAAGACGTCCATTCCGTGGTGATGGTCGACGGAATTCTAGGTTGTCCGCATGAGGAAGGAACCGACTATCCTGAAGGCGGCGTCTGTCCGAAATGCCCCTATTGGGCAGGGAGGGATCGCTGGGCGGGTAAGCTCAAAGCCTACTGAGCCCGGTCGAGATTGATCGGAGGCGGAGCGCCGCACGATCCCGCGATGAAGCTTCAGTCCGATCCATCGGCCTGATGCGCCGCGATCGCAGTCAAAAACACTTCCCCGAACTCCTTCAGCTTGGCGGCGCCCACGCCGTTCACCTCGGCGAACTCGTCGAGGTCTTGCGGGCGGCGCTCGGCCATGTCGATCAGCGTGCGGTCGGAGAACACCACATAGGCCGGCACCTGGCGTTCCTTGGCGAGCCGCAGCCGCAGCGTCTTGAGCGTCGCCAGAAGCGATGCATCGACGCCCTCGCCATCCACGGCCAAGCCTTGCGCGGCACGCTTCCGGCCGCGCGCAAGACGGTCCCGGCCCTCGACGCGATACTCGAAGGCAACCTCGCCACGCCCGAGCGCGCGGCCGCTTTCCGAGATGGCGAGGCCGCCATGGCCGTCCGGATCCGGCACCAGGAAGCCGCCGGCGACCAGCTGCCGGACCAGCGACAGCCAGACCGGCTTCCTGTGCATGATGCCGGTCCTGAAGCTGGCGATCTTCTGATGGCCTCTCGCCAGCACCTTCTCGGTCTCGTGGCCGAGCAGGATGTCGATGACGTGGGCGGCTCCGAAGCGCTCGCCACTCTGCGCCACGGCCGCAAGGATGATGCGCGCCTCGGCGCTGCCGTCGGCGCGCGGCGCCTGGTTAAGACAGTTGTCGCAATTGCCGCAGGCCTTCGCCTCCTCGCCGAAATAGCCGAGCAGCACCTGGCGTCGGCACTGCGCCGTCTCGCAATAGCCGATCAGCGTGTCGAGCCGGCGATGCGCCCGTCTCTTGTGCTCGGGCGAGGTATCCTCCTCGTCGATGAACATCCGGCGCGTGCGGATGTCGCCGGCGCCGTAGAGCATATGCGCTTCGGCCGGCCGTCCGTCGCGCCCGGCGCGGCCGATCTCCTGGTAATAGGCCTCCAGGCTGCCCGGCAGGTCGGTGTGGAAGACATAGGCGAGGTCGGGCTTGTCGATGCCCATGCCGAAGGCGATGGTCGCCACCATGACGACGCCCGACAGGCTCATGAAGGCATTCTGGTTCGCTTCCCGCGCCTCCTTGCTCATGCCGGCATGATAGGCGAGCGCGCGCACGCCGTTCTTCTCCAGGAAGGCCGCCATTTCCTCGGTCTTGCGCCGCGACAGGCAGTAGATGATGCCGCTTTTGCCGGGGTGCCGCTCGACGAAGCGCAGCAGCTGGCGCTTGCTGTCCTGCTTGGTCTCGATCGCCAGCTTGATGTTGGGCCGGTCGAAACCCAGCACCAGCGTTTCGGCGCGTCCGGCAAACAGCCGTGCCTCGATGTCGCCGCGCGTCGCCTCGTCCGCCGTCGCCGTCAGCGCAATGATCGGCACGTGCGGAAACACGCCGCGCAGCTGCGACAGGTCCTCATATTCGCGGCGGAAGGCCGGGCCCCATTGCGAGATGCAATGCGCCTCGTCGATGGCGATCAGGCTGACATCGAGCCGCGACAGCGCATCCAGCATACGCTCCGTCATCAGCCGCTCCGGCGCCAGATAGAGCAGCCGCGTCTGCCCGGATGCCACGCGGCGCCAGGCCGCGACATTGGCCTCGCGATCGAGCGAGGAGTTGATCGTGTCGGCAGCCACGCCGGCAAGGCGCAAGGCGGCGACCTGATCCTGCATCAGCGCCACCAGCGGCGACACCACGATGGTGAGCCCGCCCTTGACCAGCGCCGGAACCTGATAGCAGAGCGACTTGCCGGCGCCCGTCGGCATGACCGCCAGCACATGGCGTCCGGAGAACAGCGCCTCGATCACGGTCGCCTGCCCGGGACGGAAATCGTCGTAGCCGAACACATCCTTCAGCACGCGACGCTTGGGATCCTCGGCCCGGATGCTCGCTGCCTGTGCCGGCATCAGGCAGACACCGGACAGGAAGTCGTTTTCGGGAAGATGCGAAGAGCAGACAAGTGATTCACCGCGTGATGCCTTGGAGTAGCGCAGCCGCGACCCGGCCACAACCGCGCTTTGCGGGTAGCCCTGTCGCCTCGCGCCAATGTCGCATCGAAAAGCCATGGCTGGCACACTGGCTGGAGAGCCCCGGCTGCTATGGTTCGATGCATCCATGCCGGCAGCAACCGCAAAAGGAACCTTCGCATGATCGACCCCGCCACGCTCATCACCTACATCGCGGTCGTGTTCGGCTTCGTCTTCATTCCGGGACCGGCGACGCTGCTCACCGTGGCGCGCGCGACGAGCTCGGGCACGAAGGTCGGCATCGCTACCGGCGCCGGTGTCGCGGCGGGTGATGTCATCCACACCATCATGGCCATTGTCGGCATCTCGGCCATCATCGCCGCCTCGGCGATGCTGTTCAGCATCGTCAAATATATCGGCGCTGCCTATCTCGTTTATCTCGGCATCCGCGCCATTCTCGAAAAGGCGCCGGCCAATCTGGCGGGCAGGACGCTACCGATCTCGGCGCGAAAAGCCTTCCGGCAGGCGATCCTGACCGAAGTGCTCAACCCGAAGACGGCTCTGTTCTTCCTCGCCTTCCTGCCGCAATTCGTCCACCCGCAAGGCGGTTTCGTGGTGCTGCAACTGATGGTGCTGGGCATCATCTTCATCCTGCTCGGTCTCTTCAGCACTGTCGTCTTCGCGGTCAGCGCGGGCGGACTGGGTTCCTTCCTGCGCCGCAATCCGGCAGTGCTGAAATGGCAAGGCAAGGTGGTCGGCGGCATCTATTGCGCCCTCGGCATACGGCTCGCGCTGCAGCAGCGCTGAGTTTTCCCAACCTGCCGGCAGTCGGTCGCCGTTAAGCTTATCTTCACCATGCTGCGGCACCTTTGCACTTCTGCGGCAATGTTTGAGTACCGCGGCGGCGCAACCAGCGCCCAGGCAACAAGCCCGCGCTTTATACGGCGCGGGCTTTTCCTTTGAGAAGCGGATACTCAGCCGAGGAAATCGGCGCGGTAAGGCGCGAAGCTGTCGACCAGGCGCCCGGCCTCCAGCGCCTTGACGCCATGCACGAGATTGGAAGGCACGATGAAGCTGCTTCCGGTCTCGAGGATTTCCGATCGGCCGTCGATGGTGACCTCGAAGCGGCCCTCGGCGACATAGCTTGCCTGGACATGCGGATGCGAATGCAGAGCGCCGACCCCGCCCTTTTCAAAAGCAAATTCGACCATCATCAGTTCGTCTGTGTGCACCAGCACGCGCCGGCGATTGCCGTCCGGCGTCGGTTCCCAGGCTTTTGCGCCTGCGTGTGAGAAAATATCGCTCATCGTCCAATTTCCATTCGAAGCATGACGTTCCTCCATGCCAAACCCATGGGCGCCAGGCTCAGAGCCGGTACGCCTTCTTGGCAAGCGTATAGGCAAGGTCGCGCGCCAGCTCATGCGCCTCGTCCTCGCGCAGCCGATGCTCGGCGACCAGCCGCGCCAGGAAGGCGCAGTCGACGCGGCGCGCGACGTCGTGGCGCGCCGGGATCGACGGAAAGGCGCGCGTGTCGTCGTTGAAGCCGACCGTGTTGTAGAAGCCTGCCGTCTCGGTAGTCATCTCGCGAAAGCGGCGCATCCCTTCCGGACTGTCGTGAAACCACCAGGCCGGCCCCAGCTTCAGCGCCGGATAGACGCCGGCGAGCGGCGCCAGCTCGCGTGCGTAGCTCGACTCGTCGAGCGTGAACAGGATGATCGTGATGTCGCGTTCCAGCCCGACGCAGTCGAGCAGCGGCTTCAGCGCCGTCACATAGTCGGCCCGCGTCGGGATATCGAAACCCTTGTCGCGGCCGAATTTCTGGAAAACGGCAGGCGAATGATTGCGCCATGATCCGGGATGGATCTGCATCACAAGGCCGTCGTCGCGGCTCATCTTGGCCATTTCGGTCAACATCTGCGCCCTGAACAGCCGCCGCTCGCGCTGGTCGTCGGAGCCGCGGCGGATACGGTTGAACAGCTCCTCAGCCGCCGCATCGGAGAGATTGGCGGTCTCGGCGGTCGGATGGCCATGATCGGACGAGGTTGCTCCGAACGCCTTGAAATAGGCGCGACGCTGCCGATGCGCATCGAGATAGCCTGTCCATGTACCAGTATCGCATCCCGTGATGTCGCCGAGGCGGTCGAGATTGCCCAAGAATCCTTCGAAATCGGGATCGACTACCGCGTCCGGCCGGTAGGCCGTGACGACGCGGCCGTTCCAGCCGCTGTCGCGGATCGTCCGGTGCCATTTGAGATCGTCGAGCGCGCCCTCGGTCGTGGCGATCACCTCGATGTTAAAGCGCTCGAACAGCGCACGCGGACGATAGTCGTCGCGCTGCAGCAGCGTGGCGATCGTATCGTAGGTGCGATCGGCGGAAGCGGCTGTGAGCGGCTCCTCGATGCCGAACAGATGCGCGAACACATGGTCGAGCCAGAGCCGGGTCGGCGTGCCGCGGAAGAGATAATAATGCTCGGCGAAGCGCCGCCAGATCATCCGGCCATCGGTCTCGCCCGGCGCGCCATCGAGCGTCGGCACGCCGAGCTCTTCCAGCCGCAAGCCCTGGCTGAACAGCATGCGAAGGATGTAATGATCGGGCACGATCAGCAATTGCGCCGGATCGGGGAACGGCTCGTTGAGCGCATACCAGCGCGGGTCGGTATGACCGTGCGGACTGACGATGGGCAGGTCCTTCACGCCGGCGTAAAGGGCGCGGGCCAGTGCGCGCGAATTCGCCTCGGGCGCAAACAGCAGTCGGGATCGGTCGATGTGGCCACTTGGCTCCTCCGGATTGCATTGGAGCATGATCTCGAACCGAGGGTCGGTGAACGCAAAAAGCGGGAACCCGCTTTTGCAAAAGATCATGATCCGACAAAGAGTTAGATCGCAATGGCGATTAAACTAAACGCCATCCTGATCTAACGGTGAATCCGTCGGAGGCAATGTCAACATGCAAAACGATCGATTGCATGGCGGCCCTCGAAAGCAACGCAGCCATTGTGCGCGCCGACAGTGGATGTTACGTCGCTGCCATCTTTTTCGCCCGGCGTCAGGCGGGCAACCCGATCGGAGACTTCGCTTCCCATGAACGGTCGCCTGTCCAACGCCACAATCGCTGAGCTGCCCGCCGAAGTCCTTATTCCTCGCTACGCCTGCAATTCTGTCACGCCCGGCATCGTCCATCTTGGCGTCGGCGCCTTCCACCGCGCCCACCAGGCGGCCTATGTCGACGCCTGCCTGGCGGACGGCGAGAGCGATTGGGGCATCGTCGGCGTCTCGCTGCGCAGCCCCGACACGCGCGACGCGCTTCAGCCGCAGGATGGGCTCTACACGCTGGCGATCAGGGACAGCGCCGGCGAACAGCTGCAGGTGATCGGTTCGATCCAGTCCTTGCTCGTCGCTCCGGAGTATCCCGGCGCGGTGCTCGCCGCACTGACCGACCCGCGCATCCGCATCGTGACGCTGACCATCACCGAGAAGGCTTATCTCAGGGCGGCCGACGGCACGCTCGACAGCGCGCACCCCGACATCGTCCACGATCTCGCCAACCCCGGATCGCCGAAGACGGCGCATGGCTTTCTCACCGAATCACTGGCGCGCCGCAGCATTGCCGGCACGCCGCCTTTCACGGTGCTCTGCTGCGACAACCTTCCGGCCAACGGCGCGACGCTGCACCGACTGCTGATCGAATTCGCGAAACTGCGCGATGCCGATCTCGGCCGCCATGTCGCCGACGAAGTCGCCTTTCCGTCTTCCATGGTCGACCGCATCGTGCCGGCGACGACGGATGCCGACCGGACGCGCATCGGCCAACAGCTCGGTGTCGAGGATGCCTGGCCGGTGATGACCGAGCCCTTCCGCCAATGGGTGGTCGAGGACCGTTTCCCGGCCGGACGGCCGGCGTGGGAGAAATTCGGCGTCACCATGGTCGAGGATGTCGGCCCGTTCGAGGATATGAAGCTGAGGCTGCTCAACGGCGCGCATTCAGGCATCGCCTATCTCGGCCTGCTCAGCGGCCATGCCACCGTCGACTGCGCCTTTGCCGACCCGTCGATCCGGCAATTCGTCGACCGGCTCTGGGCCGAGGCCATCCCGACGCTGCCGCAGGATGCCGGGCTCGACCCGATCCCCTACACGGCCGAGCTCGCCCAACGCTTTTCCAACACCGCGCTCGCCCACCGCACCGCGCAGATCGCCAATGACGGCAGCCAGAAATTGCCGCAGCGCATCGTCGCTTCCGCGCTTGCCCGGATGGAGGCGGGCCTGCTGCCGGAACATCTGTCGCTGGTTGTCGCCGCCTGGATCGCGGCATGCGCCGCGCGCGGCGGTGCTTTGCCTGAGGCCCATTTCACCGATCCACTCGATGCCGCTCTCGGCGAGCTGTTCGGCCGGAATCTGCCGACGGCAACAATGGCCGAGGCCGTGTTCGACCTCGCCGGCTTTGCCAATGGTCACGCGGAACGACAGAGGCTGATCGAGTTTGTTGCCACCCACCTCGTCCATTTCAAGCAAGGCGGCCCGAAGCTGGCCTTTGCCGCGCTCGGCATTGGCAACGAGCCGCCCAGGCTGGCCGATTAGCCAGTTTCTTAACACAGAAGTTTTGACCGGTTGGTTAGTGTGCGTTGGCAGATCCCATGCCTTGGCGATTGGCCGAGACGCCTATCGCGGTCGAGGTTCAGGAGCCTTCAGCTCATCGCCGGCGTTTACGCCGGAGGCGGGAAAAACGGGGCAAACAAAAAGCGGGGCAAGCCCGCTCTTTAAATCGCTTCTCTGCAGCCGAAATTAGGCCGGGATCAGCGCGCCTTCCAGCGTGGTGAGCTGGGCGAGGAACTGCTCGGCGCGGCTGCGCGCCACGTCGTCCTTGGCGTCGGCGGCGTCTTCCCTGGCGTCCTGGATGCGACGCGCCAGGTCCGCGCGGTCGATGTCGTTCACATGCACGGCCGATTCGGCCAGCAGCGTGCAGCCGGACGGCAGGATGTCGGCGAAACCGCCGAACACGACATAGCGGTCTTCCTTGCCGCCCGCGGCTTTCACCGTGACGACGCCGGGCTTGATGGTGGTCATGACCGGCGCGTGCTGCGCCATCACCGTCATCTCGCCTTCGGCGCCCGGGATGACGACGGACTCGACCTGCTCGGAAACGAGCAGCCGCTCCGGCGAGACCAGTTCGAACTTGAAAGCTTCAGCCATTTTGCTTCACCTTGCCGGCGATACTTTTGTCAGTCTGCAATCCTGTCCCACAGAAGGGACAGAACATGACCGCTTGATCGAAATACCCAAGACCGTCTTCCGTTTCGACAGTCCCGACGGTCATCATCAATATCCCATCGTCGGTCTCGAAGAACGACGGCGAGGGAAGCTCTGTCATTCACCTCTTGCAGGGTGGAGCAACAGAACTTCCTGTCCATAGTTATGCCGCTTCAGCCGCCAGGCGCTGCGCCTTCTCGACCGCTTCGTCGATGCCGCCGACCATATAGAACGCGGCTTCCGGCAGGTGGTCGTAGTCGCCGGCGCAAAGGCCCTTGAAGCCCTTGATGGTGTCGGCGAGGTCGACCAGCTTGCCCGGCGAACCGGTGAACACTTCGGCGACGAAGAACGGCTGCGACAGGAAGCGCTCGATCTTGCGGGCGCGGGCGACGGTCTGCTTGTCCTCTTCGGACAACTCGTCCATGCCCAGGATGGCGATGATGTCCTGCAGCGACTTGTAGCGCTGAAGGATCGACTGCACCTGGCGGGCGACCTGGTAGTGCTCCTCGCCGACGACCATCGGGTCGAGCATGCGCGAGGTGGAATCCAGCGGATCGACGGCCGGGTAGATGCCCTTTTCCGAGATCGCGCGGTTGAGCACGGTCGTGGCGTCGAGGTGGGCGAAGGAGGTCGCCGGCGCAGGGTCGGTCAGGTCGTCGGCCGGCACGTAGATCGCCTGCACCGAGGTGATCGAGCCCTTGGTCGTCGTCGTGATGCGCTCTTGCAGCGCGCCCATGTCGGTGGCCAGCGTCGGCTGGTAGCCCACGGCGGAAGGAATGCGGCCGAGCAGCGCCGACACTTCCGAGCCCGCCTGGGTGAAGCGGAAGATGTTGTCGACGAAGAACAGCACATCCTGGCCCTGGTCGCGGAAATATTCGGCGACCGTCAGACCGGTAAGACCGACGCGGGCACGCGCGCCCGGCGGTTCGTTCATCTGGCCGTAGACGAGGGCGGCCTTGGAGCCCTGGCCGCCGCCCTTCTTGTTGACGCCCGATTCGATGAACTCGTGATAGAGGTCATTGCCTTCGCGGGTACGCTCGCCGACGCCGGCGAACACCGAGAAGCCGCCGTGGGCCTTGGCGACGTTGTTGATCAGTTCCTGGATCAGCACGGTCTTGCCGACGCCGGCGCCGCCGAACAGGCCGATCTTGCCGCCGCGGGCGTAAGGCGCGAGCAGGTCGAGAACCTTGATGCCGGTGACCAGGATCTGCGCTTCCGTCGACTGGTCGACATAGGCCGGAGCCGGCTGGTGGATGGCGCGCATTTCGATGCCGTCGACCGGGCCTTCCTCGTCGACCGGCTCGCCGATGACGTTGATGATGCGGCCGAGCATGCCCGGACCGACCGGAACCGATATCGGCGCGCCGGTGTCAAAGACGTCCTGCCCGCGGACCAGACCTTCGGTCGAGTCCATGGCAATGCAGCGCACGGTGTTCTCGCCGAGATGCTGGGCAACCTCGAGCACCAGGCGGTTGCCGACATTGTCGGTTTCCAGCGCGTTCAGAATGGCCGGCAGGTGATCTTCGAACTGGACGTCGACCACGGCGCCGATGACTTGGCGGACCTTGCCAGCGGCGCCGACGCGCTTGGCCGCGACGCTCGCCGCGGAAGCCGCGGCCTTGGCCGGAGCGGCCGCCTTCTTCGCCGGAGCGGCGGCCTTCGCGGCTGCCGGGGCCTTTGCCGCCTTCGGGGCCGATGCCTCCTTGGCTGCGGTCTTCGGGGTAGCTGCTTTCGCCATCGTCTTTGCCCTTTTCGTCTATCCGTTGTTCACGCCGCTGCGAGGTCTTGGGACCCCGCCCGCGCGCGCCTAGAGCGCCTCGGCGCCCGAAATGATTTCGATCAGTTCCTTGGTGATCTGCGCCTGCCGCTGGCGGTTGTAGGTGATCGACAGCCTGTTGATCATGTCGCCGGCATTGCGCGTCGCATTGTCCATCGCGCTCATCTTGGCGCCCATCTCGCCGGCCGCGTTCTCCAGCAGCGCCCGGAAGATCTGCACCGCGATGTTGCGGGGGATCAGGTCGGAGAGGATCTCGCCCGGCTCCGGCTCGTATTCATAGACCGCGGTGGCGCCGTTGCCTGTCGCGGCGGCGGCCGAGGCCTGTGCCGCCGGGATGATCTGCTGCGCCGTCGGGATCTGGCTGATCACCGACTTGAACTGCGAATAGAACAGCGTGCAGATGTCGAAGCCGCCCTCGTTGAAGAGGTGGATGACCTTGCGCGCGATAGCGTCGGCATTGACGAAGCCGAGCGCCTTGACCTCGCGCAGGTCAACGCGCTCGAGTATCAGCGAGGCATAGTCGCGGCGCAGGATGTCGTAACCCTTCTTGCCGACGCAGATGATCTTGACCTGCTTGCCGTCGGCCAGAAGCCTGCGGATATGATCGCGAGCAAGCCGTGCGATCTGCGAGTTGAAGCCGCCGCACAGGCCGCGCTCGGCGGTGCAGACGATGAGCAGATGCACATCATCCCGGCCGGTTCCGGTCATCAGCGCCGGGGCATCGCCGCCGCCGCCGATCGCCTGGGTGATGTTGGCCAGAACCGCGCCCATGCGCTCGGAATAGGGTCTGGCTGCTTCCGCCGCCTCCTGCGCGCGACGCAGCTTCGCCGCGGCGACCATCTGCATCGCCTTGGTGATCTTCTGCGTCGCCTTGACCGAGGCGATGCGATTACGAAGGTCTTTTAACGAAGCCATGCTTCAAACCTGATCCCGTGCGTCCGGCTTCGTTCAAGCGAAGGTCTTGGCGAAGGCGTCGATTTCCGCCTTCAGCTTGGCGCGCAGATCGTCCGACAGCGCCTTCTCCTTGCGGATGCCGTCGAGGACATCCTTGCCGGCCGAGCGCATGTGGCTGAGCAGTCCATGCTCGAACTTGCCGACCTGGTTGAGCGGCAGCTTGTCGAGATAGCCGTTGACGCCGGCGAAGATCACCGCGACCTGCTCTTCCGTCTTCAGCGGCGAGAACTGCGGCTGCTTCAAGAGTTCCGTCAGGCGCGAACCGCGGTTCAAGAGGCGCTGCGTGGCGGCGTCGAGGTCCGAGCCGAACTGCGCGAAGGCCGCCATTTCGCGGTACTGCGCGAGTTCGCCCTTGATCGAGCCTGCAACCTGCTTCATCGCCTTGATCTGCGCCGAGGAGCCGACGCGCGACACCGACAGGCCGACATTCACCGCCGGACGGATGCCCTGGAAGAACAGGTTGGTCTCGAGGAAGATCTGGCCGTCGGTGATCGAGATCACGTTGGTCGGGATGTAGGCCGACACGTCGTTGGCCTGCGTCTCGATGACCGGCAGCGCGGTCAGCGAGCCGGCGCCGTTGTCGTCGTTGAGCTTGGCGGCGCGTTCGAGCAGGCGCGAATGCAGGTAGAAGACGTCGCCCGGATAGGCTTCGCGGCCCGGCGGACGGCGCAGCAAGAGCGACATCTGGCGATAGGCGACGGCCTGCTTCGACAGATCGTCATAGCTGATGAGTGCATGCATGCCGTTGTCGCGGAAATATTCGCCCATGGTGCAGCCGGCGAACGGCGCCAGGAACTGCATCGGCGCCGGGTCGGACGCGGTGGCGGCGATGATGATGGAGTAGTCGAGCGCGCCGCGCTCCTCCAGCACCTTGACGAACTGCGCAACGGTCGAGCGCTTCTGGCCGACGGCGACGTAGACGCAGTAGAGCTTTTCCTTCTCCGGGCCGTTGTCGTGCACCGACTTCTGGTTCAGCATCGTGTCGAGGATGATGGCGGTCTTGCCGGTCTGGCGGTCGCCGATGACCAGCTCACGCTGGCCGCGGCCGACCGGGATCAGCGCGTCGATGGCCTTGAGGCCGGTCGACATCGGCTCATGCACCGACTTGCGCGGGATGATGCCGGGCGCCTTGACGTCGACGCGCTTGCGCTCGGTGGCCTGGATCGGACCCTTGCCGTCGATCGGGTTGCCGAGCGCGTCGACGACGCGGCCAAGCAGGCCCGGACCGACCGGAACGTCGACGATGGCGCCGGTGCGCTTGACGGTGTCGCCTTCCTTGATGTCGCGGTCGTTGCCGAAGATGACGACGCCGACATTGTCGGCTTCGAGGTTCAGCGCCATGCCGCGGATGCCGCCCGGGAACTCGACCATCTCGCCGGCCTGGACATTGTCGAGGCCGTAGACGCGGGCGATGCCGTCACCGACGGACAGAACCTGACCGACTTCGGAGACCTCGGCCTCCTTGCCGAAATTCTTGATCTGGTCTTTCAGAATTGCGGAAATTTCCGCGGCGCGGATGTCCATCAGCCGACCTCTTTCAGTGCAAGCTTGAGCGAATTGAGTTTGGTTTTGAGCGACGTATCGATCTGGCGCGAGCCCATCTTGACGATCAGTCCGCCGAGCAGCGACGGATCGACGGTCATGGCGATGGCCACATCCTTGCCGGCGATGCTCTTCAGCGTCGCCTTCAGTTCAGTCTGCTGCGCGGCCGTCAGCGCATGCGCCGAGGTGACCTCGGCGGACGCCTCGCCGCGATGGTCGGCGGCGATCTGGCGGAACGCCTTGATCATGCCGGGCACCGCGAACAGGCGACGGTTCCTGGCGACGACGCGCAGGAAATTGCCAACGAGACCGGTTATGCCTGCCTTGTCGGCAATGGCCGCGATGGCCTTGGCCTGGTCCTCGCTGGAGAACACCGGGCTGTCGATCAGCCGCTTGAGATCGTCGCTGCCGTTGAGCATCACCTCGAAGCTCGTGAGGTCGGCCTCGACCTTGGCGACTGAATTGTCCTGCAGAGCAAGCTCGAACAGCGAGCCTGCGTAGCGTTCTGCGACAGCTGAGATTGGCGATGACGATTGGGCCACGGACCGTCTTTTCTCTTGTCTGACAGGCCGCAGATTGTTGGCGCGAGCGGGAACTCTGGCTAAATCTTTGACCTTACTGCATTTTTCCAAGCACGGAGGTGCGGCTTCCGCTATCCCCGGTCGAAAGTCGATTGCCGTCTAGCACAGGCTTTTTAAGACCGCAATGCATCGTCCGGCATGGTTTTCAGGCACTTTTGTCGCATCAGGCGGCAGAGTCCAGCGGAAGTGCTGGATTCATGGCACAAAGCCGAAGGCGAAGGCGAGTGGCAGGGCCGCAAGCGCCAGCTCGACAACGATCGAAACCCAGTTGAACGGCGTGTTGGCGCCGTCCGACATCATCGACAGCAGGCGGCCGAAAGCGGTGAAGAGCCACGAGAAGCCCAGCGCCATGTAGAGCAGCGGCTGCGCCAAAAGGATGCAGCACAGGCTGACGCCGAGATAGAAGCCCGACATGCGGCCGCGCCCCTCGGCGATCGCCGCCGCCTTCTCCGGCCTGGGCTGCAGCCGCAGCACGCGAAAGGCGAGTCCCGGCGCCAGGAACAGGAATAGGCCGAGCGCCAGGGTCACGACAGCGCTCGACCAGGCCAGCCATTCGCCCTGGCTCGCGGGCCACGGAAACGCGAAATCCATCTTATCCCCCTCGTAAAGTCTTGTTCTGAAATTGCCGGCATTCTAGCGGAGGAAAACCGGCACGCCAGATGGCGGCCGGCACATTAGAAAAGACGCACCAGACGAGCGGCTGGTCACGACAGCGCGAAGTCGACCGCGGCCTCGGCATGGATGCGTGTGGTGTCGAACACCGGAACGTCGAAATCGCCCTGGCCGATCAGCATGGTGATCTCGGTGCAGCCCATGATGACGCTGTCGACCTGATCGGTGCGGCGCATCCGGCCGACCTCGTCGAGATAGGCGGATTTTGATTCTCGCCTGACGATGCCCTGGCAGAGCTCGTCATAGATCACCTTGTGCACCATCTCGCGGCCGGCCTGGTCCGGCACCACGGGCTCGAGGCCGTATTTGTCTACGAGACGGCTTTTGTAGAAATCCTGCTCCATGGTGAGGCGCGTCGCGAGCAGCGCCGGACGCCTAACCCCAGCTTCAACGACAGCGCGTCCGGTGGCGTCGGCGATATGGATGAGAGGGTTCGAGATGGCCGCCTGCACCGCGTCGGCCAGCTTGTGCATGGTGTTGGTGCAGATCACCAGGCCTTCCGCGCCGCCCGCCTCCAACCTTCGGGCCGCCTCCACCAAAAGCGCGGCGGCGCCTTCCCAGTCGCCCGCATGCTGCCGTTCGGCGATCTCGGCGAAATCGAACGACCACAACAACAGCTTTGCCGAATGCAGCCCGCCCAGCCGCTCGCGCACGATCTCGTTGAGCAGGCGGTAATAGATCGCCGTCGATTCCCAGCTCATGCCGCCGATCAGGCCGAGGGTTTTCATAGGCGAGCACTCCGCTGAGCTGTCTTTCTCGTTTATAGGAAGCTCTGCGGGTCGATGTCGACCTGCACGCGCACCGAGCCGCGCAGCTTCGGCCCCTCCGCCAGCATGGCGCGGATGAAACCCTGCATATCGGCGCGCCGTTCACCCTGGACAAGCAAGCGGAAGCGGTGACGGCCGCCGATCAGCGACAATGGCGCCTCGGCTGGGCCGAGCACGAACAAGTCCGAAGCCTGGGGCGCCGCGCGCCGCAAGCCTCGCGCATGGCCCTCGGCCTCGCCCCGCGTCGCCGCGCTCACAATGATGCCGGCGAGCCGGCCGAACGGCGGCAGCCCTGCACGCTCGCGCTCGGCGATCTCGCGCTCGTAAAAAGCTTCCGAATCGCCCGAAACGATCGCCCGCATCACCGGGTGATCCGGCTGGTAGGTCTGCAGCAGGCCAAGGCTCTTCTTGCCGGTGCGGCCGGCGCGTCCCGTCACCTGGCTGAGCAGCTGGAAGGTGCGCTCGGCGGCGCGCGGATCGCCATTGGCAAGCCCGAGATCGGCGTCGACCACGCCGACAAGCGTCATGCCGGGAAAATTGTGACCCTTGGCGACGAGTTGCGTGCCGATGACGATGTCGGCTTCGCCATTGGCGACGGCTTCGAGCTCGAGCCGCAACCGGCGCACGCCGCCCAGAAGGTCAGACGACAGCACGATGGTGCGCGCGTCCGGGAAATGGGCGACCACTTCCTCGGCGATTCGCTCGACGCCGGGGCCGCAGGCCACCAGATGGTCGAGCGTGCCGCATTCCGGACAAGCCTCCGGCCGCCGCTCATTATGGCCGCAATGATGGCAGACGAGCTGGCCGCGAAAGCGATGCTCGACCAGCCAGGCCGAACAGACCGGGCAGCCGAAGCGATGGCCGCAGACGCGGCAGAGCGTCAGCGGCGCATAGCCGCGCCGGTTGAGGAAGAGCAGCGACTGCTCCTTCCTCTCCAGCGTGCGCTGCATCTGTTCCAGCAGGACCGGCGACAGGAAGCCGCCGCGCGCCGGCGGCGAGCGCCGCATGTCGATCGACTTCAGATCGGGGAGCGCGGCTTCCGCGAAACGCGACGACAGCACGGCCCGGTCGTAGCGGCCCTGGCTGGCATTGACCCGGCTTTCCACCGACGGCGTCGCCGAGGCGAGCACGACGGGAAAGCCGCCGATATGGCCGCGCACCACCGCCATGTCGCGCGCATTGTAGAAGACGCGGTCTTCCTGCTTGTAGGCGGGATCGTGCTCCTCGTCGACGACGATCAGGCCGAGTTCCTTGAACGGCAGGAACAGCGCCGAGCGCGCCCCGGCGACGACGCGCACGCCGCCCTCGGCCACTTGCCGCCAGACGCGTTCGCGCATCCGCGGCGGCAGGTCCGAATGCCACTCCGCCGGCTTGGCGCCGAACCGGTCCTGGAAACGTTCGAGGAAGGCATGGGTCAACGCGATTTCCGGTAGCAGGATCAGCACCTGCCTGACCTTGTCGAGGGCCGCCGCCACCGCTTCGAAATAGACTTCCGTCTTGCCCGAGCCGGTGACGCCATCGAGCAGAGTGACGTTGAAGGCATCGGCAGCGATTGCCGAGCGCAGCCTGTCCGCCGCAGCTTCCTGGTCCGGCATCAATTTCGGCATTGCGTGAGAAGGGTCGGGCGCGGCCACGACCGGCCGCGGCGGGATCATCACCGTCTCGAACACGCCCTGCGCCCGCAATCCGTCGATCACGGTCGAGGACACGCCCGCCGCATGCGCCAGGCCCGAGCGCGTCCAGGCCAGCCCGCCTTCGGCCGTCTCCAGCACGCGTCGCCGCGCGTCCGTCAACCGGTCCGGCTCGGCCAGCGTGCGCTGCAATCCCTCGATCCAGGGCTCCGGGTCGAACGCTTCGGGAGCGCGGAGTAGCATCCGCGCGACCATGCCTGGCGCCGACAGCGTGTAATGCGCGATCCAGTCGACGAAGCGGCGCATGGCCCGGTCGATCGGCGGGCAGTCGAAGACCTCCTCGATCGGCCGCAACTTCTTCGCGTTGACCGTCTCGACCGCGCCGTCCCAGACAATGCCCGCGACCTGGCGCGGCCCGAGCGGCACGCGCACGATCGAGCCCGGCACCACGCGCATGCCGGGCGGCACGGCATAGGTGTAGGGCCGTTCGGCAGGCATCGGCACCAGCACCGGCGCGGCCGCGACAAAGGGCGAATCTTCGATCATCAGGCGTGACCTTGCCCTGACTTTGGTCTAGATCAAAGGGGACCCTCTCATCTGCCTGGCGCCCGCCGGGCAATCCCCAAGGAGACAGCCATGAAGTTTTTCGTCGACACCGCTGACATCAAGGAAATTAAAGAGCTGCACGATCTGGGGCTTCTCGACGGCGTCACCACCAACCCGTCGCTGATCCTGAAATCGGGCGGCAAGATCGCCGAAGTCACCAAGCAGATCTGCGACATCGTCGAAGGCCCGGTCTCGGCCGAGGTCGTGGCGACCGAATTCAATCAGATGATGGCCGAGGCCGAGGTGCTGGCCAAGATCGCGCCGAATGTCTGCATCAAGGTGCCGCTGACGCTGGACGGGCTGAAGGCCTGCAAGACCATCCGCACCGAGATGAAGCGCATGGTGAACGTGACGCTGTGCTTCTCGGCCAACCAGGCGCTGCTCGCCGCCAAGGCCGGCGCTTCGTTCATCTCGCCCTTCGTCGGCCGCATTGACGACACCGGCTCGGACGGCATGGAGCTGATTTCCGAGATCCGCACCATCTACGACAATTACGATTTCAAGACCGAGATCCTGACCGCCTCGGTGCGCACGGTGAATCACGTCAAGCAGGCGGCGCTGATCGGCGCCGATGTCGTCACCGCGCCGCCGGCGACGCTGAAGGCGCTTGTCAATCATCCGCTGACCGACAGGGGCCTCGCCGCCTTCCTCGCCGACTGGGCCAAGACCGGCCAGAAGATCGGCTGAGACCGACATCTCGCCAGACCAGAAAAAGGCCGGGTGACCGGCCTTTTTTCTTGGCAAAGTGTCTATACCTTGGTGGGTCGCATGCCTTGGCGATTGGCCGGAGCGCCCATCGCGATCGTCATCCACGGGCGAAGCAAGGAGCGAAGCGACGCGGCGCAGACCCGAGGATCCATGCCGTGACATACGAGCGTCGCAACGGCGCAGAATTCTGCTCCGCTGCACCTTCGCGTTGAGGTAACGGAATGGATCCCAGGGTCTCCGCGACGCCGCTTCTTGGCTGCTCCGCCCAGGGATGACGAAGTCGGGGAAGCTTCGGCCAATCCCCGGCGAGGAATTAGGCTTTCTTGCCGTGCTTGGCCAGATCCTGCGCGATCGACAGCCGCAGCAGATCGGCCAACTCGCGCGCCGCGCGGTTCTCGGCATCGATCTGGGCGCGATAGGCCGCGAATTCCTGGCGCGGCCGGTCGAAGGACGACGGGATC
This sequence comes from Mesorhizobium sp. M2A.F.Ca.ET.046.03.2.1, assembly GCF_003952425.1. Taxonomy (NCBI): domain Bacteria; kingdom Pseudomonadati; phylum Pseudomonadota; class Alphaproteobacteria; order Hyphomicrobiales; family Phyllobacteriaceae; genus Mesorhizobium; species Mesorhizobium sp. M2A.F.Ca.ET.046.03.2.1. The sequence continues at coordinate 3,376,210 of NZ_CP034449.1, read as the reverse complement.
GAGCGCTTGCCGACGGCAATCACCGTGTTGGTCGCGGTGTCCCTGAGCACATAGGTGGCGGTCAGCGTGACCGTGCCCGCCGTCGGCTCGTCTTCCTGGGTCTGCACCTGCACGATGGCCGCCGATTCGACCAGTTCGGTGACGCCGAGATCGAGCGTGTAGGCCGGCGAGGCCGGCTCGCCCGAGCCCTGCCCGAAAGCGAAGATCAGATTGTTGCGCACCTGCTGCGCATAGCGGGTGTTGACCGGCTTGATCGAGATCGAGGCGAGCTCGGCGGACGCGCTGAGCTGCGATCCGGGCGACAGCGGCTGGTTGGAATAGAGCGGCCGCACGGTGCAGGCCGAGACCAGCGCAAGCGCGGCGACCATGCCGCAGACCGCCAGGCGGCCGCGCAGGCGGATCGCTTGTGGCTTCACCGGATCAGGCAACGACATTGACGATCCTCTGCGGGACGATGATCACCTTGCGCGGAGCCTTACCCTCCAGTGCTTTTTGCACGAAGTCGAGAGCCAGCACCGCTTTTTCGACGGCACCTTGATCCGCGTCGCGGGCAATTGTCAAATCCCCGCGCTTCTTGCCGTTGACCTGCACCGGCAGCACGATCTCGTTGTCGACGACCAGCGCCGGATCGTAGACCGGCCACGGCCGCTCGGCGACCATCTCGGTCCCGCCCAGCGCCTCCCAGCATTCCTCCGCCAGATGCGGCATGACCGGCGCGATGATGTGCACCAGGATCTCCACCGCCTCGCGGCAGGCGCCCTTCAGCGCAGCATTGGCCTTGCCTTCGGCGACGTCGTTGAGCGGCGTCGCCAGCGCATTGGCAAGCTCATAGATGCGGGCGATCGCGCGGTTGAAGCCGAGCTTCTCGATGTCCTCGCCGACCGCCCTCAGGATCTTGTGCGCGGCCTTGGACACGGCGCCCGCATCGCCATCCTTCGCCGCTGCCGGCTTTACGCCGGGCAGAGATTCGGCGGCGATCTGCACCAGTCGCCAGATGCGCTGCACGAAACGGTGCGCGCCGGCCGCGCCATCGTCTGTCCACTCGACGTCGCGCTCCGGCGGCGAGTCCGACAGCATGAACCAGCGCGCCGTGTCGGCGCCGTAGCCGTCGGTGATCTCTTCCGGGCTCACCGTATTCTTCTTCGATTTCGACATCTTCTCCAGCGCGCCGATCGTCGCCTCCTCGCCGGTGGCGATCTCAAAGGCGAGGCGCTTGCCGCCGACATCCTCGAGCCTGACCTCGCTCGGCGACAGCCAGCGCCCGTTGTTGGACGGGCCGCCGACACGGTAGGTCTCGTGCACCACCATGCCTTGCGTGAACAGGCCCTTGAACGGCTCGGCGAGATTGAGGTGACCGGTCTCGCGCATGGCGCGGGTGAAGAAGCGCGAATAGAGCAGGTGCAGGATCGCGTGCTCGATGCCGCCGATATACTGGTCGACCGCCAGCCATTCATCGGCCGCTTTCGGCTCGGTCGGCTCATTGGCCCAGGGCGCGGTGAAGCGGGCGAAATACCAGGACGAATCGACGAACGTGTCCATCGTGTCGGTCTCGCGTCGCGCGTCGCGGCCGCATTGCGGGCACTTCACATGCCGCCAGGTCGGATGCCGGTCGAGCGGATTGCCCGGACGGTCGAACTCGATGTCGTCGGGCAGCTTCACCGGCAGGTCGGCCTTCGGCACCGGCACGACGCCGCAGGCTTCGCAATGGATCATCGGGATCGGGCAGCCCCAGTAGCGCTGGCGCGAGATGCCCCAGTCGCGCAGGCGGAAATTCACCTTGCGCTCCGCCATCGGCCGGCCGCCGATCGTCTTTGCCTCCAGCAGCTTCGCCACTTCATTGAAGGCCTTTTCGGGCTTCATGCCGTCGAGGAAGCGCGAATTGATCATCACGCCGTCGTCGACATAGGCCTCCTCGATGACCTGGAAGGTCTTGGCGTCGCCGTCTTCGGGCATCACCACCGGGATCACCGGCAGGCCGTATTTGTTGGCGAAATCGAGGTCGCGCTGGTCGCCCGACGGGCAGCCGAAAATGGCGCCCGTGCCATATTCCATCAGCACGAAATTGGCGACATAGACCGGCAGCGTCCAATTCTCGTCGAACGGGTGGACGACGCGGATGCCGGTGTCGAAGCCCTTCTTTTCGGCCGTCTCCAGCGCCGCCACCGAGGTGCCCATATGGCGGACTTCCTCGATGAACTTCGCCAGCTCGACATTCTCCTCTGCGGCCTTCCTCGCCAGCGGATGGTCGGCGGCGACGGCCATGAAGGAAGCGCCGAAGATGGTGTCGGGCCTCGTCGTGTAGACTTCGAGCTCATGCGCGTCGCCAACCGGTTTTGCCAACGGCCAGCGGATCAGCAGGCCTTCGGAGCGGCCGATCCAGTTGTGCTGCATCAGCTTGACCTTCTCCGGCCACTCCTCGAGCAGGTTGAGCGAATCCAGCAGATCCTGCGCGAAGTCGGTGATCTTGAAGAACCACTGCGTCAGCTCGCGCTGCTCGACCAACGCCCCCGAGCGCCAGCCACGGCCGTCGATGACCTGCTCGTTGGCGAGCACCGTCATGTCCTCCGGATCCCAGTTGACCTTGGAGGATTTGCGCGTCACCAGCCCCTTCTCGACGAAGTCAAGGAACAGCATCTGCTGGCGGTGATAGTAGTCGACGTCGCAGGTCGCGAACTCGCGCGCCCAGTCGAGCGACAGGCCCATCATCTTGAGCTGCTCGCGCATGACGGCGATATTTTCGTAGGTCCAGTCCTTGGGGTGGACCTTGTTCTGCATGGCCGCGTTTTCAGCAGGCATGCCGAAGGCGTCCCAGCCCATCGGATGCAGCACGTTGAAGCCCTTGGCCCGCTTGTAGCGCGCCACCACATCGCCCATCGTGTAGTTGCGGGTGTGGCCGATATGGATCTTGCCCGACGGATAGGGGAACATCTCGAGCACGTAGTATTTCGGCTTCGGATCGTCGTTGCGAGCCTCGAACAGCTTCTTTTCGGCCCAGGCCTTCTGCCATTTGGGCTCTGACGTGCGCGGATTGTAACGTTCGGTTGCCATCGGATGTTTTTCACTTAAAAGCAGGTGCGCGGTGCTGGATTAAGGCGTGTGTTGATATTCAGGTCAGGCCGGCATTCGCAGGCCGGCATCGCCCGAATATCGACACGCCCAGGCCGGCAGCCGAGACAATGTCGTCGCGGTGTTCACCATGGATTGCCGGACCCGTCAACTGCGGCGAGCCGGCCCGGCCATGAAAACTATAGGCAGGATAGTGGCATGACGAACGCCGTAGAGCAGCTTCACGCGGTCAAGGCGAAGATAGCAAGCGCCGAGCGCGAGGCAAGGCGCGAGCCCGGCGCGGTCACCCTGGTGGCGGTGTCGAAGACCTTCGCGGCCGAGGACATCCGCCCTGTGATCGAGGCCGGCCAGCGTGTCTTCGGCGAGAACCGCGTGCAGGAAGCGCAGGGCAAATGGCCGGCGCTGAGGGAGGCATTTGCCGATCTGGAGCTGCATCTGATCGGCCCGCTCCAATCCAACAAGGCCAAGGAAGCCGTCGCGCTGTTCGACGTCGTCGAGACCGTCGACCGCGAGAAGATCGCCGCGGAGCTTTCAAGGGAAATGACCAGGCAAGGCCGGACGCCAAGACTCTATGTCCAGGTCAACACCGGCTCCGAGCCGCAAAAGGCAGGCATCGAGCCGCGCGAGGCGGTCGCCTTCGTCAAGCGCTGCCGCGACGTTCATGGCTTGGCCATCGAAGGCCTGATGTGCATCCCCCCGGCCGATGAGAACCCCGGCCCGCATTTCGCGCTGCTGGAAAAGCTCGCTCGCGAGGCCGGCGTTGAAAAACTGTCGATGGGCATGTCCGGCGACTATGAGACTGCGATCGCCTTCGGCGCGACCAGCGTCCGGGTGGGATCGGCGATCTTCGGCAGCCGGTAGCCTGCGCCCCGTATCTTGCGCCGGTATCGATTGATATCTGCGGCTACCGCGTTATATCTAGCCAAGCTAGCTAGGAGCAGCAAGATGAACTGGCATCTTCAGGACGCGAAGAACAATTTCTCGAAAGTGGTCCAGCGGGCGCGAACCGAGGGACCGCAGACCGTGACACTTCGCGGCGAACGTGCCGCGGTCGTCCTCTCCGCAGACGACTACGATCGCTTGGCCGGGAAGAAGAAATCGCTCGTCGAGTACCTATTGAGCGGTCCAGGTTGGGACGAGGAGTTTGACAAGGAAATCACCCGTCGCTCGGACACGATTATCCGGGACATTGATCTCTGATGTATCTGCTGGACACGAACGTCGTGTCGGACGTGCAAAGACGGTTGCCTAAGCCGACTGCCTGGATAGCTTCGATTGATCCGGCGTCGATCAACCTTAGTGTCATTACGCTGGGTGAGATCGAGCGAGGAATCGTCAAACAGCGTAAGATCGACCCTGAAAGGGCGGCTCGGCTCGATATCTGGCTGCGAGAACTTCGAAGAGACAATACGGACCGCATTCTCGCGATCACGGAGGAGGTCGCTCTTGCCTGGGGTCGCATAACGGCGGGACGCACACGGGGGAGCGCCGACTCGCTTATCGCGGCGACCGCCCTCGTGCACGACCTGATCCTGGTCACGCGAAACGTCGCCGACTTCGAGGGCGTCGGCGTTACAGTCCTCAATCCCTGGGAAGTCTGACCGTTCTGGGATCCGCCGGCGGGCAACTTCACGCCAAGTTGACTACCGTGGTTGTGCCAGCGCTTGAAACGAAACGGCCCGTTCCTATTTGCTTGTGGTCACTCACTCCTTCTCTCGGGGAATCCCACCATGCGCTACAACCAGCTTGGCAATACCGGCCTTTTCGTTTCCGAACTCTGCCTCGGCACCATGACGTTCGGCGCCGCCGGCGAGAATGCCCAATGGGGGCTGATCGCCAGTCTCGACCAGAAGGGCGTCAACGAGATCGTCGCCCGCTCGATCGCCGCCGGCGTCAATTTCTTCGACACGGCGGATGTCTATTCCTTCGGCCAGTCCGAGCAATTGCTCGGACAATCGCTCAAGGATCTCGGCATCAAGCGCTCGGACGTCATCATCGCCACCAAGGTGCATGGCGCGATGGGCAACGGCCCGAACGAGCGCGGCTCGTCGCGCGGCCACATCATGGATTCCGTCGACGGCAGCCTGAAGCGGCTGCAGCTCGACCATATCGATCTCTACCAGTTGCATGGCACCGACACGGTGACGCCGATCGACGAGACGCTGCGCGCGCTCGACGATCTCGTCGCCAGCGGCAAGGTGCGCTATGTCGGCGTCTCCAACTGGCAGGCCTGGCGCATCGCCAAGGCGCTGGGCATTGCCGAGCGCAAGGGCTTCGCCCGTTTCGAGACCATTCAGTCCTATTACTCGATCGCCGGCCGCGATCTCGAGCGCGAGATCGTGCCGCTGATCAACGAAGAGAAGCTCGGCCTGATGGTCTGGTCGCCGATGGCCGGCGGACTGCTCTCCGGCAAATACGGCCCTGGCGCTCCCGGCAATGGCGAGGGCCGCCGCGCCTCCTTCAACTTCCCGCCGGTCAACGAAGACCGCGCCTGGGCGGCGGTCGCCGTCATGCGCGAGGTGGCGAAGAAGCATGACGTCAGCGTTGCCACCGTGGCGCTTGGCTACGTGCTGGCAAAACCTTTTGTGATGAGCGTCCTCATCGGCGCCAGCCGCATGGACCAGCTCGAGCAGAACCTCGCCGCTACCGGCTTGCAGCTCGATGCCGACGATCTTGCCAGGCTCGACGAGGTGAGCGCGCTGCCCGCCGAATATCCCGGCTGGATGCTTGAGCGGCAGAGTGCCGGCCGGCGTCCGGCGCCGTTCGTGCCGAAGGCGTGATCTATCTCCAATAGGCTGGTTTTTTTCGGGAGCCGCGCTGTCTAAGCGCGGCTCTTCCATTTCAGAGCCGGACAGTTTCCGCGAGAAAGTCGAGAAAGGCCCGCACCCGCGCCGGCAGATGCTTGCCGTGGCCGACATAGACGGCGTGCGTCGGCTCCTCGTCGCCGGGATTGAACGTCTCCAGCAGCGGCACGAGCCGCCCTGCGGCGATGTCGGGCTCGACATGCCAGCGCGCCAATCTTGCGATGCCCGCTCCGGCCAATGTCGTCAGCCGCATCGCTTCGCCATCGGTCAGCGACATGTTCCCGACGATCGGCAGGATGATCGATTTGCCCGCGGCATCAATGAAAGGCCAGCCGTCGATATGCCTGGCGAAGCCGAAGGCGAGCATGTTGTGGCGGGCAAGGTCGGACAATGCGCGCGGCGTGCCGCGTGCTGCGAGATAGGCGCGGGACGCAACCAGCACCATCCGGCTCTGGCCGAGCTTGCGCGCCACCAGGCGCGACTCGCTAAGCGGTCCGGCGCGTATGGCGACATCGGCCCGCTCCTCCAACAGGTTGATGACATTGTCGGTCAGCACCGCTTCGACGGAAATCTCGGGATAGCGCTCCAGGAAACGCGGCAGCAATTCCATCAGCCGGTGCTGGCCGAACGGCACATAGGAGTTGACCCTGAGCTTTCCGCGCGGCGCGGCGCCTGCGGCCGCCTCGCGTTCCGCCGCATCAAGATCGGCAAGGATACGCAGGCCGCTGTCGTAAAAGCTGGTTCCCTCCGGTGTCAGTTGCAGCTTGCGTGTCGAGCGGCTGACCAGCCGCGCGCCGAGCCGCGCCTCCAGCCGCGCGATCAGCTTGCTCACCGCCGAGGGCGTCATGCGCAAGGCCCGCGCCGCGGCGGAAAAACTGCCCGTCTCGGCGACGCGGACGAACACTTCGATCTCGCCGGAGCGGTTGATTTCGGGTCGCGCCATTTGTGAATTTATTTCACAGAAAATATGCCCATTGCAAGACTGGTTCACAGCTCGACGGATCACGATCTTCGGCATCGGGGCGCGGGACTTGGGCGTCCTTCAGCACCAAACGGATCCTGCCATGCCCCTTGCTCTTTATGCCCTCACCGCCGGCGCCTTCGGCATCGGTGTCACTGAATTCGTCATCATGGGTCTGCTGCTCGATGTCAGCGCCGATCTCGGCGTCTCGATCTCGGCCGCGGGCCTGCTCATTTCCGGCTACGCGCTGGGTGTCGTCATCGGCGCGCCGCTGCTTGGCGCCTTGACCGGCCGGCTGCCGCGCAAGACCTTGCTGCTTGCGCTGATGGTGGTCTTCACCGTCGGCAACTTGGCCTGCGCACTGGCGCCCGACTACTGGACGCTGATGGCGGCGCGTGTGCTCACCGCCTTCGCCCACGCCTCCTTCTTCGGCGTCGGCTCCGTCGTCGCCACCAGCTTGGTCGCGCCCAACAGGAAGGCCTCGGCCATCGCGCTGATGTTCACCGGCCTCACCGTCGCCAACATCCTCGGCGTGCCCTTCGGCACCTGGCTCGGCCAGGCCTATGGCTGGCGCTCCACCTTCCTCGCCGTCACGCTGGTCGGCGTCATCGCCTTTGCCGTGATCGCGCTGCTCGTGCCGCGCGACGAACCGGTAGCAGCAGACGAAGAGGAAAGCTCCGAAGGCACGCTCGCCGTGCTCGGCCGCCGGGCGGTGCTGCTCGGCCTCCTGACCACGGTGCTGAGCTGGGTCGGCGTCTTTGCTGCCTTCACCTATCTGGCGCCGATCCTGACCCGCGTCACCGGCTTTTCCGAGGGAGCCGTCTCGCCGATCCTGCTCGTCTTCGGCGGCGGGCTGGTCGCCGGCAACCTGCTTGGCGGACGCCTCGCCGACCGGCACCTTGTGCCGACGGTCGTCGGCACGCTGGTTGCGCTGTCGGCGGTGCTGTTCCTCATGACCGCGGCGATCCATCAGCCGATCACGGCGATCATTGCCGTGGGCCTGCTGGGTGCCGCCGCCTTCGCCACCGTCGCGCCGCTGCAGATGTGGGTGCTGGAGAAGGCCAAGGGCGCCGGCCAGGGCCTGGCCTCCTCCTTCAACATCGCCGCCTTCAATCTCGGCAACGCCATCGGCGCTTGGCTCGGCGGCTTCGTCATCGATCACGGCCCCGGCCTCGGCGCCGTCCCCCTCGTCGCCGGCCTGGTGCCGATCGCCGCGCTCGGCGTGGTGCTCATGGCGCTGCGTCTCGAACGCGGCAGCGCGATCGGCAAGCCGGTCACGGCGCAGTGCTGAACGCCGATCCCTTCGACATCCAATCAGGAGAAAAAAGATGGATTATCGACCTCTCGGCGCCTCCGGCCTGAAAGTGCCGGCGCTTTCCTTCGGCGCCGGAACCTTTGGCGGCTCCGGTCCCCTCTTCGGCCATTGGGGCAACAGCGACGCGAAAGAGGCGCGCCGGCTGGTCGACATCTGCCTGGAGGCGGGCGTCAATCTTTTCGACACGGCCGATGTCTATTCCAACGGCGTCTCGGAAGAGGTGCTTGGCGAGGCGATCAGGGGCCGTCGCGACGCGGTGCTGATCTCGACCAAGACGTCGTTGCCGATGGGCGACGGTCCGGCCGACTGGGGCTCGTCGCGCTCCCGCCTGATCCGCTCCGTCGACGCGGCGCTGAAGCGTCTCGGCACCGACTATATCGACCTTTTGCAGCTCCATGCCTTCGACGCCTCGACACCGATCGAGGAAGTGCTGTCGGCGCTGGACGACCTCGTGCGCTCCGGCAGGCTGCGCTATGTCGGCGTCTCCAACTTCTCCAGTTGGCAGGTGATGAAATCGCTCGGCCTGGCCGACAAACACGGCTACCCGCGCTACGTCGCGCATCAGGTCTATTATTCGCTGGTGGGCCGCGACTATGAGTGGGAACTGATGCCGCTCGGCCTCGACCAGGGCGTCGGCGCCCTGGTGTGGAGTCCGCTCGGCTGGGGCCGGCTGACCGGCAAGATCCGCCGCGGCCAGCCCTTGCCGGAAAAGAGCCGGCTGCACGGCACAGCCGATTTCGGCCCGCCGGTCGAGGACGAGCATCTTTTCAAGGTGGTCGATGCGCTGGAAGCGGTCGCCGCCGAGACCGGCAAGACCGTGCCGCAGGTCGCCATCAACTGGCTCCTGCAGCGGCCGACCGTGTCGTCGGTGATCATCGGCGCGCGCAACGAGGAACAGCTCCGCCAGAACCTCGGCGCCGTCGGCTGGACGCTGACGCCCCAACAGATCAAGGCGCTCGACGAAGCGAGCGCGGTGACGGCGCCCTATCCCTACTTCCCCTATCGGCGCCAAGAAGGCTTCGCCCGGCTGAACCCGCCGGCGGTGTGATCGCCGGCGCTGAAGCTGCCCCCTCAGCGCGAGCGTGAACGCGCGAGATTAGCCGCAGCCCTCTGAACTTCGTCATCCACGGGCGAAGCAGCCGCGAAGCGGCGTCGCGAAGACCCGAGGATCCATTCCGTTACCTCGATCGTAGGCGCGGCGAGCAGAATTCTGGATCGCCGCAACGCTTCGAAGTCACGGAATGGATCCTCGGGTCTGCGCCGCGTCGCTTCGCTCCTTGCTCCGCCCGTGGATGACGAAGTCACAGGCGTTTCCGCCAAACATTCGACGTCCAGAGAACTTCTGGGCAACGCCTCAGTGCACCAGAAACTCCCCATCGACCTTCCGCCACTCATTCGGCGCGACGAGCCTCTGGTGGGTATACGTCACCGAATGCAGCGGTCCGTCGAGCTTGGTCTTCCAGAATTCGATGAAGCGGATCAGCACCGGGAATTGCGGCGCTATGTCGTAATCCTGCCAGACAAAGCTTTGCAGCAGGTGCGGGTGGTCCGGATAGTGGTAAAGGATCTTGGCCGTGGTCAGCCCATATCCCCTGAGCATCAGGTCCATTTCGGAATTGTCGCGCATTGCGTTTCCTTGGTTGATTCTCCTTCCTCCCAACGCCGAATTGTGCGCACGGTTGCTTAACTGTCTATGGTTTTTTGCGAGGTCCCTAAAAATTTTTCTCATTAAAACAGGCGGTTAGCAGCCGCCCAGCGGGAGTGCTAGTAGCCTTGGGCGCTTGCCCCTGCGTCATCCCGCCGCGCGAATCCAACGTCTAATATTGCCGCCACGACGGAACTGTTAATAATGCCCGCGAATTCGCGGCCGTTTTGCCGCGATGCCGCTGGCGGCTCAAGCCGGCGAGAGTGGTTTGGGAGGAAAGCAGAAAATGTCCGATGTGCATGTCCACCGCGTCCAGCCGGCGTGGAAGAAGAACGCGTTGATCGACAACGATACCTACCTCAAATGGTATGCCGACAGCGTGAAGAACCCGGACAAGTTCTGGGGCAAGCACGGCAAGCGCATCGACTGGTTCAAGCCTTTCACGAAGGTCAAGAACACCTCGTTCGACGGCAAGGTCTCGATCAAGTGGTTCGAGGACGGCCAGACCAACGTCTCCTACAATTGCATCGACCGGCACCTGAAGAAGCGCGGCAACCAGACCGCCATCATCTGGGAAGGCGACAATCCCTACGACGACAGGAAGATCACCTACAACGAGCTTTACGAACATGTATGCCGGCTCGCCAATGTGATGAAGAAGCACGGCGTCAAGAAGGGCGACCGCGTCACCATCTACATGCCGATGATCCCGGAAGCGGCCTATGCGATGCTCGCCTGCACCCGCATCGGCGCCATCCATTCGATCGTCTTCGGCGGCTTCTCGCCGGACGCGCTCGCCGGCCGCATCGTCGACTGCGAATCGACCTTCGTCATCACCGCCGATGAAGGTCTGCGCGGCGGCAAGACCATTCCGCTGAAGGACAATGCCGACAAGGCGATCGACATCGCCGCCAGGAACTTCGTGATGGTCAACAAGGTCGTGGTCGTGCGCCGCACCGGCGGCAAGGTCGGCTGGGCTCCCGGTCGCGACGTCTGGTATCACGACGAAGTCGCTTCGGTGAAGGCTGAATGCAAGCCGGAGAAGATGAAGGCAGAGGATCCGCTGTTCATCCTCTACACCTCCGGCTCGACCGGCAAGCCGAAGGGCGTCCTGCACACCACCGCCGGCTATCTCGTCTATGCCTCGATGACGCACCAATATGTCTTCGACTACCATGACGGCGACGTCTATTGGTGCACCGCCGATGTCGGCTGGGTGACCGGCCACAGCTATATCGTCTACGGACCTCTGGCCAACGGCGCCACCACGCTGATGTTCGAGGGCGTGCCGAACTATCCCTCCCAGGCGCGCTTCTGGGAGGTCATCGACAAGCACAAGGTCAACATCTTCTACACCGCGCCGACGGCGCTGCGCGCGCTGATGGGCGCCGGCGACGGCCATGTGAAGAAGACCTCACGCAAGTCGCTGCGCGTTCTGGGGTCGGTCGGCGAGCCGATCAACCCGGAAGCCTGGGAGTGGTATTTCAACGTCGTCGGCAACGGCAAGGTGCCGATCGTCGACACATGGTGGCAGACCGAGACCGGCGGCATCCTGATCACGCCGCTGCCCGGCGCCACGGACCTGAAAGCCGGTTCCGCCACCCGGCCCTTCTTCGGCGTTCAGCCGCAGCTGGTCGACGGTGAAGGCAAGGTGCTGGAAGGCGCCACCGACGGCAATCTCTGCATAACCGATTCCTGGCCGGGCCAGATGCGCACCGTCTATGGCGACCACGAGCGGTTCGTGCAGACCTATTTCTCGACCTACAAGGGCAAGTACTTCACCGGCGACGGCTGCCGCCGCGACGCCGACGGCTATTACTGGATCACCGGCCGCGTCGACGACGTCATCAACGTCTCCGGGCACCGCATGGGCACGGCCGAGGTCGAATCGGCGCTGGTCAGCCACGACAAGGTTTCCGAGGCCGCGGTCGTCGGCTATCCGCACGACATCAAGGGGCAGGGAATCTACTGCTATGTCACCCTGATGGCCGGAGAGACGGGCAGCGAGGATCTGCGCAAGGAACTCGTCGCCCATGTCCGCAAGGAGATCGGCGCCATCGCCACGCCGGACAAGATCCAGTTCGCGCCCGGCCTGCCCAAGACCCGTTCCGGCAAGATCATGCGCCGCATCCTGCGCAAGATCGCCGAGGACGATTTCGGTTCGCTGGGCGACACCTCGACCCTCGCCGACCCGGCCGTGGTCGACGACCTCGTCGTCAACCGCCAGAACAAGAGAGGCTGATGGCCGGCGAGACGATCCTCGGCTCCGTCAGCCAGCTCTGGCGCTATCCGGCGAGCTCGCTCGCCGGCGAGCGGCTCGACGCCATTTCGGTCGGCACGACGACTGTCGATGGTGACCGGCTGTTTGGACTGGTCGATGCTTCCGACGGCGAGATCGCAAGGCCAGACCGCGAAACAAAGTGGCACAAAGTGCCGCTTATTCGCACCCGGCTGAGCGGGGCCCCGATGAGCAAGGAATGGCGCCTGGAAGTCGCCGTGCCCGGCGGCGGCTGGCTGCCGGCGCCCGACCCGGAAAGCGACCGCGCGATTTCGGCCTTCCTCGGCTTCGCGGCCTCCATCCGTCCGTTCGGCGCTGAGAACGCGGCGCCCTTCCATACCGGGCCGCTGACCGCAGCCCGCTATGCCAAAACGCCGATCCATCTGCTCACCACTGCCTCGCTGGCCCGCCTGAAGGCCCTGCATCCGGAGGGCACGCCCGATCCGCGCCGCTTCCGGCCCAACATCGTCGTCGACATGGCGCCTGTCGAAGGCGCCTTCCCGGAGACGGAATGGATCGGAAGAAAGCTCGCGGTCGGCGATCTTGAACTCACCGTCTCCGAACCCTGCCGCCGCTGCGGCTTCACCATCATCGCCCAGGACGGCTTCGACACCGACCCCGGCATCCTGCGCAACCTGGTTCGCCACAACGCCCACAATCTCGGCGTCTACTGCACCGTCGACCGGCCGGCGCGGATCGGGATCGGCGCGCCGATGCGCTTCCTCTGACCTGCCCTCTTGTCTTTTGCTGCAACGCACCCCATCATTGGGGTGTGTTCAACAAACCGAAAGGAGGTGATCCGATGTCGAGTGATTTCGTTTTCCATAACGTGAGCTCTGCGGATTGCACTTCCGGGAAGCAGTCTTCCCGTTAAGGCGCGAGACGCGCGGCAGGTAACCCGAAGGGGTTGCCGCCAGGAGCCGCGTCATGGACGGAAACACGGAAGGCCGCCTGCTTCGTCAAGAAGCGGCGGCCTTTTCCGTATGAGGCGTGTCTCCCGAAGGTGGGAACCGGTTTTGGGAGAAATGCGTAAAGTCAAAAACGTAAAAGCGCATGGAGCGAATCTGAAAGATCGCGACGCGCTTTGGGGTCGGCGCTGCAGGTCAGCGGCTGATTGTGAGCTTCTCGATATTGCGGCTGATTTCGCCGAAGGCATGGGACAATTCGGCGCCGTTGGCGGCCTCGTAATAATGCTTGAGCGACGAGGTGTCGTCGGTCGCGCAGTCCTTCAACACGGACTTGGCCTGATCGCGTTCGGTTGCGGTCATCGCCAGATCGTTGAGATCGAAGCGATGGTGAATATCTCGATGCCGTCGCGCTTCATGTTATCGCAGATGTTTTCGGCATTGGCGCGCGACTTCTGACCTTGATCCTGCGACCTGGACGCGCCGCGTCCGCCGGCAAAGGCGGTGTTGAACTGGCCGTCCGTCATCAGAATGGCGATCTTGGCCACCCTGTTGCGATCGAAGTTGGCGGGGCCGGCGCCTAGGCGAGCGCTCGATATAGCCGTACGCCAGGATGGCGAGAGCATGTAATAGCCCCACTGCGCGGCAATGCCGCCTGCGGTCACGCCCCCGGCCTGAAAATGTTCGATCGCCGTCACCAGCTTGTCCTCATCGGCAGTAAGCGGAACCAGAGTGGCCGTGGGGCATACCTTCACACGGTAGTCGCGGTTGACCTTGGCCAGATAGATCCTGCCCTGATTGTCGCGCCGTTGCGTGTAGGGCCCGTCCGACGAGTAATCGACGTAGCCGTCCTTGTCCTTGCGCTCGGTTGCGCAATTGTCGGACACCGTGGCAGAAACCGGCACCGCGGTATCGATCGGCGGCGGCACTTTCGGCCCCATCTCGGTCTCCACGAAGACCGTGTCGGCCAGGCGGCCGGTGTTGACGGCTTCGGCATAGGGGATGATCGACACCCGAATCCGGGGATCATTGGGGTCCCGATTCTGATCCAGGAGACCCTTGACCGTCTGTGACGCGGCGGTCCTCAGGTCGCCGATCTTGTTGGTCTTGGCGCGCCAGTCGGGAGCCATCGAACCGGTAACATCGAGCATCATCGCCACCTCCACCGTCTTGTCCGAGTAGAGCGCGGTGGTCGAAGCGGTCACGCGGCGCATGCTGTCGGTGCTGAACAGCGGAAAGAAGAGGCCGACATCGGCATGCGCATCGGCCTGCACGGTGTTGGCTGTCCTGTCGACCGTAAGCTTGTCCAGCACCACCTGGTCGGCCTGCATCAGGATGCCGGCGGTGCCGTTGGCGTCGAGGAATGCCTGCACCGTTTTGCTGGCGTCGGCTTCCGTGATGACGCCGAGGGTGAGATCGCGGGCCGTCGAGGTCACGGCCGCGTCGACGACACCCTGCAAGCTCGAGCTCGCATTGTTGAGTTGCGAGATGTTGACCGCGAATCCCACCCCCAGCGCGAGGACAGACACGGCAGCTCCGAACAGAACCGCGAAATTGCCTTCGCGATTCCGGCTAAAGCCGTCCACCCCACGAACGACACCTCTGAACTGCCGCATGCCTTCCGCCTCCACTGTCTGCGGCGCTGCGCCGCTCGGCAAAGGCGTTGCAGGATTTCGGCCAGAAGCCGCCGAAAGACGCTTAACAGGCGGTTAGTGCATTGTTTCTGCTTGCTTTCGGCAAAGTTGAGGGTGAACAGGAAGTTAACGAGAATGCGCTGGCGAAGCCAGCTTCATGAAGCGCTTACCATGATCTTGAGGACTGTCGCGTCCGATCCCTGTTTGGCACGATCGGGCTGTGCCGAAGCGGGTCGGCGGCCCCGATGAAACATGGCACGGCGCAGGGTCTGTCGAGCCTAGGCTAACATCTGCGCGCTCACCGTCCGATCGACGCCGTGATGCGGAGGATTGAAGCGATTGCCTTCCTGCTCGTAGGTCCACACCTTGAAAAGAGAGAGCCGGTGCGGACCGAAACTGTGCAGCAGCGGCACGTCGGTGGCGTCGCGGCCGCGCGCGATGACGACCCGGCCGATGCGCGGCCGGTTGTGGCGCGGGTCGAACGTGTACCATTTGCCGTCGAGGAAGACTTCCATCCAGGCAGAAAAATCCATCGGGGCCGGATCGGCCGGCACGCCGATATCGCCGAGATAGCCGTTCACGTAGCGCGCCGGAATGTTCATGCATCGGCAAAGCGTGATCGCCAGATGCGCGAAATCGCGGCAGACCCCGACACGCTCCTCATGCGCCTGGGCCGCCGTGCGGGTGGCGCGAGCGTAGCCGTAGCCGAAGGAGAGCCGGCTGTTGACATAGTCGACGATCGCCTGAACGCGCGCCCAGCCGGGCGGGAGCTGGCCGAAAAGCTGCCAGGCGATGCTGCCGAGGTGGTCGGTCTCGCAATAGCGGCTGCCGAGCAGATAGGTCAGCACGTCGTCGGGCAGTTCCGCGACCGGCGTTTCTCGCGCCAGCGTGTTGACCTCGTCCGTCTCGCCGCTGTCCTCGATCACCGCGTCATAGAGGATGCGGAAGCTTCCGGCGGGCGCCGTGAAGCGACGGCAGATATTGCCGTGGCGGTCGTGATAAGTCCGGGTCGGCACCGAGGGCGAGGTCAGGACCCGCGTTTGCCGCTTGATGTCGGCATGCCGGTCGGGATGGATGTCGAGAAGCGAGATGATCGGCGTCGCCGCCGCGCATTCGATGGCGATTTCATAGCCGAGCCGGATCAGCATCGCATGCCCCCTTGGTGGTTTTGGCTCCGTGGCGATTTTGGAAGACAGCCTCTTCAACGCAACGAACCGGAGGTTGTTCCCGTGCGAAATTGAAATGGTGGGTATCTCGCCTTCTCAGCCAGTGCTGGCCGGTCTAAACTGGGTACCACGTTTCGCCCTCCCCGAAAACGATTCTCCAGGAAATCCGATGTTCGCAGGCTCAAAGTTCGCCGCCTTCCTGTTCGACATGGACGGCACGGTGCTCAATTCGATCGCCGCGGCGGAACGGGTGTGGACGAAGTGGGCGGAGCGTCACGGGCTGGACATCGCCACCTTCCTGCCGACCATCCATGGCAAGCGGGCGATCGAGACGATCGGCGGATTGATGCTTCCGGGCGTCGATGTGGTTGCGGAAGCCGATGCGCTGCTCAAGGCCGAGGCGGACGACCTCGAAGGCATCGTCCCTATCCCCGGCGCCGTCTCGTTCCTGGAATCGCTGCCGCCGGAGCGCTGGGCCATCGCCACCTCGGCGCCGCGCGAGCTGGCGCTGCTGCGCATGCAGGCGGCCGGCATCCCAGTTCCCGCCATGATGGTAACGGCGGAAGACGTGACCCATGGCAAGCCGGCGCCGGATTGTTTTCTCCTGGCGGCAAAGCATCTTGGAGTCGAGGCGCGCGACTGCCTGGTCTTCGAGGATGCGCCGGCAGGCATCGCGGCGGGCGAGGCTTCCGGCGCCTCGGTGATGGTGATCAGCGCCACGCACGTCCACCCGCTCGTCACACCGCACCCGACGATCCGTTCCTATGACGAGATCGGCATTGCGGTCGACGAAAGTGGTTTCATCGTTTTGTCGCCGACACGGGCTGCGGCCTAGTCCCTCGTACAGGGACTTTGACGGATTGCAGGCTTGTCGGCAGGTGAAATTTTCACCGTTCGTTTCGCCAAATCAACCAGACCTTCGAGATCGGCCGAAGCTTACGAACTTCGTCATCCACGGGCGGAGCGACGCGCAGCGGAGCGCAGACCCGAGGATCCATTCCGTGACCTTGGCCGAGGAATGCAGCGGAGCAGAATTCTGGACCGCCGAAACGCCTCGACGTCACGGAATGGATCCTATGGTCTGCGCGCGTCGCTTCGCTCCTTGCTTCGCCATAGGATGACGAAGTGATGACCTTTCACCAATCCTCAACGCATGCAATCTGCGTGACCACTATTCGGCAGATTCCGCTCGGAAACCGGTTCCTGTCAGAAGTCGCTGGTGAGGCCCTTCACCTCCCAATCGCCATAGCGGCCGGGTTCCTTGCCGCCGCGGCCGCCGATTTCCTTCGGCAATTTTGCCTCGGCCTCGCGATATTCCCTGCGCCTGGCCTCGGCCTCCGCCAGCGCGCGGCTCGCGGCCGGCGTCAGCATCTTTCGCGGCCCGTCGCCATCGCCCGCGGTTTCGGTCTTGTTGGTCAGTTCGGTCATGCGATATTCCCTGCCGATTGAAACGGAGCCCGGCCTTTCCCATCATATAGCCATGACCCCAAAAGGATCGACCCCATCTCCCCGAACGGATGAAACGATGAACACGCTTCGCACCGCCATGCTGCTTGCCGCGATGACGGCGCTGTTCATGGGCGTCGGCTATCTGATCGGCGGCTCGGGCGGCATGGTCATCGCGCTTTTGATCGCCGCCGGCACCAACCTGTTCAGCTACTGGAACGCCGACAAGATGGTGCTGTCGATGAACCACGCCATCGAGGTCGACGAGAAGAATGCGCCCGAATATTACGCGATCGTCCAGGCGCTGGCCAAGCAGGCCGGCCTGCCAATGCCGAAGACCTATCTGATCGACAACCCGCAGCCCAACGCCTTCGCCACCGGCCGAAATCCCGAGAATGCCGCGGTGGCCGCGTCCACCGGCCTGCTCCAGCGCCTCTCGCACGAGGAGGTCGCGGCGGTGATGGCGCATGAGCTTGCCCATGTGCAGCATCGCGACACGCTGACCATGACGATCGTGGCGACACTTGCCGGCGCGATCTCGATGCTAGGCAACTTCGCCTTCTTCCTCGGCGGCAGCCGCGACAACAACAACCCGTTCGGCTTTGTCGGCGTGCTGGTGGCAATGCTGGTGGCGCCCTTCGCCGCCATGATCGTGCAGATGGCGGTGAGCCGCACTCGCGAATACGAGGCCGACCGGCGCGGCGCCGAGATCTGCGGCAATCCGCTGTGGCTGGCCTCGGCGCTCGCCAAGATCGCGCACGGCGCCGAACAAATCCCCAATGAGGATGCCGAGCGCAACCCGGCGATGGCGCATCTTTTCATCATCAACCCCCTGCATGGCGAGCGCATGGACAATCTGTTCTCGACCCATCCGAGCACCGAGAACCGCATCGCGGCGCTACAGGAGATGGCAAGCGAGATGGGTCGTGCGTCGCCTGCCAATCGGCGCGAGGCTTCCGCGCGGCCCATCCAGCCCGAGGAGGCGTCGGCCGGTCCATGGGGTAAGCGGACGGAACCCGCGCCGCCTGCCGGCCCGCCGCCGCCGAAACCCAATCCGTGGGGCCGCAACCCGACCGGACCGCGCCGGTCGAAAGGTCCGTGGTCGTGACGCCGCCGAGGCGCGGACAGCCAGGCAATGCGCAACACAAGGCCGGTGAGGAGATAGCCGGCCTTGCCGCGCGCAAGGCGGCGGCGCGACTGCTGGCCGCCGTCATCGATGCCCGCACGCCGCTCGATGGATTGACCGACAACGAGCACGGCCACCCGCAATACAAGGCGCTGGACGGCCGCGACCGCGCGCTGGTGCGCGCCATCCTGGTGACCGCGCTGCGCCATCGCATGACCATTGCCGGGCTGCTGTCCAGGCGGTTGGAAAAGCCCTTGCCGGCCAATGCCACGGCACTCTCGCATATCCTCAATGTCGCCGCCGCGCAGATCCTGTTCCTCGACGTTCCGGACAGCGCCGCCGTCGACCTTGCCGTCACCCACGCCAAATCCGATCCGCGCACCACCCGCTTCTCCGGCCTCGTCAATGGCGTGCTGCGTTCGCTGGCCCGCGCCAAGGACGCCGAGCTTGCCCCGGCGCTTGCCGCCACCAGCGAGGCGCCGCAATGGTTTGCCGAGCGGCTGACCGCCGCCTACGGAGCCGACAAGGCGCACGCCATCCTTGCCGCGCATCGCCACGAGGCGCCGGTCGATTTCACCGTCAAGGCCGATCCAGCGCTTTGGGCCGAGCGCCTGGGCGGCATCGTTCTGCCGACCGGCACCGTGCGTGTCGAAAAGCTGTCGGCCAATGTCATCGACCTGCCCGGCTTCGCCGACGGCGCCTGGTGGGTGCAGGACACGGCCGCAAGCCTGCCGGCGCGCCTGTTCGGCGAAATAAGCGGCAAACGCGTCGCCGACCTCTGCGCCGCGCCCGGCGGCAAGACGGCGCAGCTTATCCTGGCCGGCGCCAGCGTTACCGCTGTCGACACCTCGAAGAACCGGCTGGCGCGGCTGAAGCAGAATCTCGACCGCCTCGGCCTGACGGCCGACCTGGTCCAGACCGACCTCCTGGATTACCGGCCGGCGGATCTGTTCGACGCCGTGCTGCTCGACGCGCCTTGCTCCTCGACCGGAACCGTGCGTCGCCATCCCGATGTGCCCTGGACCAAGACCATGGCGGATGTCGAGAAGCTCGCCGCTCTTCAGCGCCGCCTCCTTGCCCATGCCGACGGTCTCGTCAGGCCCGGCGGCCGCATCGTCTTTTCCAACTGCTCGCTCGACCCAATCGAAGGCGAGGAGCTTTACCGCGCCTTCCTTGCCGAAACCCCCGGGGTGATCGACGACCCGATCCGCCCAAGCGAGTTCGCCGAGGTCGATCCGTTCCTTACATCTGCGGGCACGCTGCGCACGACGCCCGCCGACCTAATGCTTGAATCGCCGGGGATTTCCGGTCTGGACGGCTTCTTCGCGGCCCGGATGAGACGGGACGGTTGAGTCGTTATCTCGCAAAAACTTGCTGACTTTTTTAGGGATCGGTACCGGCAAAGCGGCGTGAAGCGGTTCACTTCGGCGAAATCCGCCTTCGCATAAGTTCTTGAATCGCATAAGCTTGCGCTTGGGTAATGGGGACATCTGGAGGGCTATTGGCACTTGTTGCCGGCAACACGACGCGTCTATGGACGCTCGTCGCGAAGGAGTTCTGGCGCAAGACGCGCCGGCGTTTGCGCGCCGGTCCGGTCTATCGCTGGCGCTATTCCGGGCGCACGCCCGAACGCGTCCTGATCGCCCCGCCGGATTTGCGGCTCGCCGATCCGCAAATCGCCCTGGAGATTTATTACGGCCGCTACCCGCTGTCCGGCCATCTGGTCGAGACCGGCGGCACCTCGCCCTTTCAGCTCGACGTGCCCAATCGCGGCTGGCAGAAATCGCTGCATGGCTTCCGCTGGCTGCGCCACATGCGCGCCGCCGGCACCGAGCTCGCCGCCGCCAATGCGAGAGCCCTGGTGACCGACTGGATTGCCATGCACGGCAACCAGATTTCGGGCATCGCCTGGGAGCCGGGAACGACGGCCAAGCGCGTGATCGCCTGGCTGCAGCATTCCTCGGTGATGCTGCAAGGCGCCGAATTCCCGTTCTATCGCGCCTTCCTCAAATCGCTTGCCGTGCAGATTCGCTACCTGCGCTCGGTGGCGCGCGAGATGCCGGACGGCGAGGCCAGGCTGCGCGCCCGCATCGCGCTCGCCTTCGCCGCGCTGTCGCTGCCGGCGCCGGCTTCGGCGCTGCGTTCGGCGACGCGCAACCTGGCCGAGGAGCTGGAGCATCAGATCCTGCCCGATGGCGGCCACATCTCGCGCAAACCGATGGCGGTGCTGGAGCTGCTCGCCGATCTCCTGCCGCTGCGCCAGACCTATGCCAACCAGGCCGAGGCGCCGCCGGCGGCCCTGATCGGCGCCATCGACCGCATGTTGCCGGCGCTGCGCTTCTTCCGCCATCAGGACGGCAGCCTTGCCCGCTTCAACGGCATGGGCGCCACCATCCATGACCGCATCGCCACCATCCTGCGCCATGACGACACGGTAGGCGCGCCGCTGCTGCACGCGCCGCATTCCGGCTATGAGCGCCTTTCGATGGGCGGCGTGACGGTGATCGCCGACACCGGCCTGCCGCCGCCGATCGACGTCTCCAACGCCGCGCATGCCGGCTGTCTCGCCTTCGAGCTCTCCTCCGGGCGCCAGCATTTCATCGTCAATGCCGGCATCGATACGTACGGCGCCCCGGAATTCCGGCCGCTGGCGCGCGCCACCGCCGCGCATTCGACCGCCACGATCAACGACACCTCGTCGGCGCGCTTCAGCCATTCGCTGCGGGTCAGCGACCTTTTGGGCTCGCCGCTGATCGGCGGCCCGCAGCATGTGCCCTGCAAGCGCCTCGACCAGAAGGGCATGCAAGGCTTCGTCGCCCGCCATGACGGCTATGTCCAGCAATTCGGCTTCCTGCATGAGCGCGAGCTGAAGCTCGGCACGAACGGCAACGTGCTTGCCGGGCGCGACCGGTTCCTGCGCCCGGGCAATGCCGCGATCCGCAACAACGGCCGCGACTTCGTCACGGTGCGCTTCCATGTCCACCCCGACATCAGCCTGCTGCAGGACGACCACGGCCGGCTGACCCTTGCCGCCGCGCAGGGCGACAGCTGGGTCTTCACCTGCGCCGAAGTGGTGCCGGAGGTCGAGGAATCGATCTATTTCGCCGGCCTGAGCGGCCCGCGCCGCAGCCGGCAGATCGTGCTCGCCTTCAAGGCCTCGGAGATTGCCGAGGTCCATTGGCAGCTGACCCGCACCGCTATCGCCGGCTATCCCGAAAACAACTGAGCCTGCTCGGCAAACGCTGCGTGCCTGATCCCGGATTCACTTGATTTCCGGGGCTCATATGCTAGGGCCGGCCAACGTCCCTTCCAACAGTTCTGAAAGGCCGCCCGCCATGGCCGTGCCCACAAAAAACATTCCGGCGCCGGATCTCGTTCCGGTGCGCCGCGCGCTGCTTTCCGTCTTCGACAAGACCGGCCTGGTCGAATTCGCCAAAGCGCTCGCCGCCGCCGGCGTCGAACTGGTTTCGACGGGCGGCACGGCCAAGACCATCGCCCAGGCTGGCCTCGCGGTGCGCGACGTTTCCGAGCTCACCGGCTTCCCCGAAATCATGGACGGCCGGGTGAAGACCTTGCATCCTTCGGTGCACGGCGCGCTGCTCGGCATCCGCGACGATGCCGATCATGCCAAGGCCATGCGCGACCACCACATCGAGCCGATCGACCTGGTCGTCTCGAACCTCTATCCGTTCGAGGAAGTCCGCCGCTCCGGCGCCGGCTATGCCTCGATCGTCGAGAACATCGACATCGGCGGGCCGGCGATGATCCGCGCCTCGGCCAAGAACCACGCCTATGTCGCCATCGTCACCGACCCGGCCGATTATGCATCGGTGATCAACGCATTGGAGATGAATCTCGGCTCGCTGTCGCTCGACTTCCGCAAGAAGCTGGCGGCCAAGGCCTTTGCCCGCACCGCCACTTATGACGCGGCGATTTCCGGATGGTTCGCAGAGGAGCTCCAGATCGAGCACCCGACGTGGCGCGCGTTCGGCGGCCGTCTCGACCAGGTGATGCGCTATGGCGAGAACCCGCATCAGAATGCGGGCTTCTATCTCTCGGGCGACAGGCGGCCCGGTGTCGCCACCGCCAGGCAGTTGCAGGGCAAGCAGCTCTCCTACAACAACATCAACGACACCGACGCCGCCTTCGAGCTGGTCGGCGAGTTCGATCCGGCCCGCTCGGCGGCGATCGCCATCATCAAGCACGCCAACCCCTGTGGCGTCGCCGAAGGCTCGTCGCTGAAGGCGGCCTACGCCAAGGCGCTGGCCTGCGACCCGGTCTCGGCCTTCGGCGGCATCGTCGCCATGAACCGCATCCTCGATGCGGAAGCCGCGGAAGAGATCGTGAAAACCTTCACCGAGGTCATCATCGCGCCGGATGCCACCGATGAAGCCGCCGCGATCGTCGCGGCTAAGAAGAATTTGCGCCTGCTGGTCACCGGCGGCCTGCCCGACCCGCGCGCGGCCGGCACGACGGCGAAGTCGGTCGCCGGCGGATTGCTTGTGCAAAGCCGCGACAATGCCGTGGTCGACGACCTCGAATTGAAAGTGGTGACGAAGCGCGCGCCGACGCCGGCGGAACTGGCCGACCTCAAATTCGCCTTCCGCGTCGCCAAGCACGTCAAGTCCAACGCCATCGTCTATGCCAGGGATGGCGCGACGGTAGGCATCGGCGCCGGCCAGATGAGCCGCGTCGATTCCTCGCGCATCGCCGCCCGCAAGGCGCTGGACGCGGCGGCAGCCGCCGGCCTCGCCGAACCGCTGACCAAGGGTTCGGTCGTCGCCTCGGACGCCTTCTTCCCCTTCGCCGACGGGCTCTTGTCGGCGATCGAGGCCGGCGCCACGGCGGTGATCCAGCCCGGCGGCTCGATGCGCGACGACGACGTCATCGCCGCCGCCGACGAGCACGGCATCGCCATGGTGTTCACCGGTGTAAGGCATTTCAGGCATTGAGCGATCTTCCCCTTCTCCCCTTGTGGGAGAAGGTGGATCGGCGCGCGGCGCCGAGACGGATGAGGGGTGTTCCAGCGGAGTGAGACGTCGGAAAACTGAAAGATACCAGGCGCTTACTTCTTCCGCGCAGCGATCCTTCCAGCACCCCTCATCCGTCGCCTTCGGCGACACCTTCTCCCACAAGGGGAGAAGGAAACAGCGCTACCGCTTGTCCGCCGGATAGGGCGTCCCCGCCAGTATCGCCATGCCGATGCCTAGGAACAGGATGATCGCCGCCATGCCGAGCCGCGGCGAATCGCTCATCGTGGTGATGCTTGCAATCATGAAGGGCGCCAGGAAGCTGGTCGCCCGCCCCGCCAATGCGTAGATGCCGAAATAGCGGCCGGACTCGGCGGCGGTGACGCTGCGCGCCATGTAGGATCGTGACGAGGCCTGCACCGGCCCGAAGGCGAGCCCGATCAGCAGCCCGTACAGGATATAGGCCTTTTCGGCCGCGGTGCCGAACAGTCCGCCGGAATCGGTTGTCGGCAGCGGGATCAGGCCGAGCAGCGTGAAGCCCGGGCCGGTCGAGACGACGCCGATCGTGGCGACCGACAGCATCACCAGCGAGATCATCACGACATGCTTCGAGCCGAGCGCGGTATCGAGCCGCGCCGCGATCCAGCAGCCGAAGATGGCTACGATGTTGAGGATGATGCCGAACATGCCGATCTCGGTGATCGACCAGTGGAACATGCCGGCCGCGAATGTGCCGCCGAGCGCCAGCAGCGCATTGACGCCGTCCTGATAGATCATGCGCGCAAGCAGGAAGCGCAGGATGCCGCTGCGCTGGCGCACCTCGGCGAGCGTGGACCTCAGTTCGGACAAGCCCTCGCGCACCGCCGGTC
The DNA here is from genome assembly GCF_003952425.1 of Mesorhizobium sp. M2A.F.Ca.ET.046.03.2.1. Lineage (NCBI taxonomy): Bacteria > Pseudomonadati > Pseudomonadota > Alphaproteobacteria > Hyphomicrobiales > Phyllobacteriaceae > Mesorhizobium > Mesorhizobium sp. M2A.F.Ca.ET.046.03.2.1. The sequence goes on along the minus strand of NZ_CP034449.1, from coordinate 3,352,025 downwards.
CGATCGGGATTCCCTTGGTGGCGTCGGGCGTGAAGAAGAACATCGGCAGGATGAACAGGAAATACCAGCCGGCCGACATCGGCCCGGTGAAGCGCGCATCCTCGCCGAGCTTCGGGTCCAGCCCGAACAGCGGATCGAGGCCGATGAGGGTCTTGCCGGTTTCGAGATTGCCGGCCAGGAACAGCACGACGAAGATCAGCGCCACCATGCCGCCGAGATAGCCGAGTCCCCAGGCTACGTTGGAAATGCGGCCGATCTCCTCCTTCGGCACCAGTCGCGGCATCATGGAATCGTTGAACACGGTGGAGAATTCGGCCGCAACCGAGGCCAGCGAAAACAACAGCACGACCAGGAACAGGTTCGAGCCGGGTGCGGCGAACCACAGCAGGCTGAGGCTGACGATCTTGATCGTTGCGAAGAAGGCGATCCAGGGCTTGCGAGGCCCGGTCTGGTCGGCGATCGAGCCGAGCACCGGCGACAGCACCGCGATGCCCAGGCCCGCCGCGGCGATGCCGTAACCCCAGGCAGCCTGCCCGGCGGTCGGGTCGCTCGCCATGCGCGAGACGAAATAGGGGCCGAAGATGAAGGTGGTGACGACGGTGAAGAAAGGCTGGGCCGCCCAGTCGAAGAACATCCAGCCCCAGATGCCGCGCCCCGATGCCCGCTGCACTGTCTCTACTGCCGCCATGCTGATTCCCTCGGGCCGCTCGCGCCGGGCGCCATGTCTGCATGTTTTCCGGCGGTGGCGCAACAAGCGCCAGTTCCTCGCCCCACGAAGTGGGGAGAGGTGGCTCGGCGAAGCCGAGACGGAGAGGGGAATGCGGCGGGCTGTGGCAGGTTGATCAGTCGAGAAGGGCCTTCGCCCTGCGAAGCCCCTCTCCGGCCGCTACGCGGCCACCTCTCCCCCGCCTTCGGCGGAGGCGAGGAACTTCACATCCCCGTCAGGTCGGTCATCAGCCCGGACGCCACCGACAGCCGCGACACGGTGATGTCGCCGCCTTCGGTCAGCGCCTGCAGCCGCTCGCGGATGCGGGCGATGCGCTCGCCGCCGGCTTCCAGCCACGCCGCGACCGGATCCGCCGCCGCGCCATGCGACGTCAGAGCCGCCACCGCGATGCCGCGACGGCCGACGCCGATCGTGTCGGTCGCGCGTGACAGCGCCAGCTGGTCGTAGTAGTCGGGCGGCATGATCGAGCGCGCCGCTTCCTCGACGCGCGGGATGCGGAAGGCGTCGCTGACGGCGAAGAAGGCCTTGGCCGCGCTGACGATGTCGGCATTGGCGGTGCGCGCGGTGAGCGCGATGTCGGGGATCAGCTCGGCCACCTCGGCCAAAGCGAGCTGCCCGGCGAGCTTCTCCGGCGCGCCACCCTTGAACAGGCCTTGCCGCCGCTCCTCGATGCGCTCGCGCGAGAAGGCCGGCAGCAGCGAGACGAGCTTCGGCTCGAGCGCCTTGCGGGCCTCCTGTAGCTCGACGATGCGCTGGCCGAGCGGCGCGGAGCCGGCTTCGTTCTTCAGGTACCAGCCACTGGTTACAAAGATGAGCCGGCTGACGGACTGGTAGAGATCGAGCTGGATCTGACCGTCGATCTGGTTGTCGAGCGCGTCGATCTCGCGATAGAGCGCCGGCAGCGCAAAGCCGTCGCGAACCACGGCGAAGGTGCGCACGACATCGGCCGCCGGCCGGCCGGTGGCTTCCTGCAGCCGGTTGACGAAGGATGGCCCACCGCGATTGACGAGATCGTTGGCGACGACCCGCGCGATGATCTCGCGCCGCAGCCTGTGGTCGCGGATTTCGCCGGCGAATTTCTTGGCCATGCGCTCCGGGAAATAGCCCATCAGGTCGCGGTCGAAATGCGGCTCGTCCGGCACGTCGCTGGCGACGATGTCGGAGAACAGCACGATCTTGGCATAGGCGAGCAGCACGCCGAGCTCGGCCCTGGTCAGCGGCTCGCCGCGCGCCTCGCGCTCGGCGAGCGCCGCCGGCGAAGGCAGCGTCTCGACGGCGCGGTCGAGCAGGCCGCGCGCCTCCAGCGCTGTCATGAAGCGGGCCTGATGCGCGATGTCGGCCAGGCCCCGCTTGCGCGCGAGCGACAGCGCCAGCGTCTGCTGGTAGTTGTTGAAGAGCACCAGCGCGCTCACCTCGTCGGTCATCTCGGCGAGCAGCTTGTTGCGCGCCGGCCGCGTCAGCGAGCCCTTGCGCATGGCGGAAGCCAGCGCGATCTTGATGTTGACCTCGACGTCGGAGCAGTTGACGCCGCCCGAATTGTCGATGGCGTCCGAGTTGCAGCGGCCGCCATTCATGCCGAACTCGATGCGCGCCCGCTGCGTGACGCCGAGATTGGCGCCCTCCCCGATGACTTTCGCCCGGACATCGAGCGCGGTGACGCGGATGGCGTCGTTGGCGCGGTCGCCGACATCCTGATTGCTTTCGCCGGAAGCCCGCACATAGGTGCCGATGCCGCCGAACCACAAAAGGTCGACCGGCGCCTTGAGGATGGCGCTCATGATCTCGACCGGCGTCGCCGTGGTCTTGGCGAGCCCGATCGCGGCGGCGGCCGCCTGCGGCAGCGTGATCGATTTCTGGTTGCGCGAGACGATGACGCCGCCTTCCGACAGCTTCGACTTGTCGTAGTCCTGCCAGGACGAGCGCGGCAGGGCGAACATGCGCTGGCGCTCGGCCAGGGAGGCCGCCATGTCCGGATCGGGATCGATGAAGATGTCGCGATGATCGAAGGCGGCGATCAGCCTGATGGCGGGCGACAACAGCATGCCGTTGCCGAACACGTCGCCCGACATGTCGCCGACGCCGACCACGCTGAAGGGCTCAGCCCGGATGTCGCGGTTCATCTCGCGGAAATGCCGCTTCACCGCTTCCCAGGCGCCCTTGGCGGTGATGCCCATCTTCTTGTGGTCGTAGCCGGCCGAGCCGCCGCTGGCGAAGGCATCGTCCAGCCAGAAGTGGTGCTTCTCCGAAATGGCGTTGGCGGTGTCGGAGAAGGTCGCCGTGCCCTTGTCGGCGGCGACGACGAAATAGGGATCGTCAGGGTCGCGCCGCACCACGCCGGCCGGCGGGATGACCCCGTCGACGCCTATATTGTCGGTGATCGAAAGCAGGCTGGAGACGAAGTTCTTGTAGGCCGAGGTGCCGGCCTCGAAGATGGCGTCGCGCCCGGCGCTCATCGGCAGCTTCTTCGGATAGAAGCCGCCCTTGGCGCCGACCGGCACGATGACCGCGTTCTTGACCTGCTGCGCCTTCACCAGACCCAGCACCTCGGTGCGGTAGTCCTGGGCGCGGTCCGACCAGCGCAGGCCGCCTCGCGCCACCGGGCCGAAGCGCAGATGCACGCCCTCGACCTCGGAGCCGTAGACGAAGATCTCGCGCCATGGCCGCGGCGCCGGCAGTCCCTCGACCGCCTGCGAGTCGAGCTTGATTGCCAGCGACTGCCCCTTCGCTTTCGTATCGGCGACGAAATGATTGGTGCGCAGCGAGGCTTCGATGAGGTTGAGGTAGCGGCGGATGATGGTGTCGTCATCGATATTGGGCACCTCTTCCAGCGCGTCCTTGATCTTGGCCTTGAGGTGCTTGGCCGCCACCGCGCCGTCGCCTTCCGCCGTCGGCCCAAGCCGGGCGACGAACAGCGAATGCAGGCCGCGCGCGATCTCCGGATAGCGGTTGAGCGCGGCGGCGATGAAATCCTGGCTCTGCGGAATGCCGGCCTGCTGCAGGTAGCGGCCATAGGCGCGCAGGATGGTGATCTCGCCCGACCACAGGCCGGCGGTCTGCGCCAGGCCGTTGTAGCCGTCATTATCGACGTCGCCGCGCCAGACCGAGAGGAAGGCATCCTCGAACAGCGCCCCGCCATGGGCGAGGTTGATTGGGTTGCCGTAGCTGTTCTCCAGCTCCATGTCGTGGATGAAGACCGTTGCAGCCGGGTCGCCGGCGACCTCGAAGGTGCGCTCGCTGATGACGCGGAAGCCGATATTCTCCAGCACCGGCACGCGCCGCGACAGCGCCACCGGGCTGCCATGGTGGTAGATCTTCAGCGCCGCCTGGTTCGGCTTCTGGTCGGCATGGCGGTAATAGTCGATGGCGATCGGATTGTCGGCGCTGATTTTGGCGATGCGCCCGGCATCAGCCAGCGCCACGGCGGCCGAGAAGCTATCGCGGTAGCTTTCGGGGAACCGCGCCGCGATCGCCTTCAGCGCCGGATCGCTGCCGGCCGCTTCCGCCGCCTCGGAGAGCGCGTCTTCCCAGGTGCGCACGATGTCGCGGATCGCCGCCTCGATCGTCGACTGCTCGATCTTCGGCGTCTTGCCGCCGGAGCGGCCGATGATGAAATGCACGCGCGCCAGCCCGCCTTCAGGAAAGGCCGGGTAATAGGCCGACAGCCGGCCCTCGAAGACGGTCTTGAGATATGCGCCGATCTTCTCGCGCACGACGCTGTCATAGCGGTCGCGCGGCACGAAAACGAGGATCGAAACGAAACGATCGAACTGGTCGGCGCGCACCAGCGCTCTGATCCGCGGCCGCTCGACCAGGCCGAGAATGGCATTGGCATGCTTTCTCAGGACCGGCACCGGAACCTGGAAGAACTCATCGCGCGGATAGCTCTCCAGCACGTTGATCAGCGCCTTGCCGGAATGGTCGTTCGGATTGAAGCCGGACTTGGCGATGATCGTTTCGGCCTTCGAGCGCAAATAGGGGATCTTCATCACCGAGCGCGTGTAGGCAGTCGAGGTGAACAGGCCGACGATGCGCAATTCGCCCGCCAGCGCGCCTTTCGCCGTGTAGGTCTTGACGCCGACATAGTCGAGATAGATGCGGCGGTGCACCAGGGACTTGGCGTTGGCCTTGGTGACGATCAGCGGCTCCGGTCCATGCAGGAAGGCGCGGATCTCCGGCGTCGTCGTCACCGCCTCGGTGCCGCGCCGCAACACCAGCACATCCGGATCCGACAGGATGCCGAGGCCGGGCTTGTCGGCGCGCTCCAGCGAGCCGCTCTCCTCGCCGCCGACATATTTGAATTCGCGCATGCCGAGGAAGGTGAAATTGTCGTCGCGCAGCCATTCGAGCAAGGCGATCGCCTCGGCGACGCTCTTCTTGTCGAGCGGCACCGCGGAATAGCGGAACTCGGAAATCGCCTGGTCGAGGCGGGCGAGCATACGCTTCCAGTCGACGACCGCGGCCCGAACCTGGGAGAGCATCTTGCGCAGCCGTTCGGTAAGGCTCTTCCCCTCCTCCGCGGTCAGCCTCGGAACATGGACGTGGACAACGCTCAGCCGCTCGTGCTCGTCATCCTCCTTGCCACCGTCGCCCAGAACCTCTACGACGCCGGCCTTGCCGTGACGGACGGTAACGATCGGATGGGTGACCAGCGTCGGTTGGCCGCTGCTCTCGGTGATCTCGCCAAGGATGGAATCGAACAGGAACGGCATGTTGTCGTTTACGACGGTGATGACCGTGACCGGTCGGCCGTCGCAGGCAACCCCCGAATCGGCATCGACGGCGACGACGCTTTCGCCCTTCCTGTGGCTGGCCACCGCTCGGGCTGCGAGCTCGCCTGCGCGTTCCAGGTCGGCCGCGTCATAGGCCGCGATATCCTCGGCGGGCGCCCGGGCAAGCAGATAATCGGCAAGCCTTGCCGGCTTCTCCTCCGCTTTCAAGGCGGCGGCTTTCTTCTTCGGCTTGGATTTCACGCTGGCCATGACGCTTCTTGCCTCCCGTCTTATGCTTTTGTGGCTATCGTAGCAGATGACCGCCGTTTCGCGACAAAGGTTTGACGACGCATAAAAAAATTCGAACTGACGCCATCGGCCTGCAAGGAGAACCCATATGACCGGCAAAATAACCGCGCTTGAGCTTGTCCAGGCGGAGCTGAGCGAGTCGACGAAAGCCTATTTCGCCAAATGCGAGGAGAAGCTCGGCCTCGTGCCCAACGTGCTGCTCGCCTACGCCTTCGACGAGAAGAAGCTGCGCGCCTTCACCGACATGTACAACGATCTGATGCTGGGCGATTCGGGCCTGTCGAAGCTGGAGCGCGAGATGATCGCGGTCGCCGTCTCCTCGATCAACCATTGCTATTACTGCCTCACCGCGCATGGCGCGGCGGTGCGTCAGCTGTCGGGCGAGCCGGCGCTGGGCGAGATGATGGCGATGAATTTCCGCGCCACCGATCTGTCGGACCGCCAGCGCGCCATGCTCGAATTCGCCGTGAAGCTGACGGAGGAGCCGGCCAGGATTGTGGAAGCCGACCGAGCCGCCTTGCGCCAGGCCGGCTTTTCGGACCGCGATATCTGGGACATCGCCTCGACTACCGCCTTCTTCAACATGTCGAACCGGGTGGCCGCCGCGGTCGATATGCGGCCGAACTCCGAATACCACGCTATGGCGAGATGACGGCCGCAGGTTTTATATTAGCAACACCGAATTTTTCGTTGCCCGCCGCGTCATTTGGTTCGATGATCAGGATTGCAGTGTGGCTGCATGTCCAGACCTGCGGGATTGCCGCGTATCCACGATTACGGGGTAGCCGCATATTGGGTTGTAGCGCAGCTGCATATCGCAAGCGGCGTGGCCGCGTGCCGGTTCGACGCCGCCGACAAGGGAGGAGAACATGGCGAAATTTCTCTATGTCTATCATGGCTCCGGCAAGATGCCGACTGATGAGGCCGAACGCAAAGCGGCAATGGATGCCTGGACCGGCTGGTACGGCAAGCTGGGCTCGGCCGTGGTCGACGGCGGCAATCCGGTCGGCATGTCCAAGACGGTTCTGCCCAGCGGCAAGGTTGAGAACAATGGCGGCAGCAATCCGACCGCCGGCTACACGATCGTCGAGGCCAGGGACATCGATGATGCCGTCGCCAAAGCCAAGGAGTGCCCGATCCTGATGGACCCGGCCTTCAGCGTCGAGATCGCGCCGATCATCGAGATGATGTAGCGACCAGACCGCGCAACGCTGCACAAGGCGGATTTCCAGCGAGATCCGGGATCGCCTTCACGGCCGCTTGGTTCGGCATGTCGAACCAGGCGGCCTCCGCAATCGACATGCGGTCGGCCCGCCCATGCCGTGGAACGATGAGGCCACACCCTCCCCACTATCGGTCCTGCAACCTTAAGTCGTTGACAGCTTGACGCTTGCGGCTAGTCTTTCAGGAAACAAAATTTCCAATGGGTGAAAGTCGTTCCTGAAAACCAGCTTCATGGGAGCCGTCATGCTGGACCGGATTACCAAGCCCAAGCCTTTTCTCTGTACCCTGACCCTGATGGCGGTGCTTGCCGCGCCTCCTGCCCAAGCGTTCGAAGCGGCGGCCGCCTACCAGCCCATTTTCGAGACGGCGGCCGACAAGACGATCACGCTGACCGGTCACGATCTGAGCATCGATCAGGTCATCGCCATCGCCCGCAACGGCGCCAAGGTCGAGCTCAGCCCGCAGGCGCTGCAACGTTCGGCGGATGCTTATGGTCTGCTGCTCGAAGGTGCAGCCGAAGGCGTCACGATCTACTGGTTCAATCGCGGCGCCGGCGACCAGCGCGAAACCGTGATCTTTTCCGGCGACCCGACCTCGTCTGAAAACATGAAACTTCTCAAGGACCAGCAGCTCGCCCGCTTCAAGGGCGGCGTCAACCGCGGCTACGGGCCGGAGTTGCAGGAGGAGGCGCTGGTGCGCGCCATCATGGCTATCCGCGCCAACACCATGTCCTATGAGGCGGCCAGCCCGCAGCTGACGCACATGCTTGTCGATATGCTGAACAAGCGCGTCACCCCGATCGTGCAATCGCGCGGCACGCTGGGCGAAGGCGACCTCGCGACGCTCGGCAATATCGGAGCGGCCATGGTCGGCGAAGGCGATGCCTATCTCAAAGGCGTCCGCATGCCGGCCGCGCAGGCGCTCGAACAGGCCGGGCTGAAGCCGCTGGAGCCCTTCGCCGCCGACCAGGCGGCGCTAATCAGCACCAACGCCTATGCGCAGGCGCAAGCCGTGCTGTTGCTGGAGGACGCGCGAAAACTGCTGGAATGGACCGATCTCAGCTACGCCATGGGGCTGAACGGCATGAACTCCAGCGTCACGCCGATCTCCGCGCCTGTTCAGTCGATGCGGCCCTATCCATGGCTGACATGGGACGCCGCCCGCGTCATGGACATGATCAACGGCAGCTATCTCTTCGACAACGATCCGGCCCGCATCATCCAGGATCCGGAAAGCATGCGCGCCTCCAGCCAGCGCCAGGGCTCGGCCTGGCAGGCCTGGGCGGATCTGCGCGATTCCGTCCTGCTGTCGATCAACTCGTCGGATCACAATCCGGCGATCCTGCCCGGCTTGACGCCGCAAAGTTCGCCGGAGCTGAGCACCCCGCAATTCATGAAATATTACATCAAGGGCGGATCGCTGAGTAACGGCAAGTCCGGCTATATCTTCTCCAACGCCAATTGGGACCCCTACCCGATGGCCAACCAGGTCGAGGCCCTCACCAACGCCCTGACCAATCTTGGCGTCGCCGTCGCGCAACGCATCGAACGCTTCCGCAACCCCTTCTTCACCGTGGTCAAGCCGGCCGACGTGCTGAAGCCGGACGAGCGCAAGGACATCCCAAGCTTCGACGGCTACCTGCCGACCGATCTGTGGCAGGAACTGGCCGAACTTGGTTCACCGGTGATGCCGAACGGTCAGGCGATCGTCGCCACGGTCGAGGACCTGGAAGCGCAGACCCGCATCAAGACGCAGCGCGCCCGCGACGCGGTCGACGTGTCGTTCCACCTCGTGGCGCAGGACCTGCTGACGGCAAGCTACTGGATGGAGATCCGCAAGGCGCAGAACTCGGAGCGGAAGTTCGGTGCAGCGCCGACAGCCGCGCTTGCGGCGCTGCGCCAAGTAATCCCCTGGCATCAGGCGGCGTCGGAGCGGCCGAAACGACCGCTCGGCATGGTCGCCTACGACTTCATGCAGGAAAACCCGGCCGCGAAATTCTATTCCGGCGGCCCGCAGGCCCCGAAGCCAGCGCCGCTGCCTTCGGCCGGCGTTTTGCCCAAGTAGCTATCGCGCGGCGATTGCCGCGGCGGCGCCCGCCATGGTCGTGGCGCTGACGCGGTTGGCGATCTTCATGGCGCGCTTGCTTTTCAGAAGCCGGCGCGCCTGCGAAGCGGCCAGCACCCAGGCTAGGTCGATGACGACCAACACGACAGCCATTGTCAGCGTCAGCTCGACCCAGCCGACGACGCTGACCGAGGCGAGATCGATGATGGTCGGCAGCAGCGCCAGATAGAACATCATGATCTTCGGGTTGCCGAGCGTCATCGCCATGCCGGCAAAGAACAGTTTCACAGGCGAATCCTCGCGCGGCATCTCGCCTTCCTTGGCCTCGACCGGCGCCGTCCACATCTTGAACGCTAGCCAGGCGAGATAGGTCACGCCAATCCACTTCACGACGACGAAGGCGTAGTGGAAGGTCTGCGCCACTACGGCCAGCCCGAACACCGCCAGCGACAGCCAGATCGCCTCGCCGATCCACATCGCCAGCAGGAACGGGAAGACGTCGCGGAACCCTTTCGAGATCACCCGCGCCACGAGTGCGGCGATCGATGGGCCGGGCGAACCGGCGGCGACAAAGAGCGCGGCGGCGAAGATCAGCAGCGAGGCGAGATGCATGAGAGCGCTTCCTCTTGAACAGGAACAGACCATACCGGATCGCATCACATTTGGCACGCCTGGCAAGATGCGATCGTTGAGCAAGGAGACAATAGCTAGCAGCGCCGGCGCCGCCCCCTCATCCGCCCTTCGGGCACCTTCTCCCCGTAAACGGGGCGAAGGACGCTCTCTGCTTTCGTCAGTCGCCGGCGTTGCAGGATAGGCGCCAGCATGGCGGCCAGCCCTCTTCTCCCCGTTCACGGGGAGAAGGTGCCGGCAGGCGGATGAGGGCAGCGCCGACGCCGACAATTGCTGCTCTTGTGCTGCTCTTGCCGTTCCCTTCAGCCTTAGCTAGAAGACCCGCCCGACATCCATTTTCGAGCATCACTTTGCCTCAGTAACCGCCGGTCTCGCCAACTCCTCTGAATGCACCGCAGGCGCGGCCATTGGCGCCGCCTGCTCCATTTTCACGTGTTCTTCAGGCGGCGGTTCGAGACCGGTTTGGCATTGCTGAACCGCCGTCGAGTGCTATCGCGCCGACGCTTGATTTCCAGACAACACAGTCTTTCGCCACGCCGTGCCCATGAAGGGCATCTCGGACATTGCCGGCCTGACGGACTTCCCGACGGGAAGGGCCTACCGGCATGTCTTCTACCTTGCGTGTCCTCTGGACGATCGCGCCCGCAATCGCGCCACGACCTTTCATCAACTGCAACCGCTGCGGCGGCTTCAGACCATACAAATGCAGCGAGAAATTCCGCGTCAATGCCAATGGCAAGCGCATCGACGTCTGGCTGATCTATCGCTGCAGCGGCTGCGAAAACTCCTGGAATTTCACCATCCTGGAACGACAAAACCGCCACGATATCGAGCCGGCGCTGCTGGCAGCGCTCGAAAGCAACGATCCGGCGCTTGCGCGCCGCCATGCCTTTGATGCCGCCCCGCTGCGCAACCGAGCCGGACGGGTCGAGGAATCTCCCGATGTCACGGTTCGAAAGGAGCCGCTCGACGGAGAGCCGGGACACGCCAACGCCCTCGCGCTCGAGCTTCGGCTGGAGGGGACGACGCCTTTGCGGCTGGACCGCCTGCTTGCCGGCGAGCTCGGCCTTTCGCGGTCAAGACTCCAGGCCCTGGACGACCGAAGGCGACTGACCATGGAACCGGATGGCGCGAAAGCCTTGCGCAAGCCGGTTCGGGACGGCCTGGCGGTGCGCATCGGTCTAGCCGACGAGGCGGATTGCCGCGCCATCCTGTCGGCCGCGTGCCGCTGAAACGAAAAGAGGGAGCACACGCTCCCTCTTCGAACCTTTGGCTGAAAGCTTATGCCGCGCCCATCACCTTGGCGGCCTTCTCGAAACGCTTGCGCTCGTTCGGGTCGAGATAGAGCTTGCGCAGCCGGATGGTCTTCGGCGTCACCTCGACCAGCTCGTCGTCCTGGATCCAGGCGAGAGCCCGCTCCAGCGTCATGCGGATCGGCGGCGTCAGCTTCACCGCCTCGTCCTTGCCGGCGGCGCGGATGTTGGTGAGCTTCTTGCCCTTGAGCACATTCACTTCGAGGTCGTTGTCGCGCGAATGGATGCCGATGATCATGCCCTGATAGACCTTGACGCCCGGATCGATGATCATCGGGCCGCGGTCTTCCAGGTTCCACATGGCGTAGGCGACCGACTCGCCCTGCTCGTTGGAGATCAAGACGCCATTGGTGCGGCCGGGCAGCTCGCCCTTGTAAGGCTCATAGGCGAAGAACAGCCGGTTCATCACCGCGGTGCCGCGCGTGTCGGTCAACAGTTCCGACTGGTAGCCGATCAGGCCGCGCGTCGGCGCATGGAAGACGAGGCGCTGGCGATTGCCGCCGGACGGACGCAGCTCGACCATCTCGGCCTTGCGCTCCGACATTTTTTGCACGACGACGCCGGCATGCTCCTCGTCGACGTCGATGACGACTTCCTCGACCGGCTCCAGCAATTCGCCGTTCTCGCCCTTCTGCATGACGACGCGCGGACGCGACACGGCAAGCTCGAAGCCTTCGCGGCGCATCGTCTCGATCAGCACCGCGAGCTGCAATTCGCCGCGGCCGGACACGAAGAAGGAGTCCTTTTCGGCCGATTCCTCGATCTTCAGCGCGACATTGCCCTCGGCCTCGCGCAGCAGGCGGTCGCGGATGACGCGGCTGGTCACCTTATCGCCCTCGGTGCCGGCAAGCGGGCTGTCATTGACGAGGAAGGACATGGTGACCGTCGGCGGGTCGATCGGCTGCGCATGCAGCGGCTCGCTCACCTGCGGGTCGCAGAACGTGTCGGCGACGGTGCCTTTGGACAGGCCGGCGATGGCGACAATGTCTCCGGCCTGGGCTTCGTCGATCGGCTGGCGCTCGAGGCCGCGGAAGGCAAGAATTTTTGAGACGCGGCCGGTTTCGATCTGGGTGCCGTCATGATGCAGCACCTTGACCGGCTGGTTGGCCTTCAGCGTGCCGGACTCGATGCGGCCGGTGATGATGCGGCCAAGGAACGGATTGGCTTCCAGGATGGTGCCGATCATCCGGAACGGGCCTGGATGGACCGTCGGCGCCGGCACGTGCTTGACGACGAGGTCGAACAGCGGCGCCAGGCCCTGGTCCTTCGGACCTTTGGGGTTTTCCGACACCCAGCCATCGCGGCCCGAGCCGTAGAGGATCGGGAAATCGAGCTGCTCGTCGGTGGCGTCAAGCGCGGCGAAGAGGTCGAACACCTCGTTGACCACCTCGACATGACGGGCGTCCGGACGGTCGATCTTGTTGATGACGACGATGGGCCGCAAGCCCACCTTAAGCGCCTTGCCGACGACGAACTTGGTCTGCGGCATAGGTCCTTCGGCGGCGTCGACGAGCACGATCGCCGAATCCACCATCGACAGGATGCGCTCCACCTCGCCGCCGAAATCGGCGTGTCCGGGCGTGTCGACGATGTTGATGCGGGTGCCGTGCCAGTCGACCGAGGTCGCCTTGGCCAGGATGGTGATGCCCCGCTCTTTTTCGAGGTCGTTGGAATCCATGGCGCGTTCGGCGACGCGCTGGTTGTCGCGGAAGGCTCCGGACTGTTTCAGAAGCTGATCGACCAGCGTGGTTTTGCCATGGTCGACGTGCGCGATGATCGCGATATTTCGGAGGTTCATTTTTCTGGTCTCGGGAACGTTGCAGGCGGCAGGCTTAACAAGCGCCGCCTTTTTCGGTTGCGCGGCTCATACAAGGTTTTTCGCATTTGCGAAAGGGGAGGCCCGACCCCAAATAATGGTCACTGATTCTTAAACGTCTTGGTGTGAAATGATTCTGTTAACCAAGGCGGAACCTTTGAGGGGCCGGGCGATTTCATGTTCATGACCGATCAGATGTCCAGATTGCGTCCGGTTTTCGCGTGGGCGGCGCTTGGCCTGCTCGTCGCGGCGGGCGCCGCGCAGTCCGCGGCTGCGCTCAGGCAAGCCGATCCGATCTCGCCGCCCGATGCCCAAACGGCGCAGCAGATGTTCGCCGATGCCCCCGACGGCGTCGACCCGATCGTCACCGGCCCGGTCAGCGCCGCCTTCAAGCAGCGCCAGAAGGATGCCAATTGCGACACCGCGGTCTGGCCGAACATTCCGCGCGCTTGTTATCCGGATTGACGCTCTCAATACCGCAAACGTAGCGATCCTTCGCGCCCCCTGTCCTACCGGACATCTCCCCCACTTGAGTCCCACTTGATGGAGTTGGCTGTCGCGTTTGATTTCGCCAATCGCCGACGTTGCCGAAGGAGCGAGGCGCCAAAGCTGCTGATCTCCCCCCAAGTGGGGGAGATGGCCGGCAGGTCAGAGGGGGGCGCTGTCCCGCCGACGGTTCCAACTTTCACTTCAAGCCGATCGCACCGGGTCCAGCGTCACCTTGTAAAGCTCGTTGTCGTCGCGATCCATCAGCCGCACCGTGAGCTGCTCCGTCGCACCCGAAATATCGACCAGCCCGAAGAACTGCAGGCCGGCCGACGGCGGCAGGTTCTGGCCCTGCTCGGCGGTCGGCGCCTTGATGAATTTCAGCTCCGGCCCGAAGGTCATGTCGAGGTCGTTGGGGCCGAAGGTGCCGGCATGGATCGGGCCGGACACGAATTCCCAGAACGGATTGAAATCCTGGAACTGCGCCTTGCCGGGGTTGTAGTAATGCGCCGCCGTGTAGTGCACGTCGGCGGTGAGCCAGACGGTGTTGGTGATGCCGGCAGTCTTGATGAAGCGCAGCACATCGGCGAATTCGAGCTCGCGCCCCTTCGGCTTGCCGTTGTCGTTGTTGCTGACGGCCTCGAAGCCGGCCTTCTTCGCCGCGTCGTCCCAGACGACGAGGCCGAGCGGCATGTCGGCGGCGATGACCTTCCACGTCGCCTTCGAGTTTGCCAGCTCGCGCTTCAGCCACTTGGACTGCTCTTCGCCGATCATGCGCGACTTCGGCGTCAGCGTTTCATCCAGGTTGGCGCCGTTCGGGCCGCGATAGGAGCGCATGTCGAGGAAGAACACGTCGAGCAGCGGCCCATGCGAGATCTTGCGGTAGACGCGGCCCGGCTCCGACGGCTCGTAACGGATGGTGGTCATCTCATGGAAGGCGCGCGCGGCCCTGGCCGCCAGCACATGGATCGACTTTTCCTTGTAGCGGTCGTCCTTGCTGAGGTCCTTCGAGTCCGACCAGTTGTTGAGCACCTCGTGGTCGTCCCATTGGTAGAAGGTCGGGCAGATGGCCGAGAGGGCAAGCACATGCTTGTCCATCATGTTGTATTTCCACTGGTCGCGATATTCGTCCAGCGTCTCGGCGACCTTGCGCTTGCCGTCGAGCATGACAACGTTCTTCCACTTGCCGCCGCCGGGCAGGTCGACCTCGTCCTTCAGCGCGCCGTCGGCATAGATCGTGTCGCCCGAATGCAGGAAGAAGTCCGGCGTGTGCTTGGCGATGGTCGAATAGGTCTTCATGCCGGTCTCGTCGATGCCCCAGCCCTGGCCGGCGGTGTCGCCTGACCAGGCGAAGCGCACGTCGCGCTTCGAGGACGGCGCGGTGCGGAAACGGCCGACGATCGGCTCGGAGACGGCGTTGATGTCGGACAGGTCGGCCGCGATCATGCGGTAGAAGATGTCCTGGTCGGAGGCGAGATCGGTGAGCAGCCGCTTCACCGTGCAGTCGCTGGCCGGCGACGTATCGAGCGGCGCGAGCCTTGTGGCGTTTGCAAAACTTTCGGTGGTCGACACTTCATACATAACGCGCGCGGGCCGGTCGGTGCGCGTCCACACCATGCCGGACGTGGCGTCGACGTCGCCGGACTGCACGCCATGCGTGAAGGCCGGCCGCTGGCTGGCGCGGGAATAATAGGGCAGCGCCAGACCGGAGGCGCCGACAAGGCCGAAGGCGCTGGCCGAGGTGACGAAAGCGCGGCGGGTAAGGGAAAGCTTGTCCATGGCTGTCTCCGGATGGCTTTGAACGGGACCGCCAAGCTCTCGCCTCAATGTTTCAGGCGTGTCTCGGAACCATGAAGTTTTGATAACAGTCGACAGAACTGCTGATCTCCCCCCTTGTGGGGAAGATGGCCGGCAGGCCAGAGGGGGGCGCGAAGGATCGCCAACTTCTCAGGAACGGCCTGTTCGAGCTTCTGGCCGACGGCTTTGATTGGCTGCAATTCAACTGACAAGTCGGCGGGACAGCGCCCCCCTCTGCCCTGCCGGGCATCTCCCCCACAAGGGGTGAGATTGGCAGCTCAAGCCGCCTGCGGCTCCGGCTCGAATGCCGGCTTGGTCGTATTGATCAGCAGCGAGATACAGGCCGCCGCGATGCCCGTCATGCCGGCGATCAGGAAGGCCAGTTCGTAATTGCCCTGCAACTCGCGCATCGTGCCGCCGAAGGCTGCAGCCGCCGCTGCGCCCACTTGGTGGCCGGCGACGATCCAGCCGAACACGATCGGCCCGCTACGGTCGCCGAAGGCTTCGTTGGCGAGCCGGAGCGTCGGCGGCACGGTGGCGATCCAGTCGAGCCCGTAGAGCACGGCGAAGATGATCAGGCTGGTCGCCGAGAAGCCGGAATAAGGCAGATAGATCAGCGACAGGCCGCGCACGGCATAGTAGACGCCGAGCAGCTTGCGCGGATCGAAACGGTCGGTGAGCCAGCCGGACAGGGTGGTGCCGATCAGGTCGAAAATACCCATCATCGACAACAGCCCGGCCGCCTGCACCTCCCCGATGCCCATGTCGCCGCAAAAGGCGATAAGATGCGTGCCGACGAGGCCGTTGGTGGTGAAGCCGCAGACGAAGAAGGTGGCGAAGAGATACCAGAACACCCGTGTGCCGGCGGCGCGGCGCAGCGTGTTCAGCGTATGCGCCAGGAAATTGCCCTGCGATGCGGGCGACACCGGCGGCACGTCGTCGGCATCGGCGCCATAGCGCACCTGACCGATCGAGGCCGGGCGTTCCGGCACCAGCAGAAAGACCAGCGGCACGAGAGCAGCGGTGGCGATCGCGATCGCTATGGCGACTGGCTTCCAACCTCCCGACTGGGCCAGCGAGGCAAGCAGCGGCAAGAACACCAGCAGGCCGGTAGCGCTGGAGGCGGACATCAACCCCATCACCAGGCCGCGATTGGTCTTGAACCAACGGTTGACGATTGTTGCGCCGAGCACGGTCGCGACCGCGCCCGAACCGATGCCTGAAAACACTCCCCAGGTGATCAGCAGATGCCACGGCTTGGTCATCAGCAGGCTGAGCGCGGTGGAGCCCGACATGATCATCAGCGCGGCAAGCAGCGTGCGGCGCAGCCCGATCCGCTCCATCAACGCCGCGGCAAACGGTCCGGTCAGACCATAGAGGAAGATGCCAATCGCGGCAGCCAGCGAGACGATGTCGCGCCGCCAGCCGAAGCTCTCTTCCAGCGGCAGCATCATGACTGACGGCGCTGAACGAAGCCCTGCTGCAATCAAAAGACAAAGAAAGATGACCGCGACAACGACGAAGGCGTAGCGCTGGCCAAACGGACGGGATTGAGCTATCATGTTACTGACCGGTACGTTGCAATGGGATGGCACCATACATACGTACCGGTCAGTAACATTGTCAAGCGAGTCGTCTGCATGCCATCGGACAATAAAATTGAAGCGTCGTTGAACACGGCCCCCGCCCCGAGGGCCGCCGACAAGATTCTCGACGTGGCGCGCGACCTGTTCTACCGCGAGGGCATCAGGGCGATCGGCGTCGACGAGATCGTCAGGCGCGCCGGCGTCACAAAGCCCAGCCTCTATCGCAGTTTCCCGTCCAAGGATGAGCTCGCCGCCTCCTATCTGCGCAAATACGACCTCGAATTCTGGGAACGCTTCGACGAGGCGGTGGACGCACATCCCGGCAATCAGCGCGCCCAGATCATCGCCTTCCTGACCCGCGTCGGCAAACGCACGCAAAAGCCGGACTATCGCGGCTGCGGCATGACCAACGCGGCGGTGGAATATCCTGAGCGTGGTCACCCGGCCCGCATCGTCAGCGAAAACAACAAGCAGGAATTGCGCCGGCGCCTGCGCGCCATGGCCGCCGCGATGGGTGCGGCGGATTCCGACACGCTGGGCGACGGGCTGCTGCTGCTCATCGAGGGCGCCTATATCAGCGGCCAGCTTTTCGGCCATGGCGGACCGGCGGCGTCGGTCGCCCGCAACGCCGACCTCTTGATCGAAGCCAGCTTGAAGAAATAGCGGACGGCGTTACGCTTCCGGCAGCTCGAAACGGAGTTGCCATCGATGCGTGCCCTTCTGATCCCGCTTGCGCTTGCCGGTTTCTGCCAGGCGGCCCAGGCCGGCGACATCTCCAGCGCCTACACCGATCTCGATTCGAAGAAGGACTGCGTGACCTATGCCCAGGCCGCGGAAGGCGACGGCGACTGGGCGAGCCTCGTCTGCTCAGGCTATCGCGGCTACCCGGTGCTGATCGGCTACGACGACGCGCGCGAATCCGTCTATTACGGCTTTCCGTCCGACGACATGACCGCGGTCTGGGAGAGCTTCACTGCCTTCAACGGCTCAGGCCCGAAAGTGGAATGGCGCATCGAGACCAATGGCGACATCGCCATCCCTTTCGCCGCCATCCATCGCCGCTCGGTCAGCAACCCCGAGGACGACAAGGAATCGACCGACGTGCTGGTCGTCGCCAAGGTCGCGCAACCGGAAGAGCATCAGGGCTGCACCGTCGGCCTGGTTTTGGCCACCGGCAACCCACAGGCCAACGATCAGGCGCGCAAGCTGGCGGATGAGAAAGCCAAGACCTTCGTCTGCGGCAAGGACAAGCGCGAAGTGATCGGCGACGTGCCGCCCTTCGGCCGGGTGGATAACTAGTGGCGCTGCACAGGGCTTTTGAAAGTTTGTCTTGGTGTCGATTTTCCGCCGCCCGTGAAAATCAGCGCAAACGCCGGGGATTGGCTGCAGCCGCCCCAACTTCGTCATTCTATGGCGGAGCAAGGAGCGATGCGACGCGGCGCAGACCATAGAATCCATGCCGTTATGCAGGCGCGCCTCTCACGGTGCAGAATTCTGCTCCGCTGCGCTCTTGGATCAAGGTAACGGCATGGATTCCAGGGTCTTCGCGACGGAGCTTCGCTCCTGCTCCGCCCTGGAATGACGATCGCGATGGACGTTTCTGCCAATCTCCAACGCATACCGCCTGCCAACGCAAAACGCAGCCAACCTTTCAAAATCCCTTTGTCGGGAAACCAGCCGCTCTCAACTAACCATTGCGCCAAGTCTGGTTCGGGTTTCCATTCACGGGCCGGCCTAGTAAACCCGTGTTCCGATTGCAGCCGGTCTCGGGAGGTTCCGCTTGTCCAGTTCTGTCAGCGTCACGAATGACAACGGCGTGGCGGTGGTCACCATCGACAATCCGCCGGTCAATGCGCTGAGTTTTCATGTCCGCAAGCCGCTCTATGAGGCGCTTGCCGCGCTACGCGACGATCCTGCCGCCAAGGCGATCGTCATAGCCTGCGCCGGGCGCACTTTCGTCGCCGGCGCAGACATCACCGAATTCGGCAAGCCGGTCCAGCAGCCGGAACTACGCGCCATCATCGCCTTGCTTGAAACGATTCCCAAGCCGACAGTTGCCGCCATCCACGGCACGGCGCTCGGCGGCGGGCTGGAACTGGCGCTCGGCTGCCATTTCCGCATCGCCGATCGCGGCGCCAAGCTCGGCCTGCCCGAAGTAAAACTCGGTCTCTTGCCGGGCGGCGGCGGCACGGTGCGGCTGCCGCGCCTTGTGGGCGCCGCGAAGGCGCTCGCCATGATCGTTTCCGGAACGCCGATTTCGGCCGGCGAGGCGAAGGCGGGGCTTGTCGACGCGGTCGTCGACCGCGATCTGCCGGCGGAGGCCGTTCGTTTCGCCCACGAAATGACTAACCGAGGCGGCCCCTTCGTGCCGGTGCGTGAGCGCAAGGACCGCCTCGCCGAGACCGATCTTGCCACCTTCGACGCCCAGGCCGCTGACCTCGCCAGGAAGGCGCGCGGCCTCGAAGCGCCAATCGCCTGCGCCGAGGCCGTGCGCAACGCCATCACCTTGTCTTTCGACGCAGCGCTTGCCGCCGAACGGCAGCTTTTCCAAAAGCTCGTTGCCGGCGATCAGTCGCGCGCGCAGCGGCATCTGTTCTTCGCCGAGCGCGAGGCGGCGAAGGTGCCCGGCAAGGACCTGCAGAAGCGTCGGCTCGAACGCGTCGGCATAATCGGCGCCGGCACGATGGGCGGCGGCATCGCCATGGCCTTCGCCAATGGCGGCCTGCCGGTGACCTTGCTCGAGACCAGCGATGAGGCGCTGGGGCGCGGGCTGGCGACGATCGAGAAGAACTATGCCGTATCGGTCAGCCGCGGTTCTTTGACGGAGGAGGCCAAGCAGAAGCGCCTCGAACTGTTCAAGGGCAGCACCGACTATGCCGACCTTGCCGATTGCGACCTGATCATCGAGGCCGTGTTCGAGGACATGGTCGTCAAGCAGGAGGTGTTCGGCAAGCTCGATACCATCGCCAGGCCCGGCGCCATCCTCGCCACCAACACCTCCTATCTCGACGTGAACGAAATCGCCGCCTCGACGTCACGGCCGCAAGACGTGCTCGGCATGCATTTCTTTTCGCCGGCTAACATCATGAAGCTCCTGGAGATCGTGCGAGCCGAAAAGACCGCGCCCGAGGTGCTGGCGACGGTCACTGATCTCGCCCGGCGCATCGGCAAGGTCGCGGTCGTCGTCGGCGTCTGCCACGGTTTTGTCGGCAACCGGATGCTGTCCGCGCGCGGGGCGGAGAACGAAGCGCTGCTGCTGGAAGGTGCCACCCCTGCCCAGGTCGACAAGGCATTCACCGATTTCGGCTGGCCGATGGGACCGTTCCAGATGGGCGACCTCGCCGGCCTCGACATCGGCTGGCGCAACCGCAAGGCGCGTGGCCAGACGGCGGTGATTGCTGATACGCTGTGCGAACAGGGTCACTTCGGTCAGAAGACCGGAAGTGGGTGGTACCGCTATGAGAGCGGCGCGCGGGAGCCGGTCGCGGACCCGGATGTGGAGGCACTGATCCGCGCCAAGGCGGCGGAGCTTGGAATTGCCCGGCGTGAGATCGGCGCGGAGGAAATCATCGAGCGCACGCTTTATCCCTTGGTCAACGAAGGTGCGCGGATTCTCGAGGAGGGGGTAGCAGCCCGCGCGTCCGACATCGATGTCGTCTGGGTCAACGGCTACGGCTTTCCCATCGGCAAGGGCGGACCGATGTTCTGGGCCGGGCTTGCGGGCGCGGGCAAGATCGTCGAGCGCCTGGAGTATTGGCACCGGCGGACCGGACGGGCGATTTTCGAGCCGGCGCCGGCGTTGAAAAGGTTTGCCGAGACGGGATCGTGGGAGGGCGCGGGCGGCGCCCCGTAACTTCGTCATTCCAGGGCGAAGCGAAGCGTAGACCCTGGAATCCATGCCGGAACTTCAAGCGAAGAATGCGACGGTGCAGAACAGGCATTGGCGCAGCCGTTGCTGGTTCTGCGCCGTTGAGGAGCGGATCCTCGGGTCTGCGCGCGTCGCTTCGCTCCTTGCCCCGCCCGTGGATGACGAACGCGAAAGCGCAACCAAATTTGACCATGTGGACAAATCTCACCCACCGTTCCATAGTCCCCGGCGTCTGACATTTTTGGAACGGCCGGCTCGACACGGCTGTCGAACAGAGGGGCACTTCATGGAAAACGACCGTAGCAAAACGCAACGCGCCGGCCTGTCGCGGCGCAACCTGCTGGAACTTGGCGCGCTCGGCCTCGCGGCCACCGTGCTGCCCAGCGCGGCCTTCGCCAAGGACAAGAAGCTGAAGGTGGCGGCGATCTTCGCCACGCCGATCGAGGAGCCGTGGGACAACCAGATCCATGTCGCCCTGCAGAAGGCCGAGAAGGAACTGGGCATCGAATACAAATGGTCGGAAAAGGTGCAGACCGCCGACTTCAGCCGCGTCATGCGCGAATATGCGCAAGGTGGCTACCAGCTGGTGCTGGGCGACGCCTTTGCCGCCGAGCGCGAATCACGCCGCACGGCCAAGCAGTTCCCGAAAACCGCATGGCTGTTCGGCTCCGGCGCCGGCCCGGCCGAGCCGAATTTCGGCGTCTTCGACAACTGGATCCATGAGCCGGCCTATCTCTCCGGCATGATCGCCGGAAAGATGTCGAAGTCCGGCACGGTCGGCGCGGTCGCGGCGATGGGCATTCCGGAAGTGAACCGCCTGGTCAACGCCTTCTTCGCCGGAGCCAAGGAGGTCAATCCGAACGTCAAGAAGAAGGTCGCCTTCATCGGCTCCTTCTTCGATCCGCCCAAGGCCAAGGAAGCGGCCGTCGCGCAGATCGACGCCGGCGTCGACGTCATCTATGCCGAGCGCTTCGGCGTCATCGAGGCGGCAGTGGAGAAGAAGATCTACGCCATCTCCAACATGTCCGACCAGTCGAGCCTCGGGCCGGATACGGTGATCACAGGCCCGGTCTGGGACATGTATCCGACGGTCGAGCAGGCGATCAAGCTGGTCAAGGCCGGCGTCTTCACCGCGCAGGACTATGGCGATTTCTCGCGCATGGCCAAGGGCGGCTCGTATCTGGCGCCCTACCACAAGTTCGACAAGACGCTGCCCGCCGAGGTGAAGGAACTGGTCGAGAAGAAAAAGGCCGAGATCCTCGAAGGCAATTTCCGCGTCGACGTCGACGAGAACACGCCGGTTTCGGATTGATGCATTTTTGAGGGTGGCGCGAGGCCCCCCTCTCTGTCCTGCCGGACATCTCCCCCTCAAGGGGGGAGATCGGCAGTTTCGGCGACGGCGCTTTTCCTGCAACGCCGGAGATTGGCGAAAGCCGGCGTGACATCTGATCTCCCCCCTTGAGGGGGAGATGGCCGGCAGGCCAGAGAGGGGGCCTAGCGCTGCCCTTCGCGGTTAGCCGGATCGCAAATCCAGGGAGCACCCTTGTCCGCCCCACTCATCGAAATGCGCGGCATCACCAAGAGCTTCGGCGCCGTCAAGGCGAACGAGGCCGTCGACCTCAGCGTCGCACCCGGCGAAATCCTCGGCCTGCTTGGCGAGAATGGCGCAGGCAAGACGACGCTGATGAACGTGCTGTTCGGCGCCTACGCGCCGGACGCCGGCGAGATCCTGGTCGAAGGACGGCCCGTCGCCATCCACAATTCGGCCGATGCGCTCGCCGCCGGCATCGGCATGGTGCATCAGCATTTCCACCTCGCGCCGCGCCTCACGGTGCTGGAAAACCTGCTGATCGGCATTCCCGGCAAATCCGGCCGCATCGACCGTGCGCGCGGGCTCGCCCGGCTCACCGAAATCAGCCGGCAGTATGGGCTGAGCCTCGATCCGAACCTGCCGGTGTCGGCGCTGTCGGTCGGTGAGCAGCAGCGGCTGGAGATCATCAAGGCGCTGTTTCGCGGCGCGAAGCTTTTGATCCTCGACGAGCCGACTGCCGTGCTGGCGCCAAGCGAAGTAGACGGCCTGTTCGCCGCCCTGCGCTCGATGGCGGCGCAGGGGCTCGGCATCATCTTCATCTCGCATAAGCTGAACGAGGTCCGGGCGCTCACCCATCGCTGCGTCGTGCTGCGCCATGGCAAGGTCGCCGGCCGCGTCGACCACCCGGCAGAAACCACCTCGGCCGAGATGGCCAGACTGATGTGCGGCCACGAAATCGTCCCGCCGGTCAAGGAGGCTTCGACGCCCGGCGCCGCCGTGCTGACGCTCGACGGCATTTCCACCGCCGGCCATGCCGGCACGCCGCTGCGCGACGTCTCGCTGGTCGTCCGGGCGGGCGAGATACTCGGCATCGCCGGCGTCTCCGGCAACGGCCAGCGGGCGCTGGCCGATGTCATCTCCGGCATGCTGCCGCCAAGGGCCGGCACGATGACGATAGCCGGCAAAACGGCGACGCAATTCTCGCCGCGCGAGCTGCAGGCGCTTGGCCTCGGCCGCATCCCGGAAGACCGCATGACCACCGGACTGGTCACCAACCTGCCTCTAGCCGATTCCATGGTTCTGCCGCGGATCGGCACCGAGGCCTTCAGCCGCAAAGGCCTGCTCAACCCGGCGGCGATCCGCGCCTTCGCCGAAGAACAGATCAAGGCCTACGACATACGCTGCCCTGGCCCGATGGTGCGCGCCGGCGCGCTCTCCGGCGGCAACCTGCAGAAGGCGCTTTTGGCACGCGAGCTCGCCTTCGACCCGAAAGTGCTGATCGTCTCGCAGCCGACGCGCGGCCTCGACATCGGCGCCGCCCGCTTCATCCACGAGAAATTCCTCGCGATGCGCGCCAAAGGCTGCGGCATCATCGTCATCGGCGAAGACCTCGAGGAATTGCTGATGCTCTCGGACCGCATCGCGGTGATGTATGAGGGCCGCATCGCCGGCACGCTTATCAGCGCCGATGCCACCGTCACCAGGCTCGGCTTGATGATGACCGGCGCCGGGCAGACCGAGGAGGCGGCCTGATGTTTCGCCTCGAAGCCCGCACCTCGACACCCGCCTGGTTCAATCTGGCGCTGCCGCTGATCGCCATCGCCGCGACGCTCATTCTGTGCAGTGGCCTGATCGCCATCGCCGGCGCCGGCGTGATCGAGGCCTATGGCGTGATGCTGTCGGCCTCGCTCGGCGACAGCTACGCCATCACCGAGACGCTGGTGCGCGCCGCCCCGATGATCTTCACCGGCCTTGCCGTGGCGATCGCCTTCCGCGCCAAATTCTGGAACATCGGCGCCGAGGGGCAGCTGCTCGCCGGCGCGGTGGCGAGCTGCTTTGTCGGCGCGATCCCGATGCCGGGCACCCTCGCCATGCTGTTGATGGCGATTGTAGGCGCCGCCGCCGGCGCGCTCGTGGCGCTGGTGCCGGCGACGTTGCGCATCAAATTCAAAGTCGACGACGTGGTGAGCTCGCTGCTGCTAAACTCGGTCATCTATTACGCGCTGATGGCGCTGATCGAAGGCCCGTGGAAGGACACCTTTTCCGGCTACCCGATCTCGCCACCGATCGAGGATTCCGCCAACTTCCCGGTGCTGATCGAAGGCACGCGGCTGCATCTCGGCGTCGTCGTGGCGCTGATCGCAGCACCGCTTTGCTGGTTCCTGATCGCCCGCACCACGCTCGGCTTTAGGATCCGCGTCACCGGCGAGAATCCGGAAGCGGCGCGCTATGGCGGCATCAACGTCCAGCGCGTGCTGCTCTCGACCGCCCTGCTCTCCGGCGCGCTGGCAGGCCTGGCCGGCGTCGGCGAGGTTGGCGGCGTGCATTTCCAGGTGATGAGCGACATCTCGCCGGGCTATGGCTATTCCGGCATCGTCGTCGCCATGCTCGCCAGGCTCAACCCGCTCGGCGTGGTGCCGGCGGCGATCTTCCTGGCCGCCGTCATGACCGGCGCCGAGGCGATGTCGCGCGCGACCGGCGTGCCGGCTTTCCTGAGCGACGTCATCCAGGGCACGGCGCTGCTTGCCATGCTGGTGGCGCTGCTCTTCACCGCCTACCGCATCCGCCGCGTGGGAGCGCAGACATGAGCGCGGTGTTCGAGCAGATTTTCCAGGTCGGCTTCCTCGCCGCCATCATCCGCATCGCCACGCCGCTCGCTTTCGCCACACTCGGCGAAATGTTTTCCGAACGCGCCGGCGTGCTCAATCTCGGCATCGAAGGCATCATGCTGCTCTCGGCCATGGCCGGTTTCACCGCCGCCAGCCTCAGCGGCAGCCTGTGGCTGGGCGTGCTGGTGGCCGTGCTGGTCGGCGCGCTGATGGGCGCCCTGCACGCGCTGTTCACCGTCGCGCTGGGCCTCAGCCAACATGTCTGCGGCATCGGCGTGACCTTGTTCTCATCCGGTCTCGCCTATTTCCTCTATCGGTTGATCTTCGGCCAGCAATCGGTGCCGCCCAGCATCGACGGCTTCAAGCTGGCGCCGATCCCGCTGCTCTCGGACATACCGGTGATCGGCCCTGCCGTGTTCAACCAGTTCACGCTGGTCTATATGGCGATCATCGCCGTTCCGCTCGCCGCCTTCGTGCTCTACCGCACGCCATGGGGGCTCGCGGTACGCATGGTCGGCGAAAACCCACGCGCGGCGGATTCGGCCGGCGTCAGCGTCATCGCCACGCGCTTCCAAGCGGTGATCCTCGGCGGCGCGCTGATGGGGCTTGCCGGCGCCTTCCTCACCATGGCGCAATTCAATGCCTTCACCTTCGGCGTCGTCTCCGGCCGCGGCTGGGTGGCGATCGCGCTGGTCGTGTTCGGTCGCTGGGACCCGTGGCGCTCGGCAGGGGCTGCGCTGCTCTTCGCCTTCGTCGACGCGCTGCAATTGAGGATGCAGGCGAGCGGTCTCGGCCACATCCCCTACGAAGCCTTCCTGATGCTGCCCTTCATCTTCACCATCGTTGCCATGGCCTTCATGTCGCGCAACGCAGTGGCACCCTCGGCGCTGCTGAAGCCGTTCAGAAGGGAAGAGCGGTAGGCGCGGATTTCCTCACCCCCGCAAAGCGGGGGAGAGGTTGCCGCGAAGCGGCCGGAGAGAGGGCTGCGCCGACGGTTGCTCTTTCGGCGCCGCGTTTGCCCCAAATTCTCAGCCGGTTCACGCAGGGCGTCCCCTCTCCGTCTCGGCTTCGCCGAGCTACCTTTCCCCACTTTCGTGGGGCTAGGAAAAGCCTCAGATCGCCGTGAACGCGTTGTCGACAAACAGATGCGCGCCGTTGACGAAGCTGGACTCGTCGCTGGCCAAAAACAGCGCCGCCTTCGCCACCTCTTCCGGCTCGCCGATGCGGCCCTGTTGCGCGGCCATGGCGGCATCGGAGACATCGACGCCGAGCTTGCCGAGATCCGCCACCTCGCGCAGACCATGCGGCGTGCGGATGAAGCCGGGGCAGACGGCGTTGCAGCGGATGTTGCGGTCGCGGAACTCCACCGCGATGGCGCGGGCGAACATGTGGCAGGCGCCTTTTGTGGTGTCGTAGAGCACCTCGTTCGGCGTCGCCGCCACCGCCGAGATTGAGGAAGTGCAGACGATCGAGCCGCCGCCGGCGGCGATCATGCCGGGCAGCACCGCGCGCGTCATCAGGAACATCGAGCGGACATTGACGGCATGCAGCCAGTCCCATTCCTGCAGCGTCGTCTCCAGGAAGGGCTTTATCACGATCGTGCCGGCATGGTTGAACAGCACCGTGACCGGACCGAGCTCATCCGTCGCCGCTTTCACCGCCGCCTCGACCTGCGCCTCATCCGAAACATCGGCCACGAAATGCTCCGCCACATGGCCCCGCGCCCGGATCGCCGCCACGGTCTTGCCGGCCGCCTCGCCATTGCGGTCGACGATCGCCACCTTGGCGCCTTCGGCGGCGAACAGCTCGGAAGCCGCCCCGCCCATCCCCGTCGCGCCGCCCGAAACGATGGCGACCTTGCCCGCCAGCCTTCCACCCATTTTTGTCTCCCTGGATTCCGTGAGTGTTTTAGATGCTATCGCGTCGCGCGGGGAATGGCCAAGCGCTCAAAGGAGGCCGTTTTGCCACTGAAAGTCCGTGGTTCCAGGCATTTGTCGGGCAGCCCATGCTCCGCTTGCTCGCTGGATCTTCCACTCTGGAGGAGCACGAATTACCCTGGATTGCACCATCCCTGAGAACATTCTCCCAAAAATCCTTGAAAAATAGCAATCGACAAAGTCTACTAGCTTTATAGATTAAGCGCTGAGACGGAGGCCGATATGTCCTATATCCAGAACGCTCAGACCGCCCGCAAGGGCCAAAGGCTGACCGCCGACCAGAGCTGGAGGCCCGCCTATGGCGGTACCTTCGCCTATCTCGTCTTCGCGCTTGCATTCGTGTTCACCGGCGCGGTGGTGCTGGGGTTGATCCCCTGATTTCAAGGCGGGCCGAGACCCGCCGTCAAAACAATCTGAGTTGCGTAACCGGAGTGGAAAGCTGGCCGAGCGCCGGGGCGCTGTCGCGCGCCTGCGTCCTCGGATTTGGTTCAAAAGGCTTTGGAGCGGGGCAAGCCGACGTGATGGAGGAGATGGCAATGCCGATCGAGTTCACGCATGTTCCCGGTAAGGCTGCCAATGGCGGCTTCTTCTATGATTTCGCCGAGACGGCGACCAAACTGTCGCTGATCGAGGATGCCGGTTTCCGCAGGCTGGTGGTGGACGATCCGGCCGGCCTGCTCACCAATATGGACATCGCCGCGCAGACGCTCGACCGCACCGGTTCGCTGGAGGTGGTGTTGACGCATTGGGCCGGCGTGATCGAGCCGACGGTGGCGGCAAGGCAGCTTGCCGCGCTCGACCGCAGAGGCGGCGGACGCCTGTCGCTTCGCATGCTGAGCGAGCCGCTGGAAGACAGCGATGCCGAGGCGCGACCGGTTGGCCACAGCGTGGTTTGGCAGCGCATCGACGAATATCTGGTGCTGCTGAAGCGCCTGTGGTCGAACGACAGGCCCTTCGACCATGAAGGCGCCTTCTACAGCGTCAGGGGCGGCTTCGTGCCGCGCAAGGGCCCGCTTGGCGCCGATCTCGTGATCCGGCTCGGCGGCCAATCGGGCACCGCGCTGAAGGTGGCCGGCAAGCATGCCGATGTCTTCGAGCTGGCCGCCGGCTCGCCGGACGAGGTGCGGCAATTGGTCGAGCGTGCGCGCGGCGCCGCGGCGGAACATGGCCGCGCCGGCAGGTTGCGCTTCGCGCTGCCGGTCCGCATCCACGCGGACGGCTGGAGCGGAACCCCGGATCACAAGGCGGTCGAGATCGCCGGGCCGCCGGCGCGGATTGCCCTGGCGCTTTTGCCCTATGCGGCGCTCGGCATCGAGGAATTCATGATCAGCGGCATCGACCGTCCGGGCGAGATCGCCCGCATTGGGCGCGAGACGATCACGCTGCTCGCGAATTCGCTGGCGCGCCGCGAGGCGGAAATTCCGCAACCGGGTGCGTTTGCCTCATCCCGCTTTGCGGAACACCGTATAGGCTGAGTCACGGCGTGCCGGAGTACTCCAGCCCGTCCATCACGTAATCCGCGAACAGGAAATCGCGGATGCCGGCGATCCGGCCGTCCTTCCAATCGATGAGGATGAAGTAGCGCGGCGGTCCGTCCGGACGCTCCGGGCTGGTGACCAGGATGGCGGGCCGGCCTTCGACAAGGCCGGTCGCGAAATGCCAATGCGTTTCGTCGGCATAGCGGCCGAAATAATTGCCGACATATTCCTTGCCGTCCGCGCGCAGCCGATTGACCAGCTCCAGCTTGACGTCCTCGGCCAAAAGGCCGCGCAGCGTATCGAAATCCCTGGCGTTGAAGGCAGCGACATAGTCGCCCAAGCGGCGCACGTCCTGCCGGTCGAGCGCCGGACGGGGCGGCGCCATGCGCGGCGCGGCCGCCAGCTTGCGCAAGCTTTCGCGCCCGCGCTGCAGCGCGCCCTTGATCGCCATGTCGGATGTTTCGAGGATTTCGCCGATCTCTTCCAGGCTGTGGCCGAGCACATCCTTCAGCACGACCGCGCACCGTTGCGCCGGCGGCAGCTGCATCAGCTCGGCCAGGCTCGCCTCGGCGGCGATGCGCGCGTCCAGCGCCGAATTCTCGTCGGCGATCGTGTCGAGCTCGACCTCGCTTTCGCGGCCCCGCAAGCGGGCGCGCTTGCGCAGGAAATCGAGCGCCGCGTTGTGCGCGATGCGAAACAGCCAGGGTTCGATCCTATCGGGCATGTCGCCATTCCTGATCGCAACGAAGCCTTTGGCCAAAGCCTCCTGGACGATGTCCTCGCCATCGATGACCGATCCGACCATGCGTGACGCGTAGCGGTGCAGCCTGGCTCTCAGCGAAGCGGCCTCGCGCTCGAAGGCGCGGAGCCGGGACTCGGTCGCCGCAACGGACTGATCCTGCGAACCGGTCACGCAACCTCCTAGTTTTCTACGCCACCCGTATGGGAATAGGTCGTGTGGCCCATTATGCTCTCGCCCGCGGCCAGCTCAACGATGCTCTTCATGTAGTCGGCGAAGTGGGGATCGGCGCGGAAGGCCGCGATGTCCTCGGCCGAGCGCCATTGCGAGATGTTGGCGACCTTGCTGCCGTCGCCGCCGACGACCACGGATGACGACAAAGAGCCCGGCTGCTTGCTGAAGAAGTTCCGCGTGCCTTCGGCGAGCGTCCTGGCGAGTTCCTGCTGCTTGCCCGGCTTGGCGGTGAAGACGTTGATCAAGGTCAGTGTGTTCGACATGGCTCGGCTCCGTTTGTCCTGAGGGCGGAGGCCGTCGCGGCTCTCGCACCTGTTACGACCCTCAAGACGAAGGCGGAACCGCAAACGGAACGGTGGGGCGAGAAATTTTCGATGAGACCGCGAAACCTTCAGCGCACGGCGTCCGCGAGTTGCCGCAACGCGACAATGACCGCCTCCGAGTCCGCCAGCGCGCCGAAGATCCCGTCCTCGACCGTCACCATGTGCAGCGCCGCTTCGTGCGCATACTGGTCGCCGCTGGCGCAGGCGTCCGAAACCGTCAGGCACTGGAAATTGCGGTCGCAGGCCTCGCGCAATGTGGTGTGCACGCAGACATCCGTCGTGCAGCCGGTGAAAAGCAGGTGCGTTATGTCCCGCGCGCGCAGCACCATCTCCAGATCCGTATAGGTGAAGGCGCTGTTGCAGGTCTTGTCGATGATGACGTCCTGCGGCGCCACGTCGACATCGGCGGCGATCTGGAAGCCCGGGCCCGAGCGCAGCAGGACATCAGTGCCGTCGAGGCCGGCCCGCTTGCGGCGCCATTTCTCGTAAGGCGTCATGTCGGCCATGTCGGCGCGGTAGCCTTGCCTTGTGTGGATGATGGTCATGCCTGCGGCGCGCGCCGCGGCTATCAGCCGGTTGACCGCCGGCAGGATGGCTCGCAGCGGCGACGGATCGTAGCCTTTCCTGGCGAAATAGCCGGTCGGCGACAGGAAATCCTCCTGCAGGTCGATGACCAGCAGCGCCGCATGCTGCGGCGCAAGCCTGCCGTCATAGGGAAAGTCGAACGGTATCGCCTTGATCATCGGTCACCTGCTTTGTCGTTGTCTGCGCATCGTGCCCGCCAGCCGACCTGCGGTCCAGTCCGCAGCGTACCCAGGTGGCATCGGCGCATCGTAGATTGTTGATCGGCACAGCCATCTTTATAGTTGACTCGGAAATTCATGTTTCATAGTCAACTGCCATGGCTCGCCCTGTGCCTATCTCAATGGCGGCCACCGCATAGCGATGATGAAGCGAGGACGAGCCTTGTCCCGGAACGGTCTTTTCGCGGCGCTGGCCGTGTCCCTCACTCTTTCCACCGGCATCGCCAAGGCGCAGGAACAGCCGCCGGTGGTACCCGCCGTGCAGGCTCCGGCCGAACCGCCTTCGCGAGCAACGGCCGCCCCAGCTCCGCAGGCACCGCCGGTGCAGGCGCTCGCCACCGCGCCGGCTGATCTGGCCATCCAGCCGGCTGCGAGCGGCGTCGCCGGCCAGGAGCCTTCGCTGTCGCTGCCGCATGACCTGTCGCCCTGGGGCATGTTCATGAATGCCGACATCGTGGTGAAGGCGGTCATGGTCGGGCTGGCTTTCGCCTCTCTCGTTACCTGGACGATCGCGCTTGCCAAGTCGCTGGAGGTTTTAGGCGGCAAGCTGAGGGCCCGCCGCGCCGCCGATGCGATCGGCAATGCCGCGACGCTGATGCAGGCCCGCCGCGAACTCGGCCATAACGGCGGTCCGGGCGCGCTTCTGGTGCGGGCGGCGGAAGAGGAACGGGCGCTATCGGCCGGCGCGCTCGACCACGTTTCCGGCGACGGCCTGAAGGAACGCGTCGCTTCCAGGCTCTCGCGCATCGAGGCGACGGCGGCGCGGCTCATGTCGCGCGGCACCGGCCTGCTCGCCACCATCGGCTCGACGGCGCCCTTTGTCGGCCTGTTCGGCACCGTCTGGGGCATCATGAACGCCTTCATCGGCATCTCCCAGGCGCAGACCACCAACCTCGCCGTCGTGGCGCCAGGTATCGCCGAGGCGCTGCTTGCGACCGCCATGGGGCTGGTGGCGGCCATTCCTGCGGTCGTCATCTACAACATCTTCGCCCGCTCGATAGCCGGCTACAAACAGATCCTCGCCGACGCCTCAGCCGGCGTCGAGCGGCTGGTCAGCCGCGACCTCGATTTCCGCACGGTGCCGCCGGCAGCGGCGATGGCGGCGGAGTAGCGGCGATGGCGGCGCGCATTCGCGAGACCTCCGGCGACGATCTTGAGGAAAGCCACGACATCAACGTCACGCCATTCATCGACGTGATCCTGGTGCTTCTGATCATCTTCATGGTCGCGGCACCCCTCGCCACCGTCGATGTCAATGTCGACCTGCCCGGGTCGACGGCGACGCCGGCGCCGCGGCCCGAGACACCTTTGTTCCTGACGCTGAAAAGCGATCTGACGCTGGCGATCGGCAATGACAGCGTGCCACGTCCGGCCTTCGCCGGGATGCTCGACAGCCGCACCAAGGGCGACAAGCAGACGCGCATCTTCCTGCGCGCCGACAAGACGGTCGGCTATGGAGACCTGATGGAAGTGATGAACCTGCTGCGGAGCGCAGGCTATCTGAAGGTGGCGCTGGTCGGCCTGGAAACCACGGGCAGCGCCGGCGGGCAGTCTTCGCCAGGAACTCCCGCGGCCGGCGCGAATCCAGCTCCGCCACCCGCCGGGAACCGAGCGCCATGACGGCCGCCGCCCTTTCCCGCCAGCCGCGCTTCGGCCCGCGTGACGCCGGCCTGTGGACGAGTGCCGCCGCGATCATTCTGGCCGCGCATGTGGCGGTTGCCTATGCGGTGCAGAATCTGAGTTTCGCCGAAATGCAGGATGGCGGCCCGCCGCCGGCGCTGGCGGTCGAGATGGCACCGCTGATGACCGCGCCCGCCGTGCCGGAGGAGGCAGCGATGCTGGACACCGTGACACCGGAGCCGCCCGATGCGGCGGAGGAGACGGAAAAGCCCGTCGACACGAAGCCGGTGACCGATCCGGCGCCGGTGGCGGAGCAGGCAGAGCCGGTCACCGAACAGCCACTCGACGACACGCAGGAGGCTGAACAGGTCGCGCCGGTGCATCAGACCATCGCGGCGCTGAGCGAGCAGCAGCCACTGGATGAATTCGTGCCGGATCCTGTCGAGGCGATCGCGCCCGATTTCGCCATTCCGCTACCGCAGCCGAAACCTGTGGAAGCCGAGGTCAAGGCGCAGAAGCCGGTCGAAGCCAGGAAGAAGGTCGAGAAGAAGCCGGTCGAAAAGCCGAAGGAACGGGTGAAAAAGGAAAAGGCGACGACGCCCAAGGCGACGACCATC
The DNA here is from genome assembly GCF_003952425.1 of Mesorhizobium sp. M2A.F.Ca.ET.046.03.2.1. Lineage (NCBI taxonomy): Bacteria > Pseudomonadati > Pseudomonadota > Alphaproteobacteria > Hyphomicrobiales > Phyllobacteriaceae > Mesorhizobium > Mesorhizobium sp. M2A.F.Ca.ET.046.03.2.1. The sequence continues at coordinate 3,319,605 of NZ_CP034449.1, read as the reverse complement.
GCCAGCATCGACGCCAAGGCGGCGACGAAGGCAGCGGCGCCCAAATCGTCTGCAACGCAGGGGGTATCTGGTGACTCCAAGCAATGGGACGCAAAGCTCAGAGCCTGGCTCAATCGACATAAGCGATACCCAACCGCAGCAAAGGCGCGCCGGGCTGAAGGGAATGTCTTGGTGACCTTCACTGTCGATGCGTCAGGGCGAGTCCTTTCTGCACGGCTAGCCCGGTCGTCCGGTGATGCCGATCTAGACCGAGCGGGGCTTGCTATTGTTCAAGGAGCAACTGTGCCTGCCCCACCGCCGGAACTGGGTGCACGCCTGAGCCGCACGGCTCCCTTCTTCTTCAGCGTGCGGGACTAGGCCCGCGCACCGGATGGTGGTACGCGGCTAAACCGTTCAACTTTGCCGCTGCACCCTGCCGCCGAAATCAGATGACGATACTAACCCGCCGCACTCTTCTCAAAACCGCAGCTGTCGCCGGTCTCGCCGGAACCGGTGCCGCAGCCTTCGGCAGATTGACGGGCTTCGCCGCAACCCCGCCCGAACTGCTGATCCTGAAGACCGCCAGCATCGAGGCGCGGCTGATGGACGGTGCGCCGACGCAGAATGTTCTGACCTATGGTGAGGCAGGCCCGCCGCCGGTCGTCAGGATGCGGAAAGGCGAACCGTTTGCCGCGCGGCTGATCAACGGCATCGATGATCCGACGACCATCCACTGGCACGGTATCCGCGTTCCCAACAAGATGGACGGCGTGCCGTTCCTGATCCAGCCCTATGTCTATCAGGGCGACCATTTCGACTATGCCTTCACCCCGCCCGACGCCGGCACCTTCTGGTACCACCCGCATTGCAACACGCTGATCCAGATGGGTCACGGGTTGACCGGCGTGATTGTGGTCGAGAACCTGAAGGACCCGGCCTTCGACGCCGAAATGGTGATCAACCTGCGCGACTGGCGGCTCGGCGACGATGGCCAGTTCATCGAGGCGTTCCGGCCGCGCGACGCCGCAAAGGCCGGCACCTTCGGCACGGTGCGCACCGCCAATTGGCTCGAACAGCCGCAATTCGATGCGCCGGCCGGCGGACTGGTGCGGCTGCGCGCCGCCATCACCGACGTCACCCGTATCTACGCCTTCCGCGTCGACGGCGCCGAGGCAACGGTGATCGCGCTCGACGGCAACCCGGTGCCGCAGCGGTTTACGCCGGACGCCTTGCAGATTGGACCCGGCCAGCGGCTGGAGCTTGCCATCCGTATGCCCGACGAGGAAGGCGCGATCGTCAGCCTGCGCGACGTCCGGGGCACCAAGCCGAAAATCGTGGCGACGCTGCGTTCCGTCGGCAAATCGCTCAAGCACGATCTGCGCGATCTCGGCCCGCTGGAAGTCAATCCGGTGGCGGAGGTGGACCTTTCCAGCGCCAGGCGCATTCCGCTGGCGCTGAGCGCCACGGCGGAAAACGTTTCGGCCGACAGCATCTGCGGTTCGCTCGGTTACAGTTTCTGGGCGATCAACAAGGTGCCGTGGCCGGGCGACACGCCCGACCCGACGGCGCCGCTCGCCGAACTGAAGCTCGGCAAGAGCTACATCATCGACATGGAGAACCTGACGCCGCACGCGCACCCGATCCATTTGCACGGCATGAGCTTCAAGGTGCTGTCGTCCTCGACCAGGCCAGTGCAGCCGCTCGTCTCCGACACCTATCTCATCCAGCCCGACGAGAAGGTGCAGCTGGGATTCGTCGCCGACAATCCCGGCGACTGGCTGCTGCATTGCCACATCATCGAGCATCAGAAGACAGGCATGACGAGCTATTTTCGGGTGGTGTGACGGCATCTCGTTTTTGTGAGGTGGGTTGACCGCGCCGCCTGATTGCCTAGGTAGCCAACTGGGCAGGCGGGCGGCACGCAACTCCAACCGACGGCATGACATCCTTGCGTATTCGAAAACTTGCCTTTGTTGCGGCAGGCATCTCCATCCTGTCGTCCTGCGTCATCCCGGACGATACATCCAGCATCGCCAAGGTCGACCCCACCACGGCCGCCGCCCGCAAGGAGATGGTCGGTCTCAGCGAGGCCGACGTCCGTATGTGCGCCGGCTTTCCGACCGCGACGGCCGATACGGGACCATCCGGCCAGATTTGGACCTATCAACGCACCGTGCAGCGCGGCAACCTCAGCATCGCGGTGCCGACCATGGCCGTGGGCGCGATTCCCGCGGTCGGCGGGTCAGTCAATGTCGCCCCCGGCGGCTACTGCAACACGCAGATCCGCATGGTCGGCGGCCATGTCGCCGAGGTCTCCTATGCCGGCGACAACAATCTGCCGAACAGCGTCGATGCGCTCTGCGTCAGCACGGTGGACGCCTGTGTGGCCTATGCGCGCCAACGCAATCACAAGGCGAGGGCAGTTTCCAGGTGAGTGGAGCGAGGCCGGTCCGAGACTCCGCTTGTGGGCTTCCGACGTCCAACTCGCCGAACATTGCGCGACGGGCGTCTCGAGGCAAAGCTGGAGCACTTCGGCCTCGACGCGGGAAGGGATTTTGACCGGTCGGCTCTGTTTGAATTGGCAGGTCGCATGCCATGGAGATTGGCCGAAACGACCATCGCGATCGTCATTCCAGGGCGGAGCAGCGGCGAAGCGGCGTCGCGTAGACCCTGGAATCCATGCCGTTACCTTCGCCAAGGCGTGCAACGGAACGGAATGGATTCCATGGTCTGCGCCGCGTCGCTTCGCTCGTTGCTCCGCCATAGAATGACGAGGTTCGGGCGGCTTCAACCGATCCCCGGCGCTTGCGCCGATTTCGCGGAAATCAATGGGATGGCGCACAGCCGGAAGGCGGCCCTGGGCATCCCGGCGCGTTACATCATCTAACGCTCATATGTGCGACCGAAAATCAAAGTGATCTCGGTCGCCGCAAATCGCCCCCAATCAGGACGTTCTTCCGGCCTTATTCTGGAAAGGTTGGAGAGGCCGATGAAATTACCCATTCTTGCCCTTGCCGGGACCATGCTGGCGGTGATGCCGGCGGTGGAGGCGGCGCCGATCATCGGCGTGCCGGCTGAAAATAGCCTGGTGCGGGAGGCGCATGTCACATGCGCCTATCTGACCGAGGACGGATACTGCGTTCGGCCGCACAACAAGCACCAATACTGGCGGAAACACTATTACCAGCCCGCTTATCGCACCTATGAGCCGCAGCCACGGGACGAGTATGACTGGCGCTATCAACGTCCGCGGCCGATTATCCGGGTCGTTCCAAACTACCCCCCGCGGGACGAAGATAATTGGGATGACTGGGACGATTGAGGCGCCTTGAGGCCGAGACCCTGCCAAGCGTCTCTTAGCCTCTAGTGGCCGGCATTCGGCGCCCGAGCAGCGCCTTTGCCGGCCTATCCACGAAGAGCCGAGGCTGTTCCTTCTACCGCTTCAGCGCGATGCTGATGCCGCTGAGATCGGCATTGACCTGCAGGCCGACCTGCCTGCCGGTGAGCTCGAGTTGAGCGCCCTTGTCATTGGTCATGACGATCACCTGGGCGCCCTTGCCGAGGGCCCCGCCGCCGCCGGCAGCGCCGTAGACGCCCGTCACGTCGCTTGCGCGGCGGATATGGCGCACCCTGCCCTGGAAATAGGTCTTGGAGGCCCCGAAAGCGAGGCCGCCCGAGACGCCGCCGACCGAGATCGGATAACGTTTGCCATGGAAGGTCAGCGTGCCTTCACCGCCGGAGCCGCCGATGAAGAAGGCCGCCTTGTAGACGGAAAAGCGGATCGTGCCGCTGTCGGCGTGCGCGGCGCTGGCAATGGTCACGCCCGCGGCGGCGATTGCCGCAACCGCGACGGAACGGAACCTGGACGAAATCTGCATGATGGAACTCCTCAAGGATCGCCGCTTGCCCAACCGGCCGCGCACGTTGGCTTCAAATGTATAGCTGAACCGAATTGCCCCGCCATTGGTTCCAGCCACGCGGCCCGAAATCCGGCGGTCACGAAATGGCGAGCAAGGAGGCAGAAGGCGACGTGAAAAGCACCGGCGGTGCTGGCTGGTGGAGCTGAGGGGGATCGAACCCCTGACCTCATCATTGCGAACGATGCGCTCTCCCAGCTGAGCTACAGCCCCGTTCCAGCGGATCGGCTTGTATCGGTCGCGGCCGTTTGATGTCAAGGCGAAAGACCGGGCCGGCCACAAGCGCCGTGGCCGGGGGCCTTGCCCACTCGCCAAGCCCGCGGGCCTTGCCCGCACGGCAAGCCCGCGGGCCTTGCCCGCACGCTTAGCAATGGCTACATGTCGGCGACAATTTGGAGACCGGCATGATCGCCCTTATTCAGACCATCGTCATGGCGCTTGATATCTACTGGTGGATCATTATCGCCTCGGCGATCTTTTCCTGGCTCTACGCCTTCAACGTCGTCAATTCGCGCAACCAGTTCGTCGGCAGCGTCGGCAACATGCTCTATCGGCTGACCGAGCCGGCCCTGCGCCCCATCCGCCGCTTCATGCCCGATCTTGGCGGCATCGACATTTCGCCGATCATCCTGCTGCTGATCCTTTTCTTCATCCGCCAGTTCCTGGTCACCACGGTTTGGTCCTGGGTCGTGGCCGGCGGCTGATGAGCACGCCGTTTCGGCTGCGCGACAACGGCATCGACCTCTTCGTGCGGCTGACGCCGAAAGCGGCGCTTGACCGGATCGACGGCATCGAGACCGCCGCCGACGGGCGCAGTCACCTCAAAGCCCGCGTGCGCGCCGTGCCGGAAAACGGCGCCGCCAATCAAGCGCTGGAGCGGATGATGGCCAAGGCGCTGGGTGTGCGGGTGTCGGCCGTTTCCGTAGTCGCCGGCGGTACATCGCGGCTAAAGACGCTGCGGGTTGTGGCGGATGCGGCTGAGTTGGTGGAGCGACTTGAGACGCTCAGCAAATAACGCTGGCGACGCCCCCTCATCCGGCCGTTACGCGGCCACCTTCTCCCCGGCGGGGAGAAGAGCTTGGCGCCGGCGCCGACCTGCTCCTCTCCCCTTGGGGAGAGGTCGCATTGCCCCGCATTGCTCTTCGCAATTCGGTCGGCAATCCGGGTGAGGGTGAGTCTTCAAAACCACTCAATCCCCCAGCGGCAGCTTCGGATCGTCCACCTTCAGCGTGTTCACGCTCTGCTTGATGCGCCGCAGATTCTCCAGCACTTTCGGTCCGCGCGATTCCGCCACCGTGGTGGCGATCATGTCGACGATCGCCAGGAGCGCGTAGCGCGACGAGGTCGGCTTGTAGATGTTGCCGTCCTCGACCGACTGCAAAAGGATCACCGTGCCGGCGACCTTGGCCAGGGCCGAGTCCGGCGCGGTGATGGCGACGGTGGCAGCGCCATATTGCTGTGCCACCTCGACCGCCTCGATCACCGAGCGCGCATAGCCCGAGACGGAGAAGGCGAGCAGCGTCGTCTCCGGGGTCGCGACGGCGGCATACATGCGCTGCAGCTGGCCGTCGGTCTGGGCGAGCGCCGAGAGGCCCAACCGGAACAGCCGGTTCTGCATCTCCGTCGCCATCATCGAGGAAATGCCGCCGGAGCCGATGCAGAGCACGTTGCCGGAACTTGCAATCCGGGCGGCAACATCCATCAGCGTCGTCATATCGAGGTTTTCGCTGGCGCGCTGGATGGCGGCAATCGCCGCCTCGGTGATGGCCGAGGCGATGCGCTGCTCGCGCGCGTCGCGGCTGAGCGGCTCCGGCGACAGATACTGGCCGCCGATGGCGATGGCCTGCGCTAGGTAGAACTTGAAATCGCGAAGCCCCTCGCAGCCGAGATTGCGGCAGAAGCGGGTAACGGTCGGCTCGCTGACGGCGACGCGCGCGGCGATCTCCGAGATGGCCGCCTTCGACGCGAAATCAAGGTCGGAAAGCACCAACCCCGCCAGCCGTCGGTCCGATTTGGTGCCGTCCTGCGACATCAGTTGCAGGCGGGTGATGATGTCGGCCGGGCTCTTCATCATCTTCTCACAGCGGCAGGCCGGTTGCCTTGTCAAAAAGGTGGATGTTGCGCGGGTCGACACGCACCGGCAGCCGGTCGCCCGGCTTCACCTGCAGCCGGTCGCGGAACACAGCGCGTACCGTGTCGTCGCCGACCGAACCGTAGACATGCGTTTCCGAACCGGTCGGCTCGACGACATCGACCTTGATGGCGATAGCATCATCGCCGGCGCCGACCATGAAATGCTCTGGGCGGATACCGGCTTCAACCGTGTCGCCGCCGGAAGCCGCGTTGCCCGAGAGCGCCAGGCGGCCGCCGCCGCTGGTCTCGAACCAAGACTGAGCTCCGGCCGTCTTCAGCGCGCCAGAGACAAAGCTCATCGACGGCGAGCCGATGAAGCCGGCGACGAATTTGTTGGCAGGCCGGTCGTAAAGCTCCAGCGGCTGGCCGACCTGCTGGATGCGGCCGCGGTCCATCACCACGATGCGGTCGGCCATGGTCATGGCCTCAATCTGGTCGTGGGTGACGTAGACGATCGTCGATTTCAGCCGCTGGTGCAGCGCCTTGATCTCGGTGCGCATCTGCACGCGCAGTTGCGCGTCGAGATTGGAGAGCGGCTCGTCGAACAGGAACACCGAAGGCTCGCGCACGATGGCGCGGCCCATGGCGACACGCTGGCGCTGGCCACCCGAAAGCTGCCGCGGATAGCGGTCGAGATAGGAGAAGAGGTTGAGCACGCTGGAAGCCTTCTTCACCTTGTCGTCGATCGCGGCGCGGTTCTCGCCGCGGATTTTTGGGCCAAAGCCGATATTTTCCGAGGCCTTCAGATGCGGAAACAGCGCGTAGGACTGGAACACCATGGCGATATTGCGCTTCTGCGGCGGCAGGTCGTTGGCGCGCGTGCCGCCAATGACGAGATCGCCGGCGGTGATCGTTTCCAGCCCCGCCAGCATACGCAAAAGCGTGGACTTGCCGCAGCCGGACGGCCCGACCAGCACGACGAACTCGCCGGTTTTGATGTCGAGGTTGATGTCTTCGAGGATCTTGTGCTGGCCAAAGGACTTCGACAGGTTGCGGAACTGGACGTCGGTCATGGTCACGCTCCCAATATGTCGTCGATGAAAGGCAGGTAGCCGGCTGTCAGGCCGGCATCAACAGGCACCACGGCGCCTGTTATGCCGGAAGCGCGCTCGGAGGCAAGGAAGGCGACAGCTTCGGCCACTTCCCGTGCATTGACGATGCGGCCCAGCGGATAGAGCCGCTTCAGCCGCCCGAGGATCTCCGGATCCTTGGCCAGGCGATGGTCCCAGGCGGCGGTGCGGATCGATCCCGGGCACACGACATTGGCGCGCAACCCGCTGCGGCCGAGCTCGACGGCGACCGATTTGGCATAGGCGTTGATGCCGGCCTTGGCCGCCGCATAGGCCGGATTGCCGAAATGCGCGATAGCGTTGACCGAAGAGATGAAGACGACGCTGCCCGAACCGCGCCCAGCCATCGCCTTGATCAGCGGATCGGCGAAACTCATCACGCCGGTCAAATTGAGGTCGAGCTCCTGCTCGATCTTGTCAGCCGTCAGCGCCGCCAGTGTCTCGGCGCGCGTCCAGCCGGCATTGTTGATTAGGATGTCGGGAACGCCGTCTTGGTCGAGCAGCGCCGGGATCGCGGCTTCGATCGACGCCCGGTCGAGCAAGTTGAAGACGTGGCGGGAAGCGATATGCGGGCTGACCAATGCCTCCGCCGACTGGTCGCAGCCGACGATGCGCGCGCCGCGTTCGGCCATGAGCTCGACGATCGCCGAGCCGAGGCCGCCGCCGGCTCCGGTGACGACGACGGTCTTGCCTTCGAACTCGGCTGTCGAACCCACGCTGCGCCCTCCTCCACCCCTCATTTTGAGCCAATAAGCTAAACAAGCAAATGTAATTAAGCAACATGATAATCCGCTTGCGCAGCGCCAAATCATGGATAATGTAGGAAAGTAACATAAATCCTGTGCTCACAAGAGGCAGGCGCCAACGTGCATCAATGGGAGAATTCAGATGAGCCTTGCAAAATGGACTGTCGGCCTGCTGGCCGGAATGAGCATGCTAGCCCTGGCAGCACCAGCCGATGCGGGCGAGGTGCGCGTCACCGTCGCCGAATACAGCGCCAAGACCGGCCCCTATTTCGAAGCGGTGAAGAAGGAATTCGAGGCGGCCAATCCCGGCATCACCATCAAGTATGAAGTGGTGCCGTGGGATGTGCTGCTGCAGAAGCTCACCACCGACATCACCGCCGGCACCAACGCGGATCTCTCGATCATCGGCACCCGCTGGCTGATCGACTTCGTCCAGCAGGATGTCGCCGAGCCGCTCGACAGCTACATCAAGCCCGAGTTCAAGGACCGCTTTATCGACACATTCCTGCAGCCCTCCATCATGAATGGCCACACCTATGGCCTGCCGATCGCAGCTTCCGCGCGCGCCATGTATTACAACAAGGAGCTGTTTGAGAAGGCCGGCATCGCCAAGCCGCCGGCGACCTGGACCGAGCTGCAGGAGGACGCGCGCAAGATCAAGGCGGTCGGCGCCTTCGGCTTCGGCTTGCAAGGCAAGGAGATCGAGACCGACGTCTATTACTACTATGCGATGTGGTCGCAGGGCACCGAGATTCTCAACAAGGACGGCACGTCCGGCCTGAGCACGCCCGGCGCGCTCGAAGCGGCCAAGCTCTACAAGTCGATGATCGACGAGGGCCTGACGGAACCGGGGGTCACCTCCAACAACCGCGAGGACGTGCAGAACCTGTTCAAACAGGGCAAGGTCGGCATGATGATCACCGCGCCCTTCCTGTCCAACCAGATCAAGGAAGAAGCGCCGAACCTGAAATACGGCGTCGCCGCCATCCCCGCCGGCCCGACCGGCGCGCGCGGCACCTACGGCGTCACCGATTCCATCATCATGTTCAAGAACTCCAAGAACAAGGACGAGGCCTGGAAGCTGCTCGACTTCCTGTTCACAAAGGAGCAGCGCGCCAAGTTCACGCAGGGCGAAGGCTTCCTGCCGGTGAACAAGGAAGAGGCCAAGATGGACTATTACGTCAACAACGCCGACCTCGCCGCCTTCACCGCACTCTTGCCCGACGCCCGCTTCGCCCCGGTCATCCCGGGCTGGGAAGAGATCGCCCAGATCACGTCCGACGCCATGCAGAAAATCTATCTCGGCGGCGACCCCGAGGCCGGCCTGAAGGATGCAGCGGCCAAGGCCAACGCCGTGCTCAAGAAATAAGGGCGTATCTCCCTGCGCCCGTGGCGCGCCCTACCCCCGCGGGGCGCGCCACATCTTTTGGATGGTGTTCGGCCGAATAGCCGGGCGGACAGGTAATCATTCCAGACAAAGGGACAAACCTTCGACCTCGGCGCTGCCCCTCATTGCCCTGCCGGGCATTTCTCCCCGTATAGTGACGGGGAGAAAGGGGCTGGCCGCAACGCTGGCGCTTTTCCTGCTACGTTGGTGATTGGCGAAATCGCCGGCGACAGCGTCCCTCTCCCCGTCACTATACGGGGAGAGGATGCCGGCAGGCAGGTGAGGGGCAGCGCTAACGCCGAGAAAAGTGTTCGAGACCGAGCCTGGGACAGGCGAGCATTGCACAGGCTGGCAAACCAGCACCACCAACAACGCAACGCAGTACAAGCCAGCCGATGCAAAATCGTTTCCTGCCCTATCTGCTGACGCTGCCCAGCCTGCTCTTGGCGGCGGTGGTGATCTTCTGGCCGGTCTGGGATCTGATCCAGATTTCGACGCACGACGTCAACCGCTTTGGCCAGCTTCGCGAATTCAGCGGCCTGGCCAATTTCTCGGCGCTTGCCGCCGACCCGGATTTCGTCGCGGCGCTCTGGCGCACTGGGCTGTGGACGGCGCTGGTCGTGGGCGGCGCGCTGCTTTTGTCGATCCCCGTGGCGATGATCCTCAACATGGATTTCTATGGCCGCGGCCTCGCCCGCGTCATCATCATGCTGCCCTGGGCGGTGTCGCTGACCATGACCGCGGTGGTCTGGCGCTGGGCGCTCAACGGCGAAAGCGGCATGCTGAATTCGGCGTTGATGAAGCTCGGCCTGATCAGCCAGAACATCCAGTGGCTGGCGAGCGCCGAGACCGCTTTCCCGATGCAGGTGCTGATCGGCATATTGGTGACCGTGCCCTTCACCACCACGATTTTCCTCGGCGGCCTGTCGTCGATCCCCGACGATCTCTATGAGGCGGCCGCGCTCGAGGGCGCGACACTGTTCCAGCAGTTCCGCGAGATCACCTTTCCGCTGCTCAAACCCTTCATCAACATCGCGATCGTGCTCAACACCATCTATGTCTTCAACTCCTTCCCGATCATTTGGGTGATGACGCAGGGCGGGCCGGCCAACTCGACCGACATATTGGTGACGCATCTCTATAAGCTCGCCTTCCGCATCGGCAAACTGGGCGAGGCCTCCGCCGTGTCGCTGGTGATGTTCGCGATCCTGCTCGTCTTCACCATGATCTATGTGCGGCTTGCCATGCGGGAGCAGCGCGCATGACGCCGAAGTTGAAACGCACCGTCATCGCCTGGCTGCTGCTGGCTCCGTTGATCGTGGTGACGATCTTCCCCTTCGCGGTGATGTTCCTCACCGCCGTCAAGCCGCGCACCGAGGTGCTGACGCCGACCTGGTGGCCGAGCGAGTTCCGCTGGTCGAATTTCGCGGACATGTGGGTGGCGACCGGCTTCGGCCAGGCGCTTCTGAATTCGCTTTATGTCTCGGCGCTGGCGACCCTCGGCGCGATCATGATCTCGGTCCCAGCCGCCTATGCCATGTCGCGCTTTCGTTTTGCCGGCTATGGGGCCTTCCGCCAGTTCCTTTTGATCTCGCAGATGATCTCGCCGATCGTGCTGGTGCTCGGCCTGTTCAGGCTGATGGCGGCCTGGGGCCTGGTCGAGTCGACCACCGCGCTCGGCTTCATCTACATGGCCTTCAACGTCGCCTTCACGGTGTGGATGCTGCAGAGCTATTTCGACACCATCCCGCGCGATCTCGAGGAGGCGGCCTGGATGGAAGGCGCCGGCCGCTGGCTGACGCTGCGCAAGGTCTTCCTGCCGCTCTGCCTGCCGGCGATCGCGGTGACGGCGATCTTCACCTTCATCAACGCCTGGAACGAGTTCGTGGTCGCGCTCACCATGCTCCGCAGCCAGGAAAGCTACACGCTGCCGATCCAGGTTTTCTCGCTCGTCGCCGGCCGCTATACGATCGAATGGCACCATGTCATGGCCGCCACGCTTTTGGCGACGCTGCCGGTGGCGATCCTTTTCATCTGGCTGCAGCGCTACCTCGTCCGGGGCCTTGCGCTCGGGGCCGTCAAATAGCAATCCCGGCAATTCCAGGAATACGCAGCGGTTTTCGTCCGGAATCGCAAAAACAAGAAGTCTAGGGAGCGTTCATGCGCATCTTCACCGCCTCGCTGGCGACGGAAACCAACACCTTCTCGCCGGTGCCGACCGACCGGGCCTCGTTCGAGATGGCCTTCTATGCCGGCCCGGGAAAACACCCAGAGACGCCGACGCTGTGCTCCTCGCCGATCGTGGCGCTGCGCAAGCGCGCCACGAAGGAAGATCTGACCGTCATCGAAGGCACGGCGACCTGGGCCGAGCCCGGCGGCCTGGTGCAGCGTCAGACCTATGAGGCGCTGCGTGACGAGATCCTCGACCAGCTCAAGGCCGCCCTACCGGTCGATGCGGTGATCCTTGGCCTGCATGGCGCCATGGTCGCGCAAGGCTATGACGATTGCGAAGGCGATCTGCTGGAACGCGTGCGCGCTATCGTGGGGCCGAAGGTGGTGATCGCTTCGGAGTTCGATCCGCACAGCCATTTGACGCCGAAACGCGTCGCGGCCTGCGATATCATGGCCTATTTCCTCGAATTCCCGCATACCGATTTCTATGAGCGCGGCGAGCATGTCGTCGAGCTCGGCCTTGCCGCGGCGCGCGGCGAGATCGAGCCGGTGATCTCGACCTTCGACTGCCGCATGATCCAGGTGCTGCCGACCAGCCGCGAGCCGATGCGCTCCTTCGTCGACAGGATCAAGGCGCTGCATGGCAAGGACGGCGTGCTGTCGGTCTCGGTCATCCACGGCTTCATGGCCGCCGACGTGCCGGAGATGGGCACGCGCATCCTGGTCGTCACCGACAACGACAAGGCAAAGGGCGATGCTTTGGCGGAAAGCCTCGGGCGCGAGCTCTATGCGCTGCGCGAAAAAACCGCGATGACGATGCTCTCCGCCTCGGCGGGCATCGAACAGGCGCTTGCCGTGCGCGCGACGCACCAGGACAAGCCAGTCGTGATCGCAGATATCTGGGACAATCCCGGCGGCGGCGTGCCGGGCGACGGCACCATCGTGTTGCGCGAGCTGCTCAAGCGCGGCCTGAACAAGGTCGGTGTGGCGACGATCTGGGACCCGATCGCCGTGACCTTCTGCCATGCCGCCGGCGAGGGCGCGGTCATCGATCTGCGCTTCGGCGGCAAGGCCGGGCCGCAGGCCGGCGAGCCGATCGACGCGCGCGTCACGGTGCTGAAGACGACCAACGAAGGCTGGCAAAGCTTCGGTCCGAGCCGGGTGACGTTGGGGCCGTCGGCTGTGGTGCGCATCGAAGGCACGGAAGTCGACGTCATCTTGAACACCAACCGCACCCAGACCTTCGAGCCGGATGTCTTCTCCAATATCGGCATCGATCCGATGGACAAGGACATCCTGCTGATCAAATCGACCAACCATTTCTACGCCGGCTTCGCGCCGATCGCCGCCGAGATCATCTATGTCGCGGCGCCGAGTTCCTATCCGAGCAATCCGGCAAAGACGGATTATCGGAAGCTGAACCGGGCTATATGGCCGAGGGTTGCGGATCCGTGGAAACAGCCAATCTCCCCCCTCGTGGGGGAGATGCCCGGCAGGGCAGAGGGGGGCGCGAAGGATCGCGACCTCGCTTAGCTTGGGTAACAATAGCCAAGCGGGATGTCGGCGGGACTGTGATGAACTGAGACGTCGGCGGGACAGCGCCCCCCTCTGGCCTGCCGGCCATCTCCCCGACAAGGGGGGAGATTAGCCAGTCACACCAGCCCCCGCTTCACCATCATCGCCTCGGGCGACGGCATCTTTCCCCGGAACGCCGTGTAAAGCTCCTCAGGATCCTTCGACCCACCCGCGGCGTAGATGTTCTTCCGCAGCCGCTCGGCCAATTCCGGATTGAAGGCATCGCCCGTTTCCTCGAAAGCCGAGAAGGCGTCCGCGTCGAGCACTTCCGACCACATGTAGGAATAATAGCCGGCTGAATATCCGTCGCCGGCGAAGACATGGCCGAAATGCGGGGTGCGGTGGCGCATGGCGATCGTGTCGGGCATATGCAGTTTTTCCAGCGTCTCGGCCTCGAACCGAAGCGGCTCGGCCGGCGCCTCAGGCCTTGCATGATAGGCCATGTCGATCAGCGCCGAGGCGGTGAACTCGACCGTGGCGAAACCGGCGCCGAAGGTGCGGGTCGCAAGCATCTTGTCGAGCAGCGCCTTCGGCATCGGCTTGCCGGTCTTGACGTGCAGCGCGTGCTTTTCCAGCACCGCGGGCACCGTCAGCCAATGCTCGTAAAGCTGCGAGGGCAGTTCGACGAAATCGCGGCTGACCGAAGTGCCCGAGACCGACGGCCAGGTGACGTCGGTCAGCATGCCGTGCAGCGCATGGCCGAACTCGTGGAACAGCGTCTTCGCCTCATCGACCGACAGAAGCGCCGCTTCGCCGGCCGGCGGCTTGGCGAAGTTCATGATGTTGTAGATCACCGGCTTGGAACCATGACCGAGCTTGTAGCCGGATTTCAGCGCGCTCATCCAGGCGCCGGAACGTTTTGACGGACGGGCGAAATAATCGGCCAGGAACAGGCCGCGCTCGCTGCCGTCGGCATTCTTCACCACGAAGACTCGTGCATCGGGATGCCAGGCGGCGATGCCCTTCTTCTCCTCGAAAGTGATGCCGAACAGTTTCGTGGCGACATCGAAGCAAGCCTTGATGACGCGCTCGAGCTGCAAATACGGCTTCAGCTCCGCCTCGTCGAAGGCGAATTTCTCGGCACGCAGCTTCTCCTGGTAGAAGCGCCAGTCCCAGGCCGCGAACTTCTCGTTGCTGCCGGCTTCTGTCGCCAGCCGCTCCAGCTCCTTCTGGTCGGCGGCGGCTTTTTCCAGCGCCTTCTCCCACACCGGATCGAGCAGCTCGTGCACCGCCTTCGGGGTCTTCGCCATCGTATCGTCGAGCTTCAGCGCCGCGAAGGAATCGTAACCAAGCAGCTTCGCCTTCTCGGCGCGCAGCTTCAGCATGTCACGCACGACATCGGTGTTGTCGGAGGCGCCGCCATTCTGGCCGCGCATGATGAAAGCCTTGAACGCGATCTCGCGCAGGTCGCGGCGCTCGGAGAAGGTCGAGAACGGCTCGTAGATCGAGCGCGACAGCGTCACCGCATAGCGGCCCTTCTGGCCGCGCATCTCGGCCGCCTCGGCCATGGCGCTCTTCAAGAAATCCGGCAGGCCGGCAAGATCGGCCTCGTCGAGGAACAGCGCCCAGTCGCGTTCGTCGGCGAGCACGTTCTGGCCGAACTTGGTCCCGAGCGACGAGAGCTCTTCATTGATGGCCGCAAGCCGCTTCTTGCCCTCCGCATCCAGCTTGGCGCCCGACCGGACAAATCCCTTCCAGGTCTTCTCCAGCACCCGCAGCGTCTCGGCATCGAGCTTCAGGCTGTCGCGCCGCTGGTAGAGATCGTCGATGCGGGCAAACAGCTTCTCGTTCATCGAGATCGCGGAGAAATGCCGCGACATCTTTGGCGAAACCTCGCGTTCCATCGCCTGGATCGTGTCGTTGGTGTGGGCGCCGGCGCGGCACCAGAAGATCGACGAGACATGGTCGAGCGGCTCGCCGGCGAGCTCGAGCGCGGCAAGCGTGTTCTCGATGGTCGGCGTCTCTCTGTTGCCGGCGATGGCGTCGATCTCGGCCTGGTGCGCCGCCAGCGCCGCGTCGAAGACAGGGCCAAAATCATTGTCGCCGATGCGCGAGAAATCGGGCAGGCCGAGCGGACCCTGCCAAAGGGTCAGCGGATGGGCGGCGAGATCGACGGCTTTTGAAGATGACATGAGCGATTCCGGTGGACTGATTTGGAGGCGGGCTGCCTCGGATGTAGGGCGATGCCGCGCGCCGCGCAACACGGACCTCGCCTCAATAGCCGCTGCAGTCCTGCGCCACCGCTGTCTGCGTGCTGGCGACGATGCGCCCGCGGGCGACGGTGAAGGTCTCGCGCATGAGCGTATCGTTGTTGGGAAAATCGTAACAGGCGAGCACCGTGGTCTCACCATTCTCGCTCTTTTCGATGCGATGGCGGATCGCCGCGCCCGCGACCGCGCCCTGCCATTCGTCGATCGAGGCGATGAAATCCTCTTTGGTCTGGACGACGCCGATGTCGTCGAGCTTCATGCGCACGTCGTCGGCAAGCAGGTCGGACAATTCGGTACGGTCGGCGACCAGCAGCGCCGAATACCAGCGATCGATGATGGCGCCGTCATCCGCGCTGGCGCGGACGAGCGAGGACATGAGCAGCGTCGCCGCCAGAACGATCCTCCAGCTGATCCGGTGCATCACGCCTCCGTTAAAGCTCCGGCCGCTCGAAATCGCCGGTTTCCTTGTTCATCACCCACAGCTCCCCGGTCGAGATGTCGAACCATGCGCCGTAGAGCGAGAGCTTGCCCTTGCCTTCGAGGATCGAGACGCAGGGAAAGGTCCTGAGATTGGCGATGGAGTAGCGGACCGAAATACGCTCCAGCGCGGTCTGGCGCTCCGTCGTTGTCATCATCGTGCTGGAGGCCACGGTCTCGGCGGCTGGCGCGATCAGGCTCATCCATTTGCCGATGAAATCGCCGGGCGACAGCGGCGCGGAGTTGGTGTCGAGCGCGGCGCGGATGCCGCCGCAGCGGCCGTGGCCCATCACCACGATGTTCTTCACCTTCAGGCTCTGCACGGCGAATTCGAGCGCGGCCGAGGTCGAGTGATACTCGCCGTCCGGCTCGTAGGGCGGCACCAGATTGGCGACATTGCGCAACACGAAGAGCTCGCCGGGACCGGCATCGAAGATCGCTTCCGGCGCCGAGCGCGAATCGCAGCAGGCGACGATCATCGTCTCGGGCGCCTGACCGTCGCGCGCCAGCGAGCGATAGCGGTCGCTTTCGGTTGGGTAGCGGCCACTCATGAAGTTGCGATAGCCGGCGAGGAGGTGCTCGGGGAGGTGAGGCATGGGCGGCTAGAGCCTTTCCGGGGGTTGGAGGCGGCAGCTCGTTGCGATCGAAAAAGCCTCTAGCGGCAAATGCAGGTCGTGGGCAATGCCGAATTGCGGATGGCGGCGTCGCAATCGCATGCCGCCAAAAGCTGCGCGGTCGATTTTGCCTCAAGCCCAGATGGCGACGGGTATGCCGAAACGGTCGGCCAGAGGTGGGTCGGGGGAAGGCCGCGCCGCGCCGCTGGCGATACGCCCGGCGATCAGCATCATCGCCGCCGCGTCGAGGAAGTCGTCGCTCGCAGCACCCCGCGGCGGCGCCTGATCGAGGAAACGCTTCTCATAGCCATGCCGGCAAAGCAGCGCCTTGCGCTCCTCCATGCCGGCCGGGTTGACCGCGCCCTTTGTCTTCTTCGGCAGCGCCATCGCCGTGCCGCCATTCAGTCGGCAGAACGCCACTTCCGGATGCGATTCGAAGACACGGCCGCGCAGTTCGGGCCGCGCGATCAACAGCTGATCGATCTCGCGGATCTTGGCAAAGATGCCGAAAGCCTGGATGGAAACGCCGCGTGGCGGGTCGGAAGTCCCCATGGCCACCGCGCTCGCCCGCCGATGCGCCGCATACCAGGCTTCGATCGTGGTGAAGTCGCTGGTGTCGGCATAGAGCGCCGCGCGCGAGGGGATGGCGAACACGCTCGATTGCCGCGCGCCGATCAGCGGCCGCACCAGCGCCTCCGGCCCGCGGCCGCCCTTGCTTGAAAATCCGGCAGGCCGATCGGCATGTCGACGGCGATCAATGCATCGGGCAGCGCATCGAGCAGCACCTGGAGGCTCGGGAAGACCGAGACGGACGGCGCGGCGTCCGCTTCGCGGTGGACGGCTATCCAGCCGGCCTTGCAGCCGTCGACGCCGGCCAGCGCGTGGCCGACCAGTTTCACGCCCGCTTGTCCCGCCCGGGATGCAGCAGATGGCGCAGCTGCACCATGGCCATTGGATGCGACAGGCTCTGGGCGTCGGTTTCGAGCTGCAGCTCGTCGCCGCCGCGCTTCGCGGTGCGCGCGAGAATCTCGTAAACGGCCGCCGTGGTCGATTGCAGCGCCTTGACCGGCGCCTGGCCGGAGAGAATCCGCGCCAGATAGACCGCGGCCGTCAGGTCGCCTAGCCCGTTCGGCGGCCTCTCGATCACACGGTGCTCCGCAAGCAGCGCCTGGCTGCCGTCGAGCAGGAAATTGCCGATGCCGCCCGCCATCATCGCCGGCGCCGAGGTCACCAGCATTGTGGACGGACCGGCATGAAGCGCGGCCGCCGTCACCGCCTTGATGTCGGGCAGCGGCGCGCCGGCCATCCATTCCAGCTCATAGCGGTTCGGCGTCGCGATGTCCGCGATCGGCATCAATTTGTCGCGCATGGCGGCGGCCGTCGATTCCGGCACGTAGAGCCCGCCGGAATCGCCCATCACCGGATCGCAGACGTAAAGCGCGTTCGGGGTCTTTTCCTTGACGGCGGCGACGAGCGAGGCAACGGCTTCCGCCTGGCCCGCTTCGCCGAGATAGCCCGAAAGCACGGCCCGCACCTCGCCCAGCCAGGGCGCCCGCTCGAGATCGGCCATCAGCGCCTTGAACTGGTCGAGCGGCGGCACGATGCGCGTGGCTCGGCTGTGCCCCGGATGCCAGGGCAGGATGACGGTCGGCACTGCCCAGACCGGGAAACCCAGCGTCTCCAGCGCGAACACCGCGGCGCGATTGCCGACCGAGCCCCGGGCGACATGGCTGGAGATGACGATGACCGCGCGCGGCGCGTCGGTTTTTTCTGCATTCATGAGGCTTGATTCCTAACCGCCACGCGTGGCGGCATACACCAGCCAGGCCAATAGCCCAATGGCAATGACGAAGCCGAGCGTTCGGCCAATGCGGGTTCCCCAATATTCGATGGGATCGGCGCGGTCCGTGTCGGCGGCGGTGACGCGGTCGCGCGCATCCTTCGCCGCGCGGGTGATGAACGACGCGCCGCCTGGGGACGTTTCCTGTTGCACGCGTTCGAGGATGCGGCGCGATTCGGCCTCGTCGTCCCGGCGCTCTGCCATGGCAATTGTCCTTTCCGGCCCGCAGCTTAACTTGTTCGCGCCGCCATTCACAGTGGCTCACGGCTGAACCGGGACCGGCGTCATGCGCCGGACATTTTCTTGCGCGTGGATTGTGGTAATGCTTCGCATGCAACTTCTGTCGAGGGACCATTCATGATTACCGAGCGCCTCTCACCACCTTCCGTCTTCCGCAATCTGCCCGCCTTCCTGGTGATGGCTTTCGTGCTGCCGCTGCTTACCGGCTGCGGCTACAACACCATTCCGACCGCGGAAGAGAACGCCAGGGCGGCCTGGAGCGAGGTGCTCAATCAGTATCAGCGCCGTTCCGATCTGATCCCGAACCTTGTCGAGACGGTGAAGGGCTATGCCTCGCACGAGAAGGACACGCTCGACGCGGTCGTTCAGGCGCGCGCCAAGGCGACGCAGATCACCGTGACCCCGGAGACGCTGAAGGACCCGGACGCGCTGAAGAAGTTCCAGGATGCCCAGGCCGGACTGACCAGCGCGCTGTCGCGTCTGATCGCGGTCTCGGAAGCCTATCCCGACCTCAAGGCCAACCAGAATTTCCTCGCGCTGCAGGCGCAGCTCGAAGGCACCGAGAACCGCATCGCGGTTGCGCGGCGCGACTACATCCAGGCGGTGAGGGACTACAATCTGACGCTGAAGACCTTCCCGTCCGTGCTGTGGGCGACCTTCTGGTTCCGCGGCAACGAGCCCTTCGCCAACTTCACCGTCGACGAGGACAAGATGCAGGTGCCGAAGGTCGATTTCGGCACCAGCACCACCAAGCAGGGTGGGTGAGAGCGACTTAGCTTATCGAGCCAGCCTTGAGTTCCGTCACCCCCCTCTCTGTCCTGCCGGACATCTCCCCCTCAAGGGGGGAGATTGGCAGTTTCGACAACCTCGCCCTCTCTTCGACGCCGAAGATTGGCGAAGGCCGGCGTGACGTCCAATCTCCCCCCTTGAGGGGGTGAGGAGTGGTCCGCGTAGCGGACGGAAAGCCAATTGCTTGGCTTTCCGAACGACGAACGCCCGGAGCGACAGCGAAGGGCCGGCGCCGGCAGGACAGAGAGGGGGGCGACAGAGCGCCTACCTCTCATTGCTTGGCCTCCTTGCCAGCATCTTCTGCCTCTTCCTCCTCCCCCTCGCCGCGCTCGCTGCCGACCTCCCCGCGCTGACCGGCCGCGTCGTCGACAATGCCGGCATCATCGATGCCGGCACCCGCGCGGCGCTGACCCAGAAGCTTGCCGACTTCGAGACCAAGGGCTCCGACCAAATCGTCGTCGCCACCATCCCCAGCCTCGGCGGCGAGGAGATCGAGCCTTACGCCAACCGGCTGTTCCGCTTTTGGAAGCTCGGCCAGGCCAAGGAAAACAACGGTGTGCTGCTCCTGGTGGCGCCGAACGACCGCAGGATGCGCATCGAGGTCGGCTATGGGCTCGAAGGCACGCTGACCGACCTGCACACCAAGCTGATCATCGAGAACGACATGGTGCCGGCCTTCCGCGCCGGTGACTTCTCCGGCGGCATCACCAAGGCCGTCGACGACATGATCATGGTGCTGGAGGGCAATCCCGAAGAACTGGAGGCGCGCGGCAAGCGCAACGAGCAGGCGCCGTTCAATTCCGACGACCTGTTCTTCGCCATTTTCATCACCATCTGGGCGCTGATCTTCTTCGGCGGCATAGCAATGACGGTGTTGCCGCCGATCTTCGGCCAGAAGATCGGGCCGGGCCGCTACCGCTGGCTCGGCATGACTTTCGATCAGAACCGGCGTTCTTCCTCGGGCGGCTGGTCGTCTGGGGGCGGCGGCTGGTCGTCAGGCGGCGGTGGCTGGTCCTCGGGCGGCGGCGGATTTTCCGGCGGCGGCGGTTCGTCCGGCGGCGGCGGCTCTTCGGGAAGCTGGTGAGGCACCATGGCAACGCGACCGATCAGCGCCGAGGACCATGACCGCATCGCCGAGGCGATCCGCACGGCCGAATTGAAGACCGACGGCGAGATCTACTGTGTCGTCGCTCGCGCCAGCGAGGGCTACTTCTTTCCGGCCGCTTTCACAACGACGATCGGCCTGTTCATCGCCAGCCTCGCCGTCGCCTACGGGCTGGAGGGCTTGTGGCTGACCATCCGGCTGCCGCATTTCGTGCTGGCGCAACTGCTGGCGTTCGCCTCGGCGCTTGCCTTGCTCTGGCTCCTGCCCGCCTTGCGCATTCATTTCGTACCGCGAAGGCTGCGCTATCAGGCCGCGCACGCCAACGCGATGAAGCAGTTCCTGGCGCGCAACGTCCACCGTACGAGCGCGCGCACCGGCGTGCTCATCTTCGTCTCCATCGCCGAGCGATATGCCGAGGTCGTTGCCGATTCCGGCATCGACGCCAAGGTCGGCCAGCATGTCTGGGACGGCGTTGTGCGCGACCTGACCAAACATGCCGGCGACAACCGGCTGGCCGACGGCTTCGTCAAAGCTGTCGCCACGGTTGGCGCCGTGCTCGCCGAGCATTTCCCGGTCACCGAAGGCGACGCCAACGAGCTCGACGATCATCTCGTCGAGATCTGACCAGAGCATGATGCCGAAAAGCGTGAAGCGGTTTTCGGATGACATCATGCTCTATCTCTTGGATCTAGAGACGGATTCAGATTTCAGGTCGAACAGACCCGAAATCATCCGGCTCTAGGCCTCGTCGGCGGATGCACCTTCCGCCTGTGCGAAAGCGTCGAGGCGTGTTGGCGGACTCTTTGCAATCGCCCGATGCGGGTTTATGGTTAACCAATCATGAACACGCTGACCATCGACATCCGGAAGGCAGAGCCGCGCGACGCGAGCGCCATCGCCGAGGTGCACCAGCAGGCTTGGCGCGGCGCCTATTCCGGCATCATCCCGCACCGCACGCTGACCTCGATGATCAACCGCCGCGGCGTCGACTGGTGGGCCAACGCGATTCGCCGCGCCGCCACCGTGCTGGTTGTCGAGATCGGCGGGACCGTCGCCGGCTATGCGACGATCGGCAAGAACCGCGCCCGCGAGCTCAGGCAGCAGGGCGAGATCTACGAGCTCTATCTGCGGCCCGAATATCAGGGCATCGGGCTGGGCAGCCGCCTGTTCAAGGCAGCCAAGGCCAGGCTTGCCGACCACGGCCTGCGCGGCCTTGTGGTGTGGGCGCTGGAAGACAATCACAACGCCCTGGCCTTCTATGCCGGCAATGGCGGCCGCGATATCGCCGAAGGCGTCGAGGTCTTCGAGCAGAAGGCGCTGAAGAAGGTCGCTTTCGTCTGGAACGACTAGCATCGGCTAGGTTACAGCCCATCACAAACTGTGCGCTTTCATTAGCATTCAGCACCAATCGCCGCATTGCACCATGACGCGTCCCCCGCTATCGGTCTTTTCAATCGAAAGAGGGATTTAGCCATGCGTATCGAAGCCGTGCCGATCGGGAAGAACCCGCCCGACGACATCAACGTCATCATCGAGGTGCCGATCGGCGGCGAGCCGATCAAATACGAGATGGACAAGGAGGCCGGCACCTTGTTCGTCGACCGCTTCCTGCACACCTCCATGCGCTATCCCGGCAATTACGGCTTTGTGCCGCACACACTGTCGGGCGACGGCGACCCGATCGATGTTCTGGTCTGCAACACCCGCGCGCTGGTGCCGGGCTGCGTCATCAATGTGCGGCCGATCGGTGTGCTGATCATGGAAGACAATGCCGGCCAGGACGAGAAGGTGATCGCCGTCCCCTCGCCCAAGCTGACGCTGCGCTACGAGAACGTCACCGAATACACGCATCTGCCGGAAATCACGCGACAGCAGGTGCAGCACTTCTTCGAGCACTACAAGGATCTCGAGCCCGGCAAATGGGTCAAGATCGAGGGCTGGCACGATTCCAAATACGCCAAGAAGATGATCGTCGACGCGATCGCGCGGGCAAAGGCAGCGAAATAGCGCGAACCGCTTGCCTCATCGGGAGATGGCCGGCGGAAGCTGTTACCGCACGGCCTTCTCGCCGCCGGCCGCGGTGATCACCCCGACGATGATCAGCCCGGTCAGCACCAGCCGCACGCCGGCGCTGACGCCGAATGTGTTGAGCATGGTGAGCAGCAGCACCAGGAACAGGCCGGCGCCCCAGACGCCCGGCACGTTCGCCTTGCCGCCGGCGACCGAGGTGCCGCCGATGACGACGACCGCGATCGAGGCGAGCAGGTATTCGTTGCCGATATCGACATTGGCGCCGCGGAAGTAACCGGCGAGCAGCGCCCCGTCGATGCCGCCCAGCGCCCCGCACAGCGTGTAGGTGAGGAAGCGGATGCGGCCGACATGGACGCCGGCCAACCAGGCGGCGCGGATGTTCTGGCCGATCGCCAGCACCGAGCGGCCGTAGATCATGCGCTGCAGCGCAAGTGCGGCGCCGATCGTGAACAGCACAGTCAGCATCGCCAGCACGGGTATGCCCAGCACCTGCCAATTTGTGAAGTCGGCGAAGCCCGGCGGCGGCTTGATCTGCAGGCCGCGGCCGTAGCTGATGTCGACCGACTGGATGATGAAGCTCGCTGACAGCGTCGCGATGATCGGCGGGATGCGCAGCGCCCAGATCAAGAGATAGTTGATGACACCGATCGCCGCCCCGCAGGCAAGTGCGGCAAGCAGCCCGACGACGATCATCGAATCGCTGCCGCCCATCACCTTCATGGCGACCGCGCTGGCCAGGCCGATATTGGCCGGCAGCGACAGGTCGACATTGCCGGGTCCCAGCGTGATGACGAACATCTGGCCGACGCCGACGATGACGGTGAACACGGCGAGCGACAGCGCCGCCGTGACCATGCCGCCGGCGCCATAGCCGCCGGTGAAGGCGACGGTCGCCAGCCAGACGACGAGCGCGCCGGCGAAGGACCAGATCCAGGGTTTTTCAAGCAGCATCCGCACCGAGGTCATCGCTACCGCTCCCTGCGGCTGATCAGCACGCGCGCCGCCAGCACGATGATCAGGATCGCGCCATTGGCGGCGACCTGCCAGTCGGGCGGGATGTGCATGAAGGTCAAAAGCGGCGAGGCCGCGAGCGCCAGCGTCAAAGCGCCGAGCACCGCCCCGATCGGCGACACGCGGCCGCCCACGAACTCGCCGCCGCCGAGGATGACGCCGGCGATCGAGAGCAGCGTGTAGCCATTGCCGATATTGGCGTCGGCCGACGTAGTGATGCCGATCAGCGCCATGCCCGACAGAACGCCGAACACGCCGGTCAGCGCGAACAGCACGATCTTTGTCTTGAGCAGCGACCAGCCGGCGCGCCTCAGCGCCGCGGCATTGCCGCCGGAGCCGCGCAGGATGACACCATAGGAGGTGCGCATCAGGCCGAAATGCACGACTGCGGCGATGATCAGCGCGGCGAGGATCGGGAACGGGATATAAGGTGGCTTGAAGGACATGATCGAAAGCAGCCAGTCCGGCGCCTTGCCGCCGGGCTTGGGCAGGACGAGGATGGCAAGCCCCTGCCAGACGAAGCTCATGCCGAGCGTCACCACGATCGACGGCAGATTGCGCAGGTAAATGAGCGCGCCGAGCAAGGCATAAACGCCGATCGAGCCGAGCAGCACGACAATGCCGATGAGCGGCGCGTCCCGCAGCCAGGTCGCGGTGACGCAGCCGACGAAACCGACGAATGTGCCAATCGAGAGATCCAGCTCGTTGCCGGCAATGACGAACATCTGCGCGATCGTCGCCAGCGCGATCGGGATCGCCAGATTAAGCATCAGGTTGAAGCCGAAATAGCTGATGGCGCGCGGGTTGAGCCAGGCGATCGCCATCAGCACCAGCGCCAGCGACAAGGCCGGCAAAAGGCCGCGCAGCAGGCGCGCCCTGGCGGCGCTGCCGCGTGGCGAGGATCTTGGGGTCGTGCCGGGAGCGATCGCGGTCATGTCAGGCCGCATCGCCGAACGAGGACTGGATGATCTTCTCCTCCGTCAGCTCGTCGCGGCCGAGATTGGCGACGATGCGACCGTTCTTGAAGACATAGACATGGTCGCAATTGTCGAGCTCTTCGGTCTCGGTCGTGTACCAGAGGAAGGTGCGGCCCTTGGCGGCTTCCTCGCGCACGAGGTCGTAGACTTCCAGCTTGGTGCCGATATCGACGCCGCGCATCGGGTCGTCCATCAGCACGATCTCGGCGTCGGAGCCGAGCGCGCGGGCAAACAGCGCCTTCTGCTGGTTGCCGCCCGACAGCGAATAGATGTTGTTGTTCATGTCCGGCGTGCGGATGCCGATCTTCTTCTTCCAGAATTCGGCGAGCTCCGCCTCGCGCTGCGGCGAGATCAGCAGGCCGTTGCGCAGCTTGGCCAGCGAGCGGATGCCGATATTCTGCGCGATCGACCATTGCGAAAAGATGCCGTCCGATTGGCGGTCGCCCGCGACCAGCGCCACGGGCGCCGTCACCTCGATGCCAGTCCTGGCGCGGGCGGCCGCCGAGAAGATCGCCAGCAAAAGGTCGGTCTGGCCATGGCCGGCAAGCCCGGCGAGGCCGATGATCTCGCCGGCCCGGGCGACAAGCTCCTTGCCGTCCTGCTGCCTCGCCGGGCGCGCCCGCACCTTGAGCGCGCCAGGCTCGGTCTTGCGGACCTCGGCGGCGGCCTTCTGATGCCCTTCGGCGCCACCCATGGCGGCGACGAGCTTGTCGCGGTCGAAGGCATCGGCGGCATCGGCCGCGACCACCTTGCCGTCGCGCATCACCACGATGCGGTCGGCGTTCTGCAGCACCTCGCCCAGCACATGCGAGATCAGGATGCAGCTGCCGCCCTGCTCGACGAAGCGGCGAACGAAGGAAAGCAACTGGCCTGCGGTGTGCGCGTCGAGCGACGAGGTCGGTTCGTCGAGGATGACCAGATGCAGCGGCTCGCGGGTCAGCGTGAAGGCGCGCGCCACCTCGACCATCTGCCGCCTTCCGATCGAGAGGTCGCCGGCAATGTCGTCCGCCGAAATGCCATGATCCGGGAAAATCTCGTCGAGCTTGGCGCGGATGAGATCGGCCGCCCTGCGCCGCCAGCCGAAACCGGCGAGCGAGGGATGATTGATACGCGTGTTCTCGGCGATGCTGAGGTTGGGGCAGAGCGACAGTTCCTGGAACACGCAGCGGATGCCGAGTTCCAGCGCGCGCGCCACGGAATAGCTGGCCTCTTCGTCGCCGCGCACCGCGATCTGTCCGCCATCCGGCCGCAGCGTGCCGGCCACCATATGCATGAGCGTCGACTTGCCGGCGCCGTTATGCCCGACCAGCCCGACGCATTCGCCGGCGCCGACATGGAAGTCGACGCCGTTAAGAGCCCGAACGGCGCCGAAATGCTTTTCGGCGCCGTTCAGCCTGACAATGTCGGTGTTTGCCTTGAGCATGCTCAACGATACCCGGCTGGCGATGCGGACGGCAATGCACCCACCGCTGTTACTTGATGTTGGCCTTGATCGCCGCGATAGCCTCTTCCTGCGTGTATTCGTGCGTGGCGACGCCGCCTTCCTTGATCTTCGGCAGCGCGGCCTCGAAATCATCCTGGGTGAAAGCGAGATAGGGCACCAGGAGGTCGTGCGGAATGTCCTTGCGTCCGTCGAGCACCTGCTGCGCCACCCAGAAGGCCAGCGTCGACACGCCGGGCGCGATCGAGGCCGACCAGGTCTTGTAGCCGTCCTTCTCCTTCTGCTCCTTCCACCACTTTAGCTCGTCCTGGCGGTTGCCCATGATGATGGTCGGGCGCGGCTTGTTGGCGGCTGCGAAGGCTTGCGCCGCGCCATAGCCGTCGCCACCCTGGTCGACGATGCCGACGACGTCGGGGAGCGAAGGCAGGATGGTCGCCACCGCTTTCTGCGCCGTCGTCTGGTCCCAGTCGCCGGTCACGGAGCCGACGATCTTGAACTCGGGATGAGCGGCTACGCCCTCGAGGATGCCTGCATGGATGGCGTCGTCGATCGAGGTGCCGGCCAGACCGCGGATTTCCAGCAGATTGCCGCCCTTGGGCTGGAACTTGGCCATCTGCTCGACTTCCTGCTTGCCCATGTCCTTGAAGTCGACGACGACCCGATAGGCGCAAGGCTCGGTCACGATGCCGTCAAAGGAGACGACGACGATGTTGGCATCGCAGGCCTGCTTGATGGCGCCGTTCAGCGCGTCGGGCGAGGCAGCGTTGATGACGATGGCGTCATAGCCCTGCAGGATCAGGTTCTGCACCTGCGCCGCCTGGGTCGGCACCTCCTTGTCGGCGGTGGTGAAGACATCCGCCGCGGCGACGAACTTGTCCTCGACCGCCTTCTTGGTGACGATGCCGTAGCTGTCGAGCATCGCCTGGCGCCACGAATTGCCGGCGTAATTGTTGGAAAAGGCGATCTTCTTGCCGCTGGTGTCGGCAAGCGCGGTGCCCGAGGCGAGCATCGCCGCGAACGCACTCAATACGAGCAGTTTCTTCATGTCGGTTCCTCCCGAGGTTGCTGATCTTGACGAATGGCCGTGACGTGTAGCGCCTGTTTTTTATCTATTGTCAGACAAATTTCGAGGAACTGCAAGCTGTCAACGGCAAAGCTTGATGGGCAACCGATCAACTTGCGGTGCGACGATTGAAAAGCCTCCCGCTGATGGTCTAGGAACGCGGCAGAAGAGAGGTTTGGATGGCAGTAACGCCGACCGTTGCCAAAGGCGCGCCCGGGATTCCGGCGCGCTGGACATCAAGCGCCAAGAGCGGCGTCGGCACCGCCCTTTCGGCAAGGAGCCCGCTCTGGTTCACCACCAGTCACGGCATCCTGAATGAGATTTACTATCCGCGCCTCGAAAGCGCCTGCACGCGCGACCTGGGGCTGATCGTCACCGGTCCGGACGGCTATTTTTCCGAAGAGAAGCGCGATGCGGCCCATGCCGTCGAACCGTTCGAGGACGGGGTGCCTGGCTACCGACTGACCAACACCGCATCCGACGGCGCGTACAAAATCGAGAAGCGAATCGTTACGGATTCGAAACGACCTGTCCTGCTCCAGGAAACAAGTTTGACCGCGATCAAGGGCCAGGCCGCCGACTATCGCGTCTACGCGCTGCTCGCGCCGCATCTCGTCAATGCCGGCATGGGCAACACCGCCTGGATCGGCGAGCATAAGGGGGAGCGTCTTCTGTTCGCCACCGGTCGCGGCGTCTCGCTGGCGCTTGCTTCATCCTTGCCCTGGGGCGCCTGCTCGGCCGGCTATGTCGGCTTTTCCGACGGCTGGCGGCAACTGCACGACAGCTGCGCGCTCGATCCTTCCTGTCATACGGCGGAAGACGGCAATGTCGCGCTCACCGGCGAGATCGGCTTTTCGGCCGGCAAGACGGTTGCGCTGCTGGCGCTCGGCTTCGGCGCTTCGCCGGAGGAAGCCGCCGACCTTGCGCTTGCGAGCCTGAAACAGGGTTTCGAGCCGGCCGCGGAAACCTATGTCGACAATTGGCGGACATTCCAGGCAAGGTTGGAAAAACTCGACCGTGACGGCGCCTCCGGTTTGAACACCTATCGCGCCAGCACGGCGGTGCTGGCGACACATCTGTCGATCGCCAGGCCCGGCGCCGCCGTCGCCAGCCTGTCGATCCCCTGGGGCTTTAACAAGGGCGACGACGACCTCGGCGGCTACCACCTCATCTGGCCGCGCGACCTGGTCGAGACGGCGGGCGGCTTCCTTGCCGCCAGCGACGGCAGGCAGGCGCTGCAGATCCTCGCCTATCTGCGCTCGATCCAGCAACCGGACGGCCACTGGCCGCAGAATGTCTGGTCCGACGGCACCGCCTATTGGCCGGGCATCCAGATGGACGAATGCGCCTTTCCGCTGCTGCTCGCCGACGCTCTGCGCCGCGCCGGCCATCTGCCGAAGCCGAAACTCGCCGACTTCCTGGCCATGATCGAGAATGCGGCCGCCTATGTCGTGCGCAACGGCCCGGTCACCGGCGAGGACCGCTGGGAGGAGGATGCCGGCTACAGCCCGTTCACCCTGGCTGTCGAGATAGCGGGGCTGCTCGCCGCCGCCGACATGCTCGATGCCTGCGGAAAAAATGAGCCGGCAAACTATCTGCGCCAGACCGCCGATTGCTGGAACGACCAGATCGAGCGCTGGACCTATGTGACCGGCACGGAGGCGGGCGCCAAAGCGGGTGTCGAAGGCTACTATGTCCGCATCGCCCCGCCCGACGATGGCGGCGCCGCCTCGCCGAAGGACGGCTTCGTGCCGATCAAGAACCGGCCGCCGGCCGATACCGACGAGCCGGCGGAAGCCATCATCAGCCCGGACGCTTTGGCGCTGGTGCGTTTCGGCCTCAGAGCCGCGGACGACCCGCGCATCCTGAACACCGTCAAGGCGATCGACGCCGAGCTGCGCTGCGACCTGCCGCAAGGGCCGCTCTGGTACCGCTATAGCGGCGACGGCTATGGCGAGCATGAGGACGGCGCGCCCTTCGACGGCACCGGCCAGGGACGGCCATGGCCGTTGCTTGCCGGCGAGCGCGCCCATTACGAGCTGGCCGCCGGCCGCAAGGACAAGGCGGCGCAGTTGCTGGAGAGTTTCGAACGCTCGGCGGGCGTGGGCGGCCTTCTGCCCGAACAGGTCTGGGATCGCCCCGACATGCCTGACCGCGAGCTGTGGCTGGGCAAGCCGTCCGGTAGCGCCATGCCGCTGGTCTGGGCGCATGCCGAGCACATCAAGCTATTGCGCTCGCTGCGCGACGGCGCCGTCTTCGACCTGCCGCCGCAGGGCGTCGAACGCTACATCAAGGGCAAGACGGTCTCGCCGCTGCGGACATGGCGCTTCAACAACAAGATCCGCTCCATCCCCGCCGGCAAGCTGTTGCGCGTCGAATTGTCGGCGCCTGGCGTCGTCCATTGGAGCAGCGACAAATGGCTGACGGTGCAGGACAGCAGGACGGTCGAAAATGCGTTCGGCATCCATCTGGTGGATTTGCCCGTTAACCGCCTGCAACCGGGAACCACCATCGTCTTCACTTTTTTCTGGCCGGAAGCGATGCGTTGGGAGAATGTCGACTTCACCGTCGCGATCGACCAACCAAACGGCCAGTGAATTCTTCTTTCCTCAAGCAATCGGGATGAAACCATGCAGATCGGAATGATGGGGCTGGGCAGGATGGGCGCCAATATGGTGCGGCGTCTGATGCGCGACGGCCATGAATGCGTCGTCTACGATATCAATTCGGCAAGCGTCGCCGGCATGGTCAAGGACGGCGCCGTGGGCGCCGCCTCGCTGGAAGAGTTCGTCGGCAAGCTCGCCAAGCCGCGCTGCGCCTGGCTGATGCTTCCGGCCGCGATCACCGGCAGGATCGTCGACCAGGTGGCGGCGCTGATGGAGCCGGGCGACATCATCATCGATGGCGGCAATTCCTACTACCACGATGCCGTCGACCTAGCGGCAAAGCTGGCGGTGAAGGGCATCAACTTCGTCGATGTCGGCACCAGCGGCGGCGTCTGGGGCCTTGAACGCGGCTACTGCCTGATGATCGGCGGCCCGGACGACGCGGTGAAGCATCTCGATTCGGTCTTCGCCACGCTGGCGCCGGGCGCCGACGCGGGCGCCAATCCTTCGAAGGCCGATGGAACGGCGGCTTTCGGCTATCTGCATTGCGGCCCCAGCGGCGCCGGCCACTTCGTCAAGATGGTGCATAACGGCATCGAATATGGCGTCATGGCCGCCTATGCCGAGGGCATGAACATCCTGAAATCGGCCAATGCCGGCAAAAGGCAGCGCACCGCCGATGCAGAGACGAGCCCGCTCGAAAACCCGCAGTACTACCAGTTCGATATCGACCTGCCCCAGGTCGCCGAAGTCTGGCGGCATGGCAGCGTCATCGGTTCCTGGCTGCTCGATCTCACCGCCGGCGCGCTGAAGAGCGATCCGGCGCTCGCCCAGTTCGGCGGTCGCGTCTCCGACTCCGGCGAGGGACGCTGGACGCTGAAGGCGGCGATCGACACCGGCGTCCCGGCCCCGGTTCTGTCCTCGGCGCTGTTCGACCGCTTCTCCTCGCAAGGCGAATCGCAATTCGCCGACAAGCTCCTGTCCGCCATGCGCTATGCCTTCGGCGGCCATGTCGAAAAGCCCAAGACCGGCGCGTGAGGGGAGAGACGGCATGAGCCAGGAGAGGTCCGACACGCTGGTGCTTTTCGGAGCGACCGGCGACCTTGCGCACAAGAAAATATTCCCGGCGCTCTACCAGATGGTCGCCAAGGGAACGTTGGCCGAGCCGGTGATCGGCGTTGCCTTCGACCCTTGGGAGCTGCCCAAGCTGGTCGACCGCGCCCGCGACGGCATCGTCACCGCGCTGGGCGGCATCGACGACATGGTCTTTGCCAAGCTCGCCTCGCAGCTGCGCTATGTCAGCGGCGACTACCGCGACGGCGCCACCTTCGAGAAGCTGAGGACGGCGCTGGGTCCGGCGCAACACCCGCTGCACTATATGGCCGTGCCGCCGACGATGTTCGAGACCGTCGTGCAGGGGTTGGAGCAGTCCGGCACCGCGCGCGGCGCGCGGCTGATGATCGAAAAACCCTTCGGCCACGATCTGCAGTCGGCGCGCTGGCTGAACCGGGTGCTGCATCTGGTGTTCGACGAGCAGTCGATCTTCCGCATCGACCACTATCTTGGCAAGGAGGCGATCCAGAACCTGCTCTATTTCCGCTTCGCCAACTCCTTCCTCGAGCCGATCTGGAACCGCAACTTCGTCGAGAGCGTGCAGATCACCATGGCCGAGGATTTCGGCATCGAGGGCCGCGGCAAATTCTATGACGATGTCGGCTGCATCCGCGACGTGATCGAGAACCATTTGCTCAACATCCTGCTTCTGCTCGCCATGGAGCCGCCGGTCGGCCGCTCGGCCGACGACCTGATCGACGAGAAGGTGCAGGTGCTGCGCGCGATCCGCACGCTGACCAGGGACGACGTCGTGCGCGGCCAGTTCGACGGCTATCTGGCCGAGCCGGGCGTCAGGCCCAACTCGCCGGTCGAGACCTTCGCCGCGGTGCGCTTCTTCGTCGACACCTGGCGCTGGCGCGACGTGCCCTTCTTCATCCGCGCCGGCAAGAACATGCCGGTGCACGCCACCGAGGTGATCGTGCGGCTGAAGCGGCCGCCGCTCGACGTCTTCGATCCGATCAAGCCGGACGACGCCAATTACGTGCGCTTCCGCATCGACCCGCAGGTGGCGATCTCGATCGGCGCGCAGCGCAAGAGGGCCGGCGACGACATGATCGGCGAGCAGGTGGAGCTCACCGCGCTCGACGACTCCAAGGGCGACATGCCGCCTTACGAAAGGCTGATCGGCGACGCCATGAACGGCAATGGCCAGCTGTTCACGCGCCAGGACGCCGCCGAGCTTGCCTGGCGCATCGTCGGCCCGGTGCTCGGCGACACAACGCCGCCGGCGATCTATGCGCCCAAGACCTGGGGGCCGGCCGATGCCATGAAAGGTTTCGGCCCGCCCGATGGCTGGATCAATCCGACCAGATAATTTCCGGGGAGGAGGGAGATGGCGAAGGCAGCAAAGACCGCCGCGAAGGGCAGCGATCCGATCGTGCTCAGCATCGATGTCGGCGGCTCGCATGTGAAGATCCTCACCAGCGCCGGCGGCGAGATGCGCCGCTTTCCGTCCGGCCCGAGCCTGACCCCCGACCAGGTCGTCGCTTCGGTCGGGAAACTGGCGGAGGGCCTGACCTACGACTTGATCTCGATGGGCTTTCCCGGCCCTGTAAGGGACAACAAGCCCTCGCTCGATCCCTTCAATCTCGGCAAGGGCTGGGACGGCTATGATTTCACCGCCTCCTTCGGCAAGCCGGTGAAACTCGTCAACGACGCCTTGATGCAGGCGATCGGCAGCTATGACGGAGGCCGCATGCTGTTCCTCGGCCTCGGCACGGGCCTGGGCGCCGCCATGATCATCAGGAATGTCGGCCAGCCGATGGAGCTTGCCCATCTGCCTTACAAGAAGGGCGCGACTTTCGAGGATTATGTCGGCGAGCGCGGCCTGGTGAAGCACGGGAAGAAGAAGTGGCGCAAATACGTTTTCGACGTCGTGGGCAGGCTTCGGGCCGCCTTGCAGCCGGACTATGTCGTGATCGGCGGCGGCAATGTCGACAAGCTCGATGAATTGCCTGAAAAATCCCGGCGCGGCGACAACACTCGCGCTTTCGAGGGTGGATTTCGTCTATGGTGCGACAAGGCGCTGATCGTCTGATATAGTTACATTTCAGTATAATTGTTCAAAACAGCGTGTATTGATGCGACAAACGTTGCGTCGCGCAGATTTGCCGACTAGGAATTCGCCGGCCTGCGGCCCCTGCGGCTTTCGAATTCGCCAACAACGCTGGCAGCGCTTTGAGATTACACACCGCGAAAGCCGGATCGGTTTCGCGGCCTTGCGGTAGGAAATGGAGGGACTACGTGGACGAAGACACCAGCACAGCCAAGGAAGTCGATCTGCTCGAGCTCACCGCTCACATCGTTTCGGCCTATGTCGCGAAAAACCGCCTGCCCGCTTCGGACCTGGGCGGTCTGATCGCCAGCGTCGCCTCGTCGATCGGCGGGATCAGCCAGCCGGAACCCGCGGCGCCCCCGCCGACCCCCGCCGTCAATCCCAGGCGCTCGGTGACGCCTGACTACATCATCTGCCTCGAGGACGGGAAGAAGTTCAAATCGCTGAAGCGCCATATCGGCGTGCATTTCGGCCTGACGCCCGAAGCCTACCGCGCCAAATGGGGCTTGCCGGTCGACTATCCGATGGTCGCTCCCAACTACGCGGCTTCGCGCTCGCAGCTGGCCAAATCGATCGGACTCGGCCGCAAGGCGGAACCGGAACCGGCAAAGCCCGCCAGGGGCAGGAAGGCCAAGGCGAGCGCTTGAAATAGCGCGCCTGCACCAATGATTTGAGGAAGCCTGCCGAGGAATCGACCTTGGCAGGCTTCGCGCTTTTGTGGCTTGGTTGCTACCGGGGATTGGGGGAACCGGCCATGAACTACGCCAGGATGCTGATCGAGAAGGAAGCGCCGGAGGAATACGGCTACGACCGCATCCGCTACAACCTCTCCGAAAGCTCGATCGCCGACCAGAAACTCTCCGACATCGGTCTGACGCTGCCGAACCTCACCTTGTTCTATGGCGAGCATCGCGGCGACAAGGACCTGCGCGCGCTGATCGCCGCGCAGGACAACGGCCTTTCCCACGCCGATGTGCTGGTGACGGCGGGCGCGGCCGGCGCGCTGTTCATCATCGCCACCGCGCTGCTGTCGCCCGCTGACCATCTTGTCGTCGTCCGGCCGAACTACGCCACCAACATCGAGACGCCGAAGGCGATCGGCTGCGCCATCTCCTATGTCGATCTCGATTTCGACCAGGGCTTTGCCATCGACATCGAGCACGTGAAGGCGGAGCTGCGGCCGAACACGAAACTGATCAGCGTCACCTGCCCGCACAACCCGACCGGCACGATGATGACACGCGCCGATCTCGACGCGCTGATCGCGCTTGCCGAACATCACAAGTGCCGCCTGCTGGTCGACGAGACCTATCGCGATCTCTCCTACGGCGAGCGCCTGCCGGCGGCGGCCTCGCTCAGCCCAAGCGCCATCAGCGTCTGCTCCCTGTCCAAGGCTTTCGGCATCCCGGGCATCCGCATCGGCTGGCTGCTGACCCGCGATCCGCAACTGCAGGAAACCTTCCTCGCCGCCAAGGAGCAGATCGGCATCTGCGGCAGCGTCATCGACGAGGCGATCGCGCGCGCCACGCTCGAACGCCGTGACGCCTTCCTCGCCTCGCTGCTGCCGGAGATGGCAAGGCGCCGCGACATCGTGCAGGCCTGGATCGACGGCGAGACGCTGGTCGACTGGGTGCGGCCGCAAGGCGGCGTCGTCGGGTTCCCGCGGCTCAATATCGATGCGGGCTTCGACCTCGACCGCTTCTACACCCGGCTGCTGGAGGAGCACGGCGCCTATGTCGGTCCCGGCCACTGGTTCGAGATGCCGAAGCGCTTCTTCCGCCTTGGCTTCGGCTGGCCGACGGAAGCGGAGCTGCGCGGCGGGCTGGCCGCCATCTCCGCCGCGTTGCGGAGCTGAATCGCCGTCCGGGCAAAAATTCGATTTTCTTTGATCCAGCGCGGATTTTTGCGCGCATGGCAGGACGAACTGAGCTAAAGGGTTCTGGCCGGACCAGCGCCCATCGTGGAAGTGCCCCGCCGGCCATTGTCGCAACGGGGCCCTCGAATCATGACAGCCGAAGCAACCTCACCAGACCAGCGTTACGCCGCGTTCCGGCACCGCCCGTTCCTCAGCTACTGGACGGCGCGTTTCCTCACCACCTTCGCCACGATGATCGTGTCCGTCGCGGTCGGCTGGCAGGTCTACGACCTGACCCGCGACCCGTTCGATCTCGGCATTGTCGGCATCGTCCAGTTCCTGCCTTCGCTGCTTCTGGTCCTGGTCACCGGGGTGGTCGCCGACCGCTTCGGCCGCCGGCTGATCATGACGCTGGCGACGCTGGTCGAGGCCGGCTGCGCGCTGGCCCTGCTGCTTCTGACGCTGCGTGGCCTTCACGGCCCGCTGCCGATCTTCATCGTGCTGGCGATGTTCGGCATTGCGCGGGCCTTCTACGGACCGGCTTCGTCCTCGCTCTTCGCCAATCTCGTGCCGCAGGAGGATTTCGCCAACGCCATCGCCTGGAACTCGTCGGCCTGGCAGACGGCGACCATCGTCGGCCCGGTCGCGGGCGGCCTGCTCTACGGCGTGTCGGCGGAAGCCGCCTACGCCACCGCCGCCATATTGATGCTCGCCGCCGCGGTGCTCATCTTCACCATCCCGAAGCCCGCTCAGCAGACGGCCACCGACAAGCCGACGATGCAGACGCTGTTTGCCGGCTTCGGCTATATCTGGAGCGAGAAGATCGTGCTCGGCGCGATCTCTCTCGACCTCTTCGCCGTGCTCCTGTCGGGCGCCTCGGCGCTGCTGCCGGTCTATGCACGCGACATCCTGCAGCTTGGCCCCTGGGGCCTCGGCCTGCTGCGCTCGGCGCCCGGCATCGGCGCGATCTGTGTCGCCGTCTGGCTAGCCGGTCACCCGATCCGCGACCATGCCGGCAAGATCATGCTGGGCTTCGTCGCCTTGTTCGGCGCCTTCACCGTGCTGTTTGGCGTCTCGACCATCACCTGGCTGTCGATCGCAGCCCTTGCCCTCCTCGGCGCCACCGACATGTTCAGCGTCTACATCCGCGAGACGCTGATCCAGCTCTGGACGCCCGACGAGGTGCGCGGCCGCGTCAACGCCGTCAACCAGGTCTTCGTCGGCGCCTCCAACGAGGTCGGCGAATTCCGCGCCGGCACGATGGCGGCGCTGATCGGCACCGTTCCCGCCGTGGTGATCGGCGGCATCGGCGCCATCGCGGTCGCGGGGCTGTGGGCCTGGCTGTTCCCGGCGCTGCGGCAGGTGCGGCATTTGAACAGCCGCGAGTGATCGCGCCCTGTATCTAAGCCGCCAAATCCGACGCTGGAGCCGATCAGGCTGCGCCGTCGGTCAACGAGACGGGTCGCGAGCAGACCTACTCCGAGAAGCTCACGCTGACGCCGCGCTGACGAAAATAGGCCTGCATCAACTTGCGCCCGGCGCGGTTGTTCTGCACCAGCCTGGTTGGATCGAAAACCGCCTGTTTCTTTCCCTCTCGTGCCAGTGCCGCCTTGAGGGTTGCGATATGCGCATCGAGGTCGGCATTGTCCGCTCGGAGTGAGGCATAGATGTTTTCGGTCGCCTCGGCCAAGGTCAGTTCGCTCACAATATTTTCCTTTTGATTGATGGGGCGGCGAATAACACAGATTCGGGGCCGCACCGATACCATCCGTTTTTGTTCCTCGCGTTTCGAGGGGAGGGCTTCTATCTTGGACAGGGCCCGATGCTGATGTGGCGAGGCGGGCTCTCACCTGACAGGAGGTTTACGTTGTGAAAATACGCACGACAACGCACAATCATCCAGGAGAACCAGGCGTCATTCTGCTGGATCAGCCATTGGCGAACATGATCGTGGCCACCGACATTCGCGATGGCGCGACGACGCTGTTCGGCACCGTTGATCTCCAGGCGAACTATTCCGGCAAGTACGACATCAGAGTTGAATTGTCGCCGGACGAACTCACGCGCGTCTACCGGCTGCTCGTCAAAAATCTCCTCGAGAAAATACAGGAGGTTACTAAAGCAATTCCAGGAAAAGTGTGAGCGGTTTTCCGTCAGGAATTGCGTCAAGACAAAGAGATAGAGAGGTTCGCCGTTTCCGTGAAACGGTGAAACGCTCTAGCGAGCAAAATCCTTGAAGGCGGAGGCGGTTTTTTGAGTCGAGCACAGCCGTTCGAAGCACATTCGGTTGACTTTACCCCGCCGCCGGCCTGCCAAAAATCAGCCCCAAAAACTCACCCAGCCAGCGCTTGAGGTGCATGTCCCAGATCAGCCGGCCGCCGAGATGGTCGCGGCCGGGCTGGGCGCCGGGGAGCTCGAAGCGATGCGCGCCGCGCACCACCCAGCGATGCATCATTATCCGGGTCAGCTCGCCATGGAACTGGATACCCCAGGCGTTCTCGCCGTAACGAAACGCCTGGTTGGGATAGGTTTCCGCTGTCGCCAGCAGCGTCGCTTCCTTCGGCAGCGAAAAGCCCTCGCGGTGGAACTGGTAGACCATTTCCGGCCAGTGCAGCAGCTGCTTGCCGGCCTCGGTCGCCTTCAGCGGATACCAGCCGATCTCGACCAACCCATCGCCATGGCCCTCGACCTTGCCGCCGAGATGGTTGGCGAGCATCTGCGCGCCGAGGCAGATGCCGAGGAACGGCCGGTTCTCCTTCAGCGGGATTTGCAGCCAGTCGGTCTCGCGGCGGACGAACTCGTCCTCGTCATTGGCGCTCATCGGCCCGCCGAACACCACCGCGCCGGCATGGCCGTCCAACGTGCAGGGCAATTCGTCGCCCAATGGCGGTCTGCGGATGTCGAGGTCGAAACCTTCTTCCAGCAGCATATGGCCGACGCGGCCGGGGCTCGACGTTTCCTGATGCAGCACGATCAGGATTTTTGGTCTCGGCCTCGCTCTGGGTGGCATGGAAGGCGATGGGTCCCGTTATTCGTCGCTCGACTTGCCCCGCGCGCCGGGCACCTGCGCCGCCGCCTTGCGGCGCGCCTCGATGCGGTCACGGCGCTCGACGCCGATCAGCTCGGCGACCCGCCAGACGGTGTTGTCCTCCAGCTCGTCAAGCTCGCCGTCGGCATAGACGATTTCCCACATCAGGCCGATGAAGGCCTTGCGCGCCTCGGCGTCGAGATCGCGCTTCAAGACGCTGGTGAAGGCGTAGAGGTCGATCGCCTCATTGTCGGCGCGCTCGCCGGCCGCGGCCAGCGCGTCGAGCTCCTCGCCGCTCACCGAATAGGTCTCGGCCAGGATCTGCTTGAAGCGCTCCCATTCGACGTCCTGGCGCACGCCGTCGGCGT
The DNA here is from genome assembly GCF_003952425.1 of Mesorhizobium sp. M2A.F.Ca.ET.046.03.2.1. Lineage (NCBI taxonomy): Bacteria > Pseudomonadati > Pseudomonadota > Alphaproteobacteria > Hyphomicrobiales > Phyllobacteriaceae > Mesorhizobium > Mesorhizobium sp. M2A.F.Ca.ET.046.03.2.1. The sequence goes on along the minus strand of NZ_CP034449.1, from coordinate 3,281,802 downwards.
TCATCACATGGTAGAGCAACGCGGAAGCCGCGACGCGCGGATCGTCGGCGCTCGGCTTGGCCTCGCCGCCTCCCGGTAGGTCCCTCAGGAAGGCCAATACGCGCTCGAACATCGATACCTTTTCCCTACCCGCCAAAACCCTGCCTCAGAACAAACGAAACCGGCGCGGCGATTTTTCCGCTTCCTCTTCCGGCGCGACACCCGGATCGTCGGGCAGAGGAGGCAATTCCGAACCCCGCCTGGCGGTTTGAGCTTCGCTGACATCCTCCGTAACAGCCGCGTCCTTCTCGCCGCCATTCGCCGGCGCCGGCTTCTCGGCGGGCGCGTCGGCAACAATGTCGATCGCCTTTTCAGCGGGTTCGGCCGGAGGCGCAGCTGCGATCGCCGGCACCGCAGCGTCCGTCTCGCTGTCGATCAACTGGCCGAGCCGCTCCATCGGCGCGCGCCAGGTGAAGGCGTCGAGCTTGCCGGTGACCGGCGACACCGGCGCCCAGCGCTCGGAGATGACGCCGTCCGCCACCCAGGCCGGATCGCGCGGCGCACGTACGGCTTTGGACAGCAGCTGCCTGACCTTGCCTTGGTCGCCGGTCTCGGCTTCCTCGATATCGGCGAGCAGAAGATAGGCGCCCTCGCGGCGATCCATGCGGATCGCGGCCTCCGCCTCGCGCCGCGCGGTGGCGAAGTCCTGCGCGTCGAGCGCCGCCCGCGCCACGGCCATCGACGACTCGGCGTGGTTCTTCTTCAATTCCTGCAGCTTCTTTGCCCGGTTGAGACGGTCGAGCACGGCGTCGCCCGGCCTCGCATGCGTGTAAAGCTCGGCAATGTCGGGATGCGGCTCGGCCTTCCAGGCGGCTTCCAGGATCTTGGAGCCCTTGCGCACGTCGTTTTGCCGGATAACCAGATCGGCGGCGATCACCGCGGCCGGCGCGAAATCGGGCGCCAGCTTGTTGGCCTCGAGCGCCGCGGTGCGGGCCGCGTTCGGGTCGCTGTCGACCAGCGCCTGCGCCTTGGCCGTCAGCAGCACGGCGCGACGGCGGTTGGCGGCATCGCGTTCGATCTGCCTGGTCGATTTCTGCGCCTCGACCAGCTTCAGCGCGCCGTCCCAGTCGCCACGTTCGGTCAGTTCCTCCAGCGTCGACTCCGCCGCCCAGGCGAGCTGCGGCGCCACCGCCGCCGCGCGGCCGGCATAGTGGCGCGCGGCGTTGCGGTCGCCGAGCCGCTCGGCCTCGAGATAAAGCCCGCGCAGGCCGAGCAGCCGCATCTCGGGATCGTCGAGCATGCGCTCGAATTTCTCGCGCGCGCCTTCATGATCGCCCTCGAGCAGCGAGGCCTGTGCGTCGAGCAGGTTGATCAACGGCTCCTGGTCGGCGCTGATCAGCTTCGCCGCTTCCTTGGTCTTCTTGCGCGCCAGCGCGCCGTCGCCGGCGCCGGCCGCGATCATGCCGGTCGACAGCGCCTGGTAGCCGCGGTCGCGGCGGCGCACGCGGAAATAGCGCGAGATCGTATAGGGGCTGTTCCACAGCGACTTGATCAGCCACCAGACGATCATCACCGCGGCGACCACGCCGGCGATCGCCACCGCCGCCACCATCAGCGTGACCTGGTACTGGTAGCCGTTGAAGGTGACGAGCATCTCGCCCGGACGGTCGGCCAGCCAGGCAAAGCCCAGCCCCAGCGCGAAGACGACGGCGAGGAAAACGAGAAGGCGGATCATCGTGTCGTCCTCACGCCTTCGTCGCGCCGGCAATCAGCGCTTCGAGCTGCTTTTCGACCTCCAGCCGCGCCTTCAGTTTGCCGGCAAAGTCGGCGCCGGCGGCCTTTGAGGCGTCGGGCAGCGTGTCATACTCGCTGAGCGCCTTGGCGTAGTCGCCCTGGTTGACCGCCACTTCCATGCGGGCGACGGTTTCGGGCGCGCCGTTGCCTTCAACGCTGCCGACCGGCCGCACCTTGACCAGCGATTCCGCGCTCGACACCAGGCTCTGGAAGAAACCGGCATCCTGGTCGACAGGCTTTGCCGCCTCGACCATGGCGTTTGCGGCGGCTTCGGCCTCCGACGCGATGGTGGCGCGGGTCGGCACGCCCTTGTCGGCATAGGAGCGCAGCGCCGCGAGCTCGGGCGCGTCCGGCGCGATGGCCGCGAAGGTGTCGAGCTCGGTCGCGAAGGGCGCGCCGCGGTCGAGCGCCGACTTCAGCGCCGAGGCGGCAATGGCCAGCGCGATCTTGGGCTGCGAGGCCTGCGCCTCGACCTTGCCGGAAAGCTGCGACACGGACTGTTCCAGCGCCGCCAGCCGGCCATCCTCGGCCTTGGCCGCGTCGCCGGTCGATTTCACCAGAGCGTCGAGCCCGGCTATCTTCTCGTTGAGCGGACCGAGATCGACGGGCGCCGCATTGCGGTTCTTCTGCAGATCGGCAACGGCGGTCTCGATCTGGCCGACCTTGTCGCCGAGCGCCTTGAGCGCGGCACTGTCACCGCCTTGCCCCGCCGAGGATTTCAACGCCGCCACATCGGACTTGACCTGCTCGATCGCCGTGGACAGACCCTCGACCTTGGCGGAGGCTCCCTTGTCGCCGCTTTCCTTCAGCGCCGCGATCTCGCTTTTCAGCGACGCGATCTCGCCATTGACGCCTTCGAGCGATCCGCCGTTCGATCCCGGCGCGCCAAGCAGGCCGACCGCCTGCAGCAGGCCGGCGCCGGCAAGCGCGATCACGCCGCCGATGACCCCCGCTGCGATGGCGCTGACGCCGGTTCTCCTCGACGGCTGCGGCGCGCGATCCTCACCCCGTGCCTCGCTTCGCATCTCGCTTGATTTCGCTGCCGGGGCGCCGGCAGCGGCAGCGGATGCGTCCTCGAAATTGTAGTCGAAGCCCTGGGGCTGGCTCTTCGGCTCATCGGAGCCGCCTGGATACGGCGCCTCGGGCTCGTCCTTGCCGGCCCCGGCCGCTGCCTGGGCGGCGTCGCTATGCTCCCACGGCTCGATATCGGCCTGCTCGGCATGGATGGGCTCTTCCGGCGCCTCCGGCTGCGAAGCGGCCGCAGCCTCTTCCGCCTTCGCCTCGTCGGTCTGTGCGGCCTTGGCCTTCGCGGCATCCTCGTCGGTGATTCGCGAGACGGCGCCGGGCTCGAGTTCGATGGTCACCGGCTCGCGCCGGGTCTTCGAATGTCGCATCTTCGGCGTCTTGACCATGCTTGGGCTCCGCAAAATGGCTTGGGAATGGATCGAAGGGTCCAGAGCGTCAGGATGCTCTAGCACATCACCAAGCGGTGAAAAGGGGCGGTGTGATGACGCGGCCTAGCGCGGTTGCGACAAAAGCGCGAGCAACGCCTCTTCCTCAGGCTGGGATGCGACGCGGACCCTGCTGCCGGCAATGCCTTCCATCGGCTGGCCGACGCGCGTCGAGAGCGCCAGGAACTGCGTTTTTTCAAAGAGATACCGTAGTGTCGGCCGCGCCATCAGGCCGACCAGCGCTAAGCTGGCCTTGGCTGAATAGAGCAGCGCGGCCTCGACCGGCCGGCCCGACAGGCGGGCGACCACATCGGCATCGCCATAGTCGACGCCTGTCGTGTCGTAGGTCTCGATTGCCTGGACATGCACGCCGGCCGCCGTCAGCCGCTGCTCGAACACCGGAAAGCGGACGCGGCCGCACAGATAGACGATTGCCTTGCCGGCAAGGCCGCCGGCGATGGCGTCGGCCAGCGCCTCGGCATCGCCCGGACCTTCCGCGACCGATAAAAATCCCACCGCCCGGCAGGCCTCGGCCGTCCGTTTGCCGACCGCGTGGCATGGCAGTTCCGCAAGCGACGCGACCAGCGGCTTTGGCGCATGGCGCACCGCATTGGCGCTGGTGACCGCAACCGCGACGGCATCGGCGCCGATGGCCGACTCGACCGGCAATGCCCTCGTCTCGGTAAGCGGCAGCAGGACAGGCTGAAATCCCAGGGCTTCGAGGTGTCGCGCCGTGCGCGACGCGCCGGGCTCCGGCCTCGTCACCAGGACGCGGACCATGTCAGGCCCAGCCGTCGAAGAATTCAGCGCCCGCCCTGGCGCGGACCGTCCGCGCGGCGTTCAGCCCGATCTCCGCCGCGTCCGCGGCCTCGCCTTCCAGCCGCACCTCATGCGATTGCGAGCCATCGGGCGAGATGATCAGCCCGGCGAAGGACAGTTTTTCGCCTGCGACCGTCGCATGGCCGGCGATCGGCGTGCGGCAGGAGCCGTCGAGCGCGGCGAGGAAAGCGCGCTCGCAGGCGAGCGCCTGGCCGGTCGGCACATGATGGATCGCCGCCAGCATTTTTTCGACCTCGCGGTCGCCGACACGGGTTTCGATGCCGATCGCGCCTTGCCCCGGCGCCGGCGGGAAATCCTCGAGCGACATCAGGTCGGTGACGACATGTTCGAGCCCGAGCCGCTTCAGCCCGGCATAGGCCAGGATGGTGCCCTCGGCGACGCCTTCGTCGAGCTTGCGCAGCCTTGTCTGCACATTGCCGCGGAAGATCACCACCTCGAAATCCGGCCGCATACGGCGAAGCAGCGCCTGGCGCCTGAGCGACGACGAACCGACCACTGCGCCATGCGGCAGGTCGGCGATCCGCTTCACCCGTTTGCCGATGAAAGCGTCGCGCGCGTCCTCGCGCGGCAGGAAGGTGACAAGCTCCAGCCCGTCGGGCAGCACCGTCGGCATGTCCTTCGACGAATGCACGGCGATGTCGATGCGGCCGTCGAGCAGCGCTTCCTCGATTTCCTTGGTGAACAGGCCCTTGCCGCCGGCTTCCGAGAGCGGCCGGTCCTGGATGCGGTCGCCGCTGGTCGAGATCGCAATCACTTCGAAGGCTTGCTCGGGCAGCCCGTGCGCCTGCATCAGCCGCGCCCGCGTCTCATGCGCCTGGGCCAGCGCCAGCGGGCTGCCGCGTGTTCCGATTTTCAAAGTTTGCATGGCGCGCGGTCCGTGATAACCCCCGTCCTTGGCCGAGGTCTGTCGAGATTCAGGTCAGGCCGAGCCGAAAAATGGTGGGTTCCGAGAACCGGAGCGGAGCGTACTTGAAGTACGTGAGCACCGGAAGCGCAGGAACCCGTCATTTGCAGGCCGGCATCACCTGAATATCGATAGACCTCTGGTGATACAATCTTTGAGCTAGCGACCAATTGATCCGCGTTCTGGGCATTGAGACGAGCTGCGACGAGACGGCGGCCAGCGTTGTGGCGCTGGACGGCGGCGCCGCGCCCGAAATCCTGTCCAACGTGGTGTTAAGTCAAATCGAGGAGCATGCCGCCTTCGGCGGCGTCGTGCCGGAGATCGCCGCGCGCGCCCATGTCGAGGCGCTGGACGGCATCGTCGAGGCGGCGCTCGCCGACTCGTCCGTCTCGCTAGACGAGGTCGACGCCATCGCCGCCACCGCCGGTCCCGGCCTTGTCGGCGGGCTGATCGTCGGCCTGATGACGGCCAAGGCGATCGCCGCCGCCGCGAACAAGCCGCTGATCGCCATCAACCACCTCGAGGGCCACGCGCTGACCGCGCGGCTGACCGACGGGCTGGACTTCCCTTACCTTCTGCTGCTCGTCTCCGGCGGCCACACCCAGATCGTCGCGGTGCGCGGCGTCGGCGACTACCAGCGCTGGGCGACCACGATCGACGATGCGCTCGGCGAGGCCTTCGACAAGACGGCCAAGATGCTCGGCCTGCCCTATCCCGGCGGCCCGAATGTCGAGAAGGCGGCGGCGACAGGCGACGCCGGCGGCTTCGCCTTCCCGCGCCCGATGAAAGGCTCGGCGCAGCCGGATTTCTCCTTCTCCGGCCTGAAGACGGCGGTGCGCCAGGCGGCGACCGCGATTGCGCCGCTGAGCGACCAGGACGTCGCCGACATCTGCGCCTCGTTCCAGGCCGCGGTGGCCGACGCGCTGGGCGACCGTGTCGGCCGCGCGCTTGCCCGCTTCCGCCAGGAATTTCCCGATCAGGCAAAGCCGGCGCTGGTCGTCGCCGGCGGCGTCGCGGCCAACCGCACGATCAAGGCGACGCTTGAAGCGCTTTGCGCGCAAGCCGGCTTCGCCTTCGTCGCGCCGCCGCAGAAACTGTGCACCGACAATGCGGCGATGATCGCCTGGGCCGGCATCGAACGCCTGCGCGCCGGCATCGCCGACGAGAACACCGCCGATTTCGTGCCGCGTTCGCGCTGGCCGCTCGACAGCGTGTCCGCGCCCCTGGTCGGCTCAGGCCGGCGTGGGGCCAAGGCATGAGCGCCAAGGAAACGAGCGGCAGGAAATCCGGCAGCGGCTGGCGCGTCGCGGTGCTGGGCGGCGGCGCCTGGGCCACGGCGCTGGCCCTTGCCATGCTGCGCGCCGGCCATGATGTGCGGCTCTATGCGCGCGACACTGAGACCGTCGCCGCCATCGCCCGCGGCGAGAATCCGCGCTATTTGCCCGGCATCAGCATCGCGCCCGGCATCGCGGCGACCAGCGATATGGCGGCTGCGCTCGGCGGTGCCGACTGCGTGCTCGCCGTGACGCCCGCGCAGTCTCTGCGTGCCGTCCTGGCCCAAGCCAACAACCACGTTCCTACTGGCATACCGCTGGTTCTCTGCGCCAAGGGCATCGAGCGCGACACCGGCGCGCTGCTCTCGACGATTGTCGAGGAAAGCCTGCCCAAAAATCCGGTCGCAGCGCTTTCCGGCCCGAGCTTCGCCAGCGATGTCGCACGCGGCCTGCCGACGGCCGTCGTGGTCGCGGCCCGCGAGGCGGAACTGGCGGCCGAGCTTGCCGCCCGCTTCTCGGCGGAGAATCTGCGCTGCTATTCCAGCGACGACCTGATCGGCGTCGAGATCGGCGGCGCGCTGAAGAACGTCTTTGCCATCGCCGCGGGCGCTGTCACCGGCGCGGGCCTTGGCGCCAGCGCCCAAGCCGCCATGGTGACGCGCGGCTTCGTCGAACTGCGCCGCATCGGCGCGGCTTTCGGCGCCAGGCCGGAGACGCTGATGGGGCTATCCGGCCTTGGCGACCTCTTGCTCACCTGCTCCTCGGCGCAGTCGCGGAATTTCGCCTATGGCCTGGCGCTCGGCCAGGGCAAGCCGCTTGCCGGCCGGCCGCTTGCCGAAGGCGTGCCGACGGCGGGCATTGCCGCCCGCATCGCCGCCGAGCGCGGCATCGAGGCGCCGATCATTTCGGCCGTCGCCGCCATCCTCGACGGCAAGATCACCATCGGCCAGGCCGTGACCGCGCTGATGACACGCCCGCTCAAGACCGAAACCGACATCTGAACCATCGGAGTTGAAAAATGCTGTTTGCGTTGATTTGCAAGGACAAGCCCGGCAGCCTGCAGCTGCGCATCGACACCAGGCCGACCCATGTCGCGTTTCTCGAAGGCCTGAACGGCGAGGGAAAGCTGGCCTTTGCCGGTCCCTTCCTCAACGCCGAGGGCAAGCCGGACGGCAGCCTCGTCGTGGTCGAGACGCCGGACCTGGCGGCGGCGCAGGCGCTGTCGGCGGCCGACCCCTATGCCAAGGCGGGCCTGTGCGAGAGCGTCGAAATCCGTCAGTGGAACTGGACCTTCAACAAGCCGGCGGGCGCATGACCCCGAAAATCGATATCGATTTTGGGCAAGGATCATGCGCAAAAATAAGATACTACGGCGTCCTCGAAGGACGCTGTAGTTAATTCGCAGTCGAAGCGCCCCTGGAGAACGAGAAGATGAACTACTGGCTGTTCAAGTCCGAACCCTCGGTCTTTTCCTTCGAGGCGCTGAAGGCCAAGGGCAAGGCCGGCACGCAGTGGGACGGCGTGCGCAACTACGCCGCCCGCAACAATATGAAGGCGATGCGGATCGGCGATCTCGGTTTCTTCTATCATTCCAATGAGGGGCTCGACATCGTCGGCATCGCCGAGGTCTGCGCGCTGGCGCATCCCGATACGACCACCGACGATCCGCGCTGGGAGTGCGTCGACATCCGCGCCTTCAAGGACGTGCCGAAGCCGGTGACGCTGGAACAGGTCAAGGCCAATCCCAAGCTCGCCGAGATGGCGCTGGTGCGGCTCGGCCGGCTTTCCGTGCAGCCGGTGACGCCGGCCGAATGGAAAGAGGTCTGCCGCATGGCCGAGCTCAACCCGGCGCCGTGACCAGGCTCACGCCGAAAAGCGCCAAAAAGTTCATCCTCGACAACACAGCGCTGATGGCGCCGCCGCATGTGCCGGAAGTGCTGCTGCACCTCGCCGACGAGGCACATGACCTTTGGCTGCGCACCGAGGAGGAGCTGGCCGAGATCGGCCTGCCGCCGCCCTTCTGGGCCTTCGCCTGGGCCGGCGGCCAGGGCCTCGCCCGCTATGTGCTCGACAATCCCGGGGCGGTGCGCGGCAGACGCGTGCTCGACTTCGCCTCCGGCTCGGGCCTCGTCGCCATAGCCGCGATGAAAGCGGGTGCGAGGCAGGCGATCGCCGCCGACATCGATCCGTTCTGCGAGACGGCGATCGCGCTTAACCTCGAAGCCAACGGCGTCGAAGCGCAATTCCTCGGCAAGGATTGTGTCGGCACCGACGATGGCTGGGACGTCGTGCTTGCCGGCGACGTCTTCTACGACAAGGCTTTCGCCGACAGGCTGCTGCCCTGGTTCACGAGCCTGCGGGCGCGCGGCGCCGAGGTCTTCGTCGGCGACCCCGGCCGCGCCTACCTCCCCAGGTCCGGGCTGCAATCGCTTGCCGTCTATCAGGTTCCGGTGACGCGCGTGCTGGAGGATGCCGAGGTCAAGCGCACGACCGTCTGGCGCCTCGCTTGACGCGATCGCCGAACAAGCGTTCCATCGCATCTCGATCTGGAGGGGAAAAGCAAGGATTTTTCGGTCGTGAACTGGCTGGCGGTGATCGTCGCCGCCGTCGTCGCATGGTTGTTCGGGGCAGCCTGGTATATGAGCCTGAGCAAGCCTTGGCTGAAGGCGGCCAAGCTCGACCCTGCCACCATGAAACGCTCGGCCGTTCCGTTCGTCATCAGCTTCATCGCCGAGCTGATCATGGCGCTCGTGCTGACACTGGTGGTGGGGGCAATCACCGGCGGCGAGCCGAACCCGGTCGCGGGCTTGCTGTTCGGCTTCGTGCTTTGGCTGGGGTTCATCGCCACCACGCTTGCCGTCAACCACCGCTATGAAGGTTTCGGCTGGGCGCTGACCTTGATCGATGCCGGCCACTGGCTGGGCGTGATGCTGATCATCGGCGCCGTCATCGGCTGGTTCGGCGCGCCGGCGGCGCCGGCAGTCTGACGACAGGTCCTATGTCGGCGTTTTCGCCACCTCGTCCAGCAGCCATTCGCGAAAAGCGATGACCCGCGCGTCGTCTTTCGCAGTCTCGGGGTAGACCAGGAAATAGGCGAATTCCGGCGCGACCTTGATGCCGAGCTCGAAGGGTCGCACCAGGCGCCCTTGCGAAAGATCGTTGGCGACCATGGCGAAGTCGGCCAGCGCCACCGCATTGCCGTCGAGCGCCGCCTGGGTGGCATCGGTTGACGATCCGAACACCAGCGTGCGGCTGTCGTCGAAATCATCGACGCCGGCCGCCTGCATCCACATGCTCCAGTTCGGCCAGGTCACGCCCTGCCGCGACCATTCGATATGCGCGAGCGTATGGTTGAAGAGATCGCGCGGCTCGTTCAGCGGCGGACCCGACGCCAGCAGCGCTGGGCTGCACACCGGAATGATGATGTTCTCGAACAGCCGGTGCGCGACGAGCCCCGGATATTTTCCGGTACCGAAGCGGATGCCGATATCGACATCGTCGCGCTCGAAGTCCCTTACGTCGTAGGTGATGTCGAAGCGCAGCTCGATGCCGGGCTTCTGCTGGCGGAAATCGTCGACGCGGCGCATCAGCCATTTCGTCGCGAACTGCGCGTCGAGCGTCACCTTCAGCAATGCCGTGCCGCGGGTCATCTTGCGGGCGCGGCTGACCGCCCGGTTGAGCAGGTCGAGCGCGTCGATCGACGCATCATGCAGCAGGCTGCCCGCCTCGGTCAGCCGGATGCTACGGCTGGTGCGCGTGAACAGCACCAGGTCGAGCTGATCCTCGATTTCCTTGATCTGGTGGCTGACCGCCGCCGGCGTCAGGCCGAGCTCGTCGGCGGCGCGGGTGAAATTGAGGTGCCTGGCGGCCGCCTCGAACGTCCTCAGCGCGCGCGTTCCGGGCAGCAGCCTGGACATATGATCTCCAAATAAAACTTGATGATCGGAAAAGAACTACTCGTTTCTCGTTTGTTTTTCAATCCGGCATGATGGCTTCATCGAAACACCATCAAACCGGATTTGATATCCGGAGAACACGGGATAAAGCCATGTCCGAGATCGCCCTGAAGCCCTGCACCCCCCTGGAATCGCCCTCGGGCCTGACCCTTTGGCTGCGTTCGGCACGCGATTGGCTGCGCCAGGCCCGCGTCGCCGCCACCTTGCCTGGGGAATCCGTCGAAGACCTTTCCGACCGCGACCTGCGCGACGTCGGCAGCCGGCGTCGCGACATCGCAAAGGCATTGGACCGCGAGTTCCGAGAGATCGGACTGCTGGGGACAGGTTGGCAGCGTCGTCGCTAAGGCAGTAAGGGAGTAGGGCAGTAGCGAAAAGAACCGCCTACTGCCCTACTGCCTACCTCACCACCTTCACCACCGTCCTGTCCGACAGCAACGGCAGCAGCCTTGCCATGGTCCGCGCCGTCACCGCCACGCAGCCCTGGGTCGGCGTGAAGCCCGGCCGGGCCAGATGGAAGAAGATCGCGCTGCCGCGCCCGCGCAAGCGCGGCGCGATGTTCCAGTCGAGCACCAGGCAGACATCGTAGAGCCGGTCGTCGCGCTTCATCCGCTCATGGCTCGCGCCATAGGGGATCTTCACCGGACGGTTGTAGTTGCGGTCGTCCGGCACCTCGCACCAGCCGAGATCCGGACCGATCGGCGCCATCGGCAGCCTCGTCCTGCGCCCGCCCGCGAAATGATCGCCCCGGAAATAGCCCGACAGGATGCGCATCGACGCCAGCGGCGTCGCGCCGTCCCCTTCATGCTTGTTGGCGGTGATGCCGCTGCGCCCCAGGGCGCAGGGAAACACCGTTTTGCCGGCTTGCAGGAAACCTTGCGCGGGGTTGCCGGGGCGGGCACGCACCACCAAAACGCGCAAGCCTTTCGGCAAAAATGCGCCCGCCTCATTGCGCGCGCGTTTTTTCTTGTATGATCGGGTCACGGAACAAATCACTGTGATCGGCTGTTGCGCCGGTGAGCTTCCGCATAAATGGGGGGAGGTCAACTGAATATTCTTTTTAAAACAACGGATTGATATCCATGACATCACGCACCATCCTGATCGTCGATGACGACGACGACCTGCGCGCCACCCTGGTCGAGCAGCTGGCGCTCTACGAGGAATTCGACGTCCAGCAGGAATCGACCGCCGCAAAAGGCGTTGCCGCTGCGCGCGGCGGCGTCGTCGACCTTCTCATCATGGATGTCGGCCTGCCCGATATGGACGGCCGCGAGGCGGTGAAGATCCTGCGCAAGGGCGGCTACAAGGCGCCGATCATCATGCTGACCGGCCACGACACCGATTCCGACACGATTCTGGGTCTCGAGGCCGGCGCCAACGATTATGTGACCAAGCCCTTCCGCTTCGCCGTCCTGTTGGCCCGCATCCGCGCCCAGCTTCGCCAGCATGAGCAGAGCGAGGACGCCACCTTCTCGGTCGGACCCTACACGTTCAAGCCCAGCCAGAAGCTCTTGATCGATCCGCGCGGCGCCAAGGTGCGGCTGACCGAGAAGGAAGCCTCGATCATCAAATATCTCTACCGCGCCGACCAGAAGGTGGTAACGCGCGACGTGCTGCTGGAAGAGGTCTGGGGCTACAATTCCGGCGTCACCACGCACACGCTGGAGACCCATGTCTACCGGTTGCGCCAGAAGATCGAGCGCGATCCTTCCAATGCCGAAATTCTTGTGACAGAAAGCGGCGGCTACAAGCTGGTTCCTTAAACATTTCATGATCTAAGCAATTCCAGGAAAAGTACGAAACGGCTGGGCTTGGCGGCTTCGCCGTAGCCTTCCGTCCGGAATTGAGCCAAAAGAGATGAGAGCGGTCGGGCGGGACCGCTTCGGGTAGATCCTGATGCTGGAGGGTGATGGATCGGCTCGTTGCACGCATCGCACGATGCATGGTGGAGCGCTTCTCGCGCGCCCAGGAGGGCGCGCCGCTCCAAAGGAGGGACTGGACTGACCGCTCGGGGACACAGCTAGGATGGCGCTGGATGACGACATCCGCATCCTGTCCGGTGTGAAGCTTTTCCAGGGCTTCACCCAGGAACAGTTGCGCCTGCTCGCCTTCGGCGCCGAGACCACCATGCTGCAGGCCGACCATAAGCTCTACCGCGAGGATGATGTTGCTGATTCTGCCTACATCGTGGTCAGCGGCCTGATCACGCTCTATCGGGAGCTAGGGGGCGAACGCGTCCCGATCGGCACCGCGGGTCCGGGCACTATGCTGAGCGAACTGGCGCTGATAGCCGACACCAACCGGCTGACCAGCGCCTCCGCAGCGGTCGACTCTGAAGTGATCCGATTGAGCCGCAAGATGTTCCACCGAATCCTGGAAGAATATCCGGAGATCGCGGTGCTGTTGCATGAGCGCATCCTGGAGGAATTCCAGCAGATGATCGCCCGCATCGAGGAACTGGCGCCGCGTTTTACGGGGTAGGCGCCGCCGAAAGGCTGGCTGAGATTCAGGTCAGGCCGAGTCGAAAATGGTGGCTTCCGAGAACCGGAGCGGAGCGTACTTGAAGTACGTGAGCACCGGAAGCGCAGGAAGCCGCCATTTGCAGCCGTCCTCACCTGAATATCGGCCCGCCCTAATCCAGGTCGAACCGCGCGATGACCGGCACATGGTCCGACGGCTTCTCCCAGCCGCGGGCCGCCTGCAGGATCTCGTAGCCTTTGAAAGCCGGCACCAGGTTCGCGGAGGACCAGATGTGGTCGAGGCGGCGGCCGCGGTTCGACGCCTCCCAGTCTTTCGCGCGGTAGCTCCACCAAGTGTAGAGCTTCTGCTCGGCCGGCACGTTGAGCCGCATCAGGTCGACCCAGCCGCCGGTCTTGCGCATCGCCTCGAAATTCGTCGTCTCGACCGGCGTATGGCTGACGACGTTGAGCAATTGCTTGTGCGACCAGACGTCGTGCTCCTGCGGCGCGATGTTCAGGTCGCCGACCAGGATCGACGCCGACGATTCGTCGCCGCTCGCCGGCACGGAATTCATCTCGTAGACGAAATCGAGCTTGTGGCGGAATTTGCGGTTGATCTCCGGATCGGGCTCATCGCCGCCGGCCGGCACGTAGAAATTATGCACCAGCACCGATTTGCCGCCCGCCTGGACCCTGACCGACAGATGCCGGCTGTCGTCGATCTCGCAGAAGCGCCGCTTCTCAACCAGCTCGATCGGCCGGCGCGCGACGGTGGCGACGCCGTGATAGCCCTTCTGGCCGTGAAACAGGATGTGCTCGTAGCCCGCCTTGCGGAATGCCTTCTCCGGGAACAGCTCGTCCGGCACCTTGGTTTCCTGCAGGCAGAGCACGTCGGGCGCGCGCTCCTTCAACAGCCGCTCGACGATCGGCATGCGCAGGCGCACGGAGTTGATGTTCCAGGTGGCGATGGTGAAGGGCATGCGGTGGGGTCCGAGATAAAGCGCAAGACCTGCCAGCAGGGGGATGGGCATGACAGGAAATGACGCCGTTGTGGAAAGAGTCAGTGCCGGACCCTGCCAGCGACCGGCAGCGAAGACAAGCCGAAGCATGCCGCCGATCCTCGAGATGGCCAAGGCTTCCCAACTTCGTCATCCTAGGGCGAAGCGACGAGCGTAGACCCTAGGATCCATGCCGTTCGATCGACGCTAAGCCAGCGGTGCAAAATGAAGCGCTTGCCGTGCGCATCTGGTGTCGCATTCTGAACCTCCGCATCCTTCGGCAGAGGTAACGGCATGGATCCTAGGGTCTGCGCTCCGCTTCGCGTCGCTTCGCCCTAGGATGACGAAGGCTTTGGACCGGCGCGCTAAATGGAAGTCAGCGCGTCTTCGTGTTCAGCTCGCGGTTCGCCGTGTAGTCGATCGCAAACGTGTCGGCCGGGAAGCTAACGCCTTCCTTGGTGTTGAAGATCATCACCGTCGTGTCCTTGCCTTGCGCATCGGTGATCGTCCACTGGCGCAGATCATAGGTCTTCGGGTCGAACATCATGGTGATCATCGCGTTGCCGAAGACCGACTTGTCGGAAAGCTTGATGGTCGTAAGGTCGTCCTCTTCCTTGACGGCCTTGACGCGCCCGCCGGAGAGGTCGATCCGGTCGTCGAGCAGCAATTTCAACGGCGTCTTCGACAGCGGGTAGAGATCGGATGTGTTGAGCTTCTTGTTGAGGATCACCACCGACTTTCCGTCGGAGATGACGCGGAAGTTCGAAGAGCCGTCATAGTTGAAGCGGATCTTGCCCGGGCGCTCGAGAAAGAACTTGCCGCCGGTCTGCTCGCCCTTCGGGCCGAACTGGACGAACTCGCCGCTCATCGACTTCACCGAGGAGAAATGATCGGCGATCTTCTGCGCCGCCGGCGGCACCGCCGCCTGCGCGGCCGCCACAAGCTGGTAGCCGGGCACAAGGTTGAGAGCGGCAGCTCCGCCAAGCATCAAGCCGAGGCCGAGGAGCTGGCGGCGGGTGATGGCGAATTCGGTCTGGGTGTTCATGCCGGTCACTTCCTGTGATTCGTGTCGTGGCAGTATGTGGACTCCCACTAGGGCCTAAGTTTGGCGGGTGCGCGACAACTTCGCACAAACGCGCCAGACGATTTCCGGTTGCCTGCTGACCTACGTCTGGTCGGGCCAAGGTTGCCAAGATTCAGGTCAGGCCGGCCTCACCTGAATATCGGCAAACCCTAGAACTTGTCGTCCTCGGTCGGCACCAAAATCTCGCGTTTGCCGGCATGGTTGGCCGGGCCGACAATGCCTTCCTTCTCCATCTTCTCGATGATCGAGGCGGCGCGGTTGTAGCCGATGCCGAGCCGCCGCTGGATGTAGCTGGTCGAGGCCTTGCCGTCGCGCAGCACCACCGCCACCGCCTGGTCGTAGGGATCGTCGGAATCCTCGAAATTGCCGGCGCCACCGCCGCCGGAACCACCCTTGCCGGACGGGCCATCCTCGTCCTCTTCCTCATCGTCCTCCGTGATGGCGTCGAGATATTCCGGCACGCCCTGCAGCTTCAGATGCGCGACGATCCGCTCGACCTCGTCGTCCGAGACGAACGGACCGTGGACGCGCTGGATGCGCCCGCCGCCGGCCATGTAGAGCATGTCGCCCATGCCGAGCAGCTGCTCGGCGCCCTGCTCGCCAAGGATGGTGCGGCTGTCGATCTTCGACGTCACCTGGAAGGAGATGCGGGTCGGGAAATTCGCCTTGATCGTGCCGGTGATGACGTCGACCGAAGGACGTTGCGTTGCCATGATGACATGGATGCCGGCGGCGCGCGCCATCTGCGCCAGCCGCTGCACCGCGCCTTCGATATCCTTGCCGGCCACCATCATCAGGTCGGCCATCTCGTCGATGATGACCACGATATAGGGCATCGGCTCGAGATCGAGGTTCTCGGTCTCGTAGATCGCCTCGCCGGTCTGGCGGTCGAAGCCGGTCTGCACCGTGCGCGAGATTTTTTCGCCCTTGTTCTCCGCTTGCTGAACGCGTGCGTTGAAGCCGTCGATGTTGCGCACGCCGACCTTGGACATCTTGCGGTAGCGGTCCTCCATCTCCCGCACGGTCCATTTCAGCGCCACGACCGCCTTCTTCGGATCGGTGACGACCGGCGTGAGCAGATGCGGGATGCCGTCATAGACGGAGAGCTCGAGCATCTTCGGGTCGATCATGATCAGCCGGCATTCCTGCGGCGTCATCCGGTAGAGCAGCGACAGGATCATCGTGTTGATGGCGACCGACTTGCCGGAGCCGGTGGTGCCGGCGACCAGCACATGCGGCATCTTGGCGATGTCGACGATGACCGCCTCGCCATTGATGGTCTTGCCGAGCGCCAGCGCCAGCTTCGCCTTGGTCGTCTCGAAGTCGCGACTGGCCATGATCTCCCTCAGATAGACCGTCTCGCGCTTGGCGTTGGGCAGCTCGATGCCGATGGCATTGCGGCCAGGCACCACGGCGACGCGGCAGGCGATCGCGCTCATCGAGCGGGCGATGTCGTCGGACAGGCCGATGACGCGCGAGGACTTGATGCCGGGCGCCGGCTCCAGCTCGTAGAGCGTGACGACCGGACCGGGGCGGACATGGATGATCTCGCCCTTGACGCCGAAATCCTCCAGCACGCCTTCGAGAAGCCGCGCGTTCTGCTCCAGCGCGTCCTTCGACAGGCTTGGATCCTTGGCGACGTTCTTCGGCTCGGAGAGGAAATGCAGCGACGGCATCTCGAACGTGTCGGAGCCGATCAGCGAGGTCTGCGCCTCGCGCTGCACACGGGCGCCCGGCACCGGCCGCGCCGCCGGCGCCGCGACACGGGTCGCGGCATCGGAGCGGAAATTCTGCACCTTGGCGTGCGCGCCGCGCCGCTGGGCAGGCGCCTCGTCGTCGAAGTCGTCGAGGTCGACGTCCTCGTCCTGCTCGTTTTCGAAAATATCCTGGTCCGCCGGATCGACTGAAGCGCTGCGGTCGTTGACCATGGCGGCGAAGAATTCCGGCTCGACACGGGCGCGGCCGCCCGGGCTCACCCGGCTTTCGGCGAACTCGGCCGATTCGACGCGCTCGGCGGCGCGCCGCCATGCGCTGGACTTGGGCTGCATCGGCGGCTCGAACTCGTCGCGCTCCCGCCTGCGGCGCTCGGCGCGGCGATGCAAGAAGGCGCGGAACGACAGCCACCAATGGGTGACGGCGCCGAGCGCCAGGATGCCCTCGTCGCCCTCGTCCTCATCCTCGTCGAACAGCATCTCGTCCTGCTCGCGCGGATCGGGCGCAGCAGCGCGCTCCATGACGGCGAAGCCGTTCTTGCGCGCGATCAGCGCCGAGCCATAGGCAAACAGCCATAACATCGGCGCGGCGAGGACGACCGCGATGATCGTCGCGAAAAGCCCTTTCGGGTAACCGCCGACGGCGATGCCCGGGATCTTCAGCACCATGTCGCCGAAGACGCCACCAAGCCCGGTCGGCAGCGGCCAGGTGTTGGGCGGCGTCACGCAGCCGGCGATGGCCGCGGCCAGAAGCGCGAAGCCGAACCAGGCGAAGCCGCGCTTCGGCAATTTGTCGACGCCGCGCGCGGTGAAAAGCAGAAAGCCCCAGACAACCGCGGGCACCAGACCGGCCACGGCGGCAAGACCGAAGAACTGCATGGCAAGGTCGGAGAACACCGCACCCGCATAACCCATGGCGTTGGTGACGACGTTGCTGGTGGCGTGCGAGAAGCTCGGGTCGGCAACGTTCCACGTGGCCAAAGCCGCGATGCCGAAGGCGGTGAACAGGAACAGCCCGGCGCCGGCCAGCCGCCCGACCTGACGCCGCGCGAATGCCTGGATGCCGTGCCCCGTATCGGTCAGCGCGAGCGGTGCTGAGGCGCCTGAACGCATGCTCTTCCCCGTGATCGTTGCCTGGCCGGGCGCATGGCGCATTCCGGCAGATTCGAACGCCAGACTATCGGGGGGAAGGTTAAGGCCGCATTAACCATGGACCTTTACCGGAGATGGCGCGGAACGACGGTGGCGAGCCGCGAAGCCCGCCACCTTTTTGCTTGAAACGCCGAAACGATCAGGCCTTTTCGGACCCGACCTCGGGCACCACTTGTTGGCGCCGCCATACGCCATCAGATTGGCGCAGAATTCGGCGTGAGGCTTGCTCATCGCCGCGTCCTGGCACTCCTTTATCATCTTGTCTTGCTTGTCCTTGGGCGTCGCCGCCCAGGCCGTCTTGCAGTCGGCTTCGGGCTCTGGACAAAAAAGGAGGCCCGGAAGGGTGTTCCGGGCCTCAAGGCGTGAGCCCTTTCGAGACATCACGACGGGATCTTGGGAGGAATTCCGGGCCGGCGGGAGGAGGATCCGCCGGCCCTCGGGGCAATTCCAGGAAGGCATGAAACCCTCCGGAATTGCGCCCATGCAAAGGGCAAAGGCAGCCTTACGGCACCACTTCGCCGTGCTGGGTGACGTCGAGACCCTCGACCTCTTCCTGGGTCGACGGACGCAGGCCGACCAGCGCCTTGACGATGTAGAGGATCACGAAGGTGGCGATCGCCGTCCACAGGATGGTGAAGACAATGCCGTAGAGTTGCTTGCCTACAGAGGCGTCCTTGCCGAGCGCGTTGATCGTCGGATCGGCGAGCGCGCCGGTGAGCAGCGCGCCGACGATGCCGCCAACGCCGTGCACGCCGAAGGCATCGAGCGAGTCGTCATAGCCGAACGCATGCTTGAGCTTGACCGCCGAGATGTAGCAGATGACGCCGGCGAGGATGCCGACGATGAAGGCGCCGGTCGGGTTGACGAAGCCGGAGGCCGGCGTCACCGCCACTAGGCCAGCGACCGCGCCCGAGATGATGCCGAGCACCGAAGGCTTCTTGGCGACGATCCATTCGGCGAACATCCAGGCGAGCGCCGCAGCGGCGGTGGCAACCTGCGTGTTCATCATCGCGGCGCCGGCAAGGCCATCGGCCGCCAGTTCCGAACCGGCGTTGAAGCCGAACCACCCGACCCACAGCAGCGAGGCGCCGATGACCGAGTAGACCAGGTTATGCGGCGCCATGTTGGTGGTGCCGTAGCCTTCGCGCTTGCCCAGCACCAGCGCGCAGACCAGGCCCGCGACACCAGCGTTGATGTGGACGACCGTGCCGCCGGCGAAGTCGAGCACACCGGCCGAGCCGAGGAAGCCGCCGCCCCACACCCAATGCGCGATCGGCGCGTAGACGAACACCAGCCACAGGCCCATGAAGATCAGCAGCGCCGAGAATTTCATGCGCTCGGCGAAGGCGCCGGCGATCAGCGCCGGCGTGATGATGGCGAAGGTCAACTGGAACATCGAGAAGACGAATTCGGGAATATTCGCCACGCCCGGCAGCCAGAGCGTCGAGACGGTGATGCCGTGGTGGAAGAACCGCGAGAAGCCGCCGACATAGCTGTTCAAGCTGGCGGATTCGTTGGTGGTGAAGGCGAGCGAATAGCCGAACATGAACCACAGCACCGTCACCAGGCAGGTGATGGCGAAGCTCTGCATGATGGTGGCGAGCACGTTCTTCTTGCGCACCATGCCGCCGTAGAACAGCGCCAGGCCCGGAATGGTCATCATCAGCACCAGCGCCGTCGAGGTCAGCATCCAGGCGGTATTGCCGGTGTCGAGAACCGGGGTCGGAGCGGCGGGCGCCGCAGGCGCCGCCGGAGCGGCCTCCTGCGCGAAGGCGGCGGCGGTGCTCAGCGCTACGAGAGCGAGCGAAGCGGCCGCGCGTCCCGTCGTCTTCAAGGTGGAAGGAATATTCATTTAACTCTCCGTTGGAATGGATGGTCGCCGCTCAGAGCGCGTCGGTGTCTGTTTCGCCGGTACGGATGCGCACCGCCTGGTCGATGCCGAAGACGAAGATCTTGCCGTCGCCGATCTGGCCGGTCTTGGCGGCCGAAGTGATGGCTTCGACGGCCTTGTCGACCATGTCGGCGCCGACCGCGACCTCGATCTTGATCTTGGGCAGGAAGCTGACCGCGTACTCCGCGCCGCGATAGATTTCCGTGTGCCCCTTCTGACGCCCGTAGCCTTTAACTTCGGTGACGGTCAGGCCCTGGATGCCGACGGCGGTGAGCGCTTCGCGCACCTCGTCGAGCTTGAACGGCTTGATGATTGCCATCACGATTTTCATAAGGTTTCACCCTTTGCTGTTGCGGTCCCCCGCGTTTGCACACCTACACCGATCCCGAGGAGAGCCGGAGAGTGCCCGACAGGATTCAAGCTCCGTGCCAATTGCCGAAGCATGGCGTTAACCTGTTGTAAACAAAGGGGCAGAGCGGCCTGCGCACATCATTTGTGCGCGGCCGCATCGGGTGTCGTGATCAAAAAATAGGCAAGATTTCAAAAATGCCTGCTTGGCAGGCATCGATCAGAAGCCGGCTCAGCGCTTGAGTCGGATCAGGCCTTCCTGGGCGACCGAAGCGATGAGCGTTCCGTCCCGCGCGAACAGCGAACCGCGGGTGAAGCCGCGCGACCCTTGCGTCGACGGGCTGTCCTGGTTGTAGAGGATCCAGTCGTCGAGCGAGTGGCTGCGGTGGAACCACATGGCATGGTCGAGGCTGGCCGCCTGGATGTCGCGGTCGAAGATGGCGCGGCCATGCGCGAAGGTCGAGGTGTCGAGCAGCGTCATGTCGGAGAGGTAGGCGAGCACGGCCGCCTGTATCGCACGGTTTTCGGGCACCGGGCCGGTGGTGCGGATCCAGATGTTCTGCTGCGGCTCCAGCTTCTCGCGGCTCGTATAGTGCTTCAGCATCACCGGCTTCATCTCGATAGGCCGGTCGCGATCCCAGTAGCGCCTGATGCCTTCCGGCACCGCTTCGCCGAATTTGCCGAGCAGCTCGCGCTGGGACAGCAGCGTGTCGGGCGCCGGCACGTCGCGCGGCATCGGCATCTGGTGCTCAAGGCCAATCTCGTCCTGCTGGAACGAAGCCTCCAGCGAGAAGATCGCCTGGCCATGCTGGATCGCCACGACCCGGCGCGTGGTGAAGGAGCCGCCGTCGCGGATGCGGTCGACGTCGTAGACGATCGGCAGCTTGGTGTCGCCGGGCCGCATGAAATAGCCGTGCAGCGAATGCACATGGCGCTCCGGTTCCACGGTGCGCTGCGCGGCGACCAGCGCCTGGGCGATGGTCTGGCCGCCGAAAACGCGCTGCCAGTCGACCTTTGGGCTGCGACCACGATACAGATTGTGTTCGAGCTGCTCGAGGTCGAGAATGTCGAGAAGCTCGTCCATGGCCGCCGTCATGTCTGAAATCCTTCAAGGGATGCGCCATGGCCGGTTTCGGACAGGATGTACGGCCAGTCAAGGCCGCAAGCGGCGGCGCGACGAAGCCGCGAAAGGATGATGCCATGGTCGACCGCAAGCCGGATGGAGCAAAGGCCGATGCGAACCGCGAAGCGCCGCTCGACGTGCTCATCGCCGGCGCGGCTTATGTCGGCCTCACCGCGGCCGTGTCGCTGAAGCAGGCGCGGCCGGGCCTCGCCATCGCCGTCGTCGACGCCGCGCCTGCGGGCGTCTGGCAACGGGACGGGCGCGCCTCGGCCATCGCCGCCGCCGCCAGCCGCATGCTGGAGCAGCTCGGTGTCTGGGACGAAATCGCGCCGGAAGCGCAGGCAATCACCGAAATGATCATCACCGATTCGCGCGCCGCCGACCCGGTGCGCCCGGTGTTCCTGACCTTCGACGGCGAGGTGGCGCCGGGCGAGCCTTTCGCCCACATGGTCGCCAACCGTGACTTGAACGGCGCGCTGCGCCGCCGCGCCGAAAAGCTCGGCATCGATATCATCGAAGGCGTCGCGGTCAGCGCCTTCGACGTCAACGGCGCCGGCATCACGGTGCATCTGGCCGACGGCGCGGCGATGAAGGCGCGGCTGCTGATTGCCGCCGACGGCGTCAACTCCAGGCTGCGCGACCTGGCCGGCATCAAGACCGTCAAATGGGAATACGGCCAGTCCGGCATCGTCTGCACGGTGGCGCATGAGCGCCCGCACAACGGCCGCGCCGAGGAGCATTTCCTGCCAGCCGGCCCCTTCGCGACACTGCCGCTGAAGCCGGACAAGGACGGAACCAATCGCTCGTCGATCGTCTGGGTGGAGCGCACGCAAGACGCCAAGGCTCTGGTCGAGGGCGACGAGTTCGTCTTCGAGCACGATCTGGAGCAGCGCTTCGGCCTGAAGCTCGGCGAAATAAGGGTCGTCGACAAGCCGCGCGCCTGGCCGCTCGGCCTGACGCTGGCCCGCGCCTTCGTCGCGCCGCGCATCGCGCTCGCCGGCGACGCCGCGCACGGCATCCACCCGATCGCCGGCCAGGGCCTCAATCTCGGCTTCAAGGATGTCGCCGCGCTCGCCGAAGTCATCGTCGAGGCCGACCGGCTCGGCCAGGACATCGGCGCCCTCGACGTGCTCGAGCGCTACCAGCAATGGCGCCGCTTCGACACGCTGCAGATGGGCGTCACCACCGATGTCTTGAACCGTTTGTTTTCCAACGACATTGGCCCGCTGCGCGCCGTCCGCGATCTCGGCCTCGGGCTGGTCGAGCGCATGCCCAGGCTGAAGGATTTCTTCATCCGCCAGGCCTCGGGCCTCTCCGGCGACACGCCGAGGCTGCTCAAGGGCGAGGCGATCTGAACCCTTTCCTGGAGGAATAGCGGCAGCGCCTCTCATTTCGTCATCCACGGGCGGAGTGACGCGAAGCGGAGCGCAGACCCGAGGATCCATTCCGTTCCCTCCGCCAAGGAACGCAGCGACGCAGAATTTGCACCGATGCGGCGCTCCGATGTCACGGAATGGATTCTATGGTCTGCGCGCGTCGCTTCGCTCCTTGCTCCGCCATAGAATGACGACGCGAGAGGCGTTTCGCTCCATCACGAAGGCAGGCGATACGGTCGTCGCCGCGCGGTGAAATTCAGGTCAGGCCGAGTCGAAAATGGCGGATCCCGAGAACCGGAGCGGAGCGTACTTGAAAGTACGTGAGCACCGGAAGCGCAGGGAGCCGGCATTTGCAGGCCGGCCTCACCTGAATTCTAGTTCACCTCAAAACCCAGCTTCTGCCGCAGCCTCAGCATCCGCTGGTCGGGTATCCTGAGGCTCTGCTCGCCGCCTTGCGCGACACGGTTCAGCATGCTGAGCAGGTCGTCACGCTCATGCGGGTCGAGACGGCCGCGCAGGAACGGCGCCAGCTTGTCGATGACGATCGTCGTGTCGTCGACCTGCGCTGCAGCCCATTTTGCGTAGACGACCGCCTCGTCGGTCTTCTTCGGGCTTTCCGCGATCTGCGAGATGACGTCCCGGATGACAGCCTCGCGCTTCGGCAGCACCGGCCCTTGCTCGGCAACGATCGCGGTGATCAGCGTCGCGGCCGCCACCACCGGATCGTCGATCGCCGTCAGCGGCGAGAGCGCGGCCTGGTTGCGCAGCTTCTTGCGGCGCAGGTTGCCCTGGACGCGCCCGACGACGTCGGCGACCTCACGCGCGGCGTCGCTCATATATTTCAGCCGGTACCACCAGATGGCGGCCGCTCCGAGCAGGCCAAGTATCGCGATAAGAATAGGCATGCCGAATTCCCCCGAAATCGCGGCCACGATAAGAGAGATGCGGCGTTGCTTCAACACGCAACGGTTGCGTCCGTGAAGAAACCCTGAAGATGTTTCCCGCGTGAGACGGCCGCAACGCGCCATGCCCGGCCTGACCGGCGCCTATGACCCCGGTATGTTGTAGATCGCCCTGACCTCGACCGTGCCGAGCTCGGCCAGCGGAATGCGCTCCGCGATCTTCAGCGCCTCGGCAAGGTCGGCCGCCTCGACCATGACGAAGCCGAGCAGCTGCTCCTTGGTCTCGGCGAACGGCCCGTCGGTCACCAGTACCTTGCCCTTGCGCCGCCTCAGCGACTTCGAGGTCTTCACCGATTGCAGGGCCTGTGCGATGACCAACCTGCCTTGCCTGTCGAGGTCCCTGTCATAGGCAAGCGAGTCGGCATCGAGCCTGGCCGCCCGTTCCGGGGTGAGCGCGTAAAGGTCCTTCTCCTCGCCATAGACCAGCAGGACATATTTCATTTCGAGCTCCCTTCGATGGCCACGTTGTAAGAGGCAAAGGCGGCGGTGTCAGTTTTGTTTGCCGTGGCCACGTGGTCGAGCAGGCACGCCGCCACGCCGACAATAGCGATGGCCGCAAGCAGTCGACCGAAACCGGGCGCCGGCGGATCCAGCCAGAACTCCTCCGCTCGCCGGGCATTTCGCTCCGGCTTCCCCCAGATCGCAACAAACAGATTGTCCATCTCAAATCTCCATCGGCCGCGAGTGGCCGCCCGCAGGACGGTCGGGCCGATGGCAAGTCGACATTCTTGCGCGCATTTTTTTGAGATTTTTCGGTCTGCCCACCACACGGGCGGAAAGCGCGTCGATTCCGGTGAGGCGGCCTCACCCGAATCTCGACGCGCCGGAGGATGGCCTTCCGCCGCGCCCGCGCTATAGTCCAGGAGAACGCCGGCGGCCGCCGGCGCAACCCCGACAGACCAGGAGGACTCCATGGATCGCACCGCAAACGCCGTCTGGAAAGGCAATCTGACGGAAGGCCAGGGCACGCTCGACACGCAGAGCGGGACCTTGAAGGGCACGCCCTATTCCTTCAAGGCGCGCTTCCAGGACGAGAGCGGCAAATCCGGCACCAATCCGGAAGAGCTGATCGCGGCGGCGCATGCGGGCTGCTACGCCATGCAGCTGTCGCATTTCCTGGCCGAGAACGGCACGCCGGCCGCAGAGCTCGACGCCAAGGCGGTGGTGACGCTGGTTCCCGGCACCGGCATCACCGGCAGCGCCATCACCCTGGTCGGCAAGGTGCCCGGCATCGACGCGGCGAAGTTCAAGGAACTGGCCGAGAAGGCCAAGGCGGAGTGCCCGGTGTCGAAAGCGCTGGGGGCAATCAAGGTGTCGCTGGACGCAAGGTTGGGGTGAGGCAGATTTGCGCGGGGTGGTGATCCTTCGCCCCCCTCTCTGCCCTGCCGGGCATCTCCCCCTCAAGGGGGGAGATTGGCAGCTTCGCCGTTGGCGCTCAGCTTGCGGCGTTGGAGATTGGCGAAACCCGCCGTGACATCTGATCTCCCCCTTGAGGGGGAGATGTCCGGCAGGACAGAGAGGGGGGCTCCGCGCCAACGCTTCTGAAGCTACCCGCCCAGCGCCTCGATCTTCGCTCGAAGCGCCGCGACCTCCTCCTCCAGCGCCTTGACCCGCGCCTCGAGGTCGGAGTCCGCCGACGCCGCCGGCTGCCACGGCGCCGCGACGGCCGCCGCATCCACCGGTCCGCTGAGCAAATGAACGTAGCGCTCCTCGCGCTGGCCGGGCGCGCGTTCGAGCAGCTGGATCAGTGGCGGCCTCCGCCCGATCATCAGGTCGAGATTGTCGCGCAGCTCCTCGATCGAGGCGAAATGCGCCATCCGCTCGGAGCGCGCCAGCAGCTCATGCGCCGTCTGCGCGCCGCGCAGCAGCAAGAGCCCGATCACCGCGATCTGCGGCGTGGTCAGCGAAAAGCGCTGCGCCATCAGATGCTCGTAGCGCTCGACCCGCGAGGCGAAGGCCTGGCGCACCAGCCCTTTCTGCTCGAGCGTGCTCAGCGCCCGCCGGATCTCGGTCAGCTCCAGCGCCATGACAGGCTCGCGCGCCGTCTTCTGGTTGGCGGCGGCGTGCGCCCCGTTGAGCGTCAGCGGATAGACGTCCGGCGTCAGCTCCTTCTTCTCGATCAGCGAGCCCAGCACGCGCGCTTCGACGGCGGAAAGGACGGGGAGATCGGTCATTGGCTGCAATCCTTTCTAGCGCTGGCGGGACAGCGCCCCCCTCTGTCATGCCGGACATCTCCCCCACAAGGGGGGAGATCAGCAGCTTCGTCAACAGCGCTCACTCTTCGACGACGGCGATTGGCGAAAGCCGCGATGACAGCCAATCTCCCCACCCGTGGGGGAGATGTCCGGTAGGACAGAGGGGGGGCGCGAAGGATCGCTGCTTGCGAGATTGTCGCGAACGAAGAGGCGAAGCCTAAACCCTTCGCTCCACCATCATCTTCTTGATCTCCGCGATCGCTTTCGCAGGGTTCAAGCCCTTCGGGCAGGTCTGCGCGCAGTTCATGATGGTGTGGCAGCGATAGAGCCGGAACGGGTCTTCGAGATTGTCGAGCCGCTCGCCCGTCGCCTCATCTCGGCTGTCGATCAGCCAGCGATAGGCCTGCAGCAGCGTCGCCGGACCGAGATAGCGGTCGCCGTTCCACCAGTAGCTCGGGCACGACGTCGAGCAGCAGGCGCACAGGATGCACTCGTAGAGCCCGTCGAGCTTCTCGCGATCCTCATGGCTCTGCAGCCATTCCTTGGCCGGCGTCGGCGAGACCGTCTTCAGCCACGGCTCGATCGAGGCGTGCTGGGCGTAGAAATTGGTGAGGTCGGGCACCAGGTCCTTGATCACCGGCATATGCGGCAGCGGGTAGATCTTCACCGCGCCGGAAATGTCGTCGGCGCCCTTGGTGCAGGCGAGCGTGTTGGAGCCGTCGATATTCATGGCGCAGGAGCCGCAAATGCCTTCGCGGCAGGAGCGGCGCAGCGTCAGCGTCGGGTCGATCTTGTTCTTGATCCACAGCAGCGCGTCCAGCACCATCGGCCCGCAATCGTCCATGTCGACGAAATAGGTGTCCATGCGCGGGTTTCCGCCATCGTCCGGCGACCAGCGGTAGATGCGGTATTCGCGCAGGTTGGTGGCGCCCTCCGGCTTCGGCCAGGTCTTGCCCTGCTGGACCTTGGAATTCTTGGGAAGCGTGAGTTCGACCATTACCTGCGGTCCTTTCGGATGACGAGCTTCAGCCCGGACCAGATTTCGTTGACGGCGGCGACCTTGACGTCGACCAGGTCGCGCTTCAGCGCCTCCGACCGGATCACGTCCTCGGTGACGTCGGTCGGCACTTTCGATGCCTTCTTCGGCCAAGAGACCCAGACCATGCCGTCGCGCTTGATCGCCGTCTCGATGCCGGGCAAGCCGTCCTCGATCTCGGCCCGCTGCCCGGTGAAGGCGTGCACGGCGTCGTATTTCCGGTTGCCCGAGATCGCCGACCACCTTGGCAGCCGATCGACCTCGGCAAACTTTACTGCCTCGGCCAAATCATCGAGCTCCGGCGGCAGCGCGATGAAGGCGGCGACCATGCCGTCCTTCAGGCCGAGCTTGGCCGGAAGGGGCGTGCCGGAATATCCCGCGGCCGCCAATGCCATCGTCAATACACCCTGGCCTTCGGCGCGATCTTGGCCGGGTTGATGCCGCCGTCCTTTTCCGCCAGCAGCGTCTCGGTATGCACCGGCCGGTACGTGAGCGTCACCGTGCCGTCCTCGCCGACATGGGCCAGCGTGTGCTTGCGCCAGTTGGCGTCGTCGCGGGCCGAGAAATCCTCCCGCGCATGCGCGCCGCGGCTCTCCTTGCGCGCCGCGGCGCCATAGACCGTGGTGATGGCGTTGGTCATCAGGTTTTCCAGCTCCAGCGTCTCGACGAGGTCGGAATTCCAGATCATCGAGCGGTCGGTGACCTTGATGTCCTTGAGCTCGCTCCAGATCTCGGAAACGCGCTTGCAGCCATTGTCGAGCGATTCCTGCGTGCGGAAAACCGCCGCGTCTTCCTGCATCGCCCGCTGCATCTTTTCCCGCAAGCTTGCCGTCGGCGTCGAGCCGTTGGCATGACGCAGCCTGTCGAAGCGGTCCATGATTTTCTCGACCGAGGCCGCGTTGGGCGCAGGGATGGGCGAATTGCGGTCGATCACCTCGCCGGCGCGAATGGCCGCGGCACGGCCGAAGACGACAAGATCAATCAGCGAGTTGGAGCCCAGCCGGTTGGCGCCGTGCACAGACGCGCACGCTGCCTCGCCCACCGCCATCAGACCGGGCAGCACGCGGTCGGGATTCTCGGCCGTCGGGTCGAGCACCTCGCCCCAATAATTGGTCGGCACGCCGCCCATATTATAGTGCACCGTCGGCAGCACCGGGATCGGCTCCTTGGTCAGGTCGACGCCGGCGAAGATCTTCGCCGATTCCGAAATGCCCGGCAGCCGCTCATGCAGCACCGCCGGGTCGAGATGGTCGAGATGCAGGAAGATGTGATCCTTCTTCGGCCCGACGCCGCGGCCTTCGCGGATCTCCATCGTCATGCAGCGCGAGACCACATCGCGCGAGGCGAGGTCCTTGGCGGACGGCGCATAGCGCTCCATGAAGCGCTCGCCCTCGGAATTGACCAGATAGCCGCCCTCGCCGCGCGCGCCTTCGGTGATCAGGCAGCCGGCGCCGTAGATGCCGGTCGGATGGAACTGCACGAACTCCATGTCCTGCAGCGCGAGCCCGGCTCGAGCCGCCATGCCACCGCCATCGCCGGTGCAGGTATGCGCCGAGGTGGCGGAGAAATAGGCGCGGCCGTAGCCGCCGGTCGCCAGCACCACCATCTTGGCCGAGAAGCGGTGGATGGTGCCGTCATCGAGATTCCAGGCCACCACGCCGGTGCAGGTGCCGTCCGGCTCGGTGATCAGGTCGAGCGCGAAATATTCGATGAAGAACTGCGCGTTGTTCTTCAGCGACTGGCCGTAGAGCGTGTGCAGCATGGCATGGCCGGTGCGGTCGGCCGCCGCGCAGGTGCGCTGCACCGGCGGGCCATCGCCGAAATTCATCATCATGCCGCCGAACGGCCGCTGGTAGATCTTGCCCTCTTCCGTGCGCGAGAACGGCACGCCGTAATGCTCGAGCTCGTAGACCGCCGCGGGCGCCTCGCGCACCATATATTCCTGCGCATCGATATCGCCCAGCCAGTCCGAGCCCTTGACGGTGTCGAAGAGGTGCCACTGCCAGTTGTCGGGGCCCATATTGGCGAGCGAGGCGGCGATGCCGCCTTGCGCGGCGACCGTGTGCGAGCGGGTCGGGAACACCTTGGTGATGCAGGCGGTGCGCAGCCCCTGCTCGGCCATGCCGAGCGTGGCGCGCAGGCCGGCGCCGCCGGCGCCGACGATCACCACGTCGAATTTGTGATCGACAAAAGTGTAGGCGGAAGCCGTGCCGGCTGTATTTGCGTTGGCCAAGACGTCAGCCTCCGAATGCGAGTTTGAGCAGGGCAAACAGCGAAGCGACGCCGACTGCCACGCAGAAGAAGGTGTTGAGCGCGATCAGCGCCAGCTTCATGCCTTCGCCATGGACATAATCCTCGATGATCACCTGCATGCCGATGCGCATGTGATAAAGCGGCGAGATCAGCACCAAGCCGAACATGACCACCACAAACGGGTTCGCGAGCGCGGCCCGCACCTCCGCGTAGCCGTGGCCGTTGATCGCGATCAGGAAGCCGACGAAGAACAGGACCAAAGGAATGTTGGCGATGGCGGTCAGCCGCTGCCGCCAGAAATGCCCGGTGCCTTCGCGGGCCGAGCCGAGGCCGCGGACCCTCGCCAGCGGCGTCCGCATGTCCGAATTGTGCGCGTTCATCAAAAAGCCCCCCTTGCCGCATAGCCCGCTATCCAGATCAGGAGCGTCAGCACGATCGAGCCGGCGAGCGTCGCCCAGGCGATCTTCGAGGCGGTGTGTTTTTCGAGCCCGGCGCCGGTATCCCAGATGAGGTGGCGCAGCCCGCCCAGCATGTGGTGCATCAGCGCCCAGGTATAACCGAACAGAACCAGCCGGCCGAGCCAGGAGCCGAATGCCCAGTCGACCCAGTCGAAGGCGGCCTGCGAGCTCGCGGCGGCGATCAGCCACGCCGCCACCAGCAGCGTGCCGAAATAAAGCGCGCCGCCGGTGATGCGATGGATGATCGACATCGTCATCGTGATCGGCGGCCGGTAGATCGTCAGATGCGGCGAGAGCGGCCGTTCACGTCTGGCAACTGCGCGGGTGGCTGGTGATTTGCTCATGGCTGCCCCAGTTCGGCGTCCTGGATGCCGCTACCGAGGAGCAGCGTTTTCCGCCCTCATATATGGCTCCGGACAGGCGGTTTCTAATGCTCTTTTTGCACCGCGTCAAAGCCGGAAAATCGTTTTGGAAACATCATTTAGTCTGACAAACCGGTGGTCGCGCGCTTCAATCGATTAGCGGCTGTTTAGAAGCCGGCGCATGGTCTCGTTGCAGTGCAGCAAAGAGCGCTATCTCCGACAGGTCTGCGGGGTGGATCCCCTCTTCATCACCAGCGCCTCGCGGCCGTCGATCACGATTGCGTCATGCGTCGCCGCCTCCTGGTAGCGGCTGCTCTGGTTGGCGGGCGAGGCCACGAATTCCTCGGTCGAGCCATCCGGGCGAGCCACGCGCAAAGACGAGCCGAGATTCTGGATGGTGATCATGCCGCCATTGCCGCATCTGTAGGTGGCTGTGCCGATGCCGGATCGCGGCACGGTGAGGTCGGTGATGATCTTGGTTGCCTGGGGTGCGGACGTTTTGGGCGCAGTGGCTCCCTGCGGCATTTGAGATGCCGGCGGCGCTGGAGGCGTCGCGGATGCGGCGGACTGCTGTGCCAGCGCAGGCGCGGCCACCGGGGCCGCCGCATTGGCCGCCTTCGGCACGCCGTCCTGCGGCACGCAGGCCGCGGCTGCGAGAAGCAGCGGGATGGTGATCGACACCCGAACCGTGTGGCCAAAGCTCATGCGCTGCCCTTTCGTGCGCGGCACGCTACAGCAATTCCAGGAAAAGTGTGAAACGGTTTTCCGTCCGGAATTGCGTCAAAACAAAGAGATAGAGTGGTTTGTCGTTTCCGTTAAACGGCGAACCGCTCTAGCCACGCGAGGCATCAAGATCAAGTTCACCCAGAGTGAGCCGGCTGCATGCCCGCCCGACGGCGGGCAAGAAACCGGCCCTCGAAATTAACCATGCTCCTTAAGAACCGGTGCCGAAAGCCCCCTGCCTCTTAACAAAGGTTAAGAAAGGGTTAATTTCCGATTCGGACCGGAATCCAGGCGCGATCCGTCGCGCCATCAAGGGAGAGCGACATGCGTTCGAATTCAGTGCGGGCTAGCCTTGCCGCAACAGTGCTGGCGGGATTGGTCTTGGCGATCGCCGCGCCGGCCGAAGCCGGCTTGCGCCATCGCGACCGCGTCTATGCCGATTCCTTCGGCAATCTCGTCATCGACAGCGCCGCCGGCTACAAGCGCATCATCGTCGGCAAGGGCAAGCTTGCCGCGAAGCTTTCCGAATTCACCAGCGCCGGTCAGCCCGATGTCGTCTATGACGACGCGGACGAGCCCGGCTGCTACCAGCCGCCGGTGCTGGTCAAGGGCCGATCTTATATGTACGGGCTTTCCGACGGCGAGATGCCCAACCTCAGCCCTTGCCGTTGAAGATCGTCGGCGTTTGGCGTCGCCTGAGCGCGCCTGACACGCGCACGCAGTCGCGGCCGGCATTCTTGGCGTCGTAGAGCGCGGCGTCGGCGCGCCGCAGAAGATCGGCAAACCCTTCGTCGGCGGCCAGCTCCGCCACGCCGAAGCTTGCGCTGCAGCGATGGTCGGCGGGGAGGCCCTCGATCGGCAAGGCTCCGAATGCGTTGCGCGCGCCTTCGGCAAACAGCCGCGCCGCCGCAAGATTGGTGCCCGGCAGGATGATGGCGAACTCCTCGCCGCCGATACGGCCGGCGACATGGTGCTCGGCCGCGGCCTCGCGCAGGAAGCCGGCGAATGTCTCGATGACGCGGTCGCCGCAGGCATGGCCATAACTGTCGTTGATGCTCTTGAAATAGTCGAGATCGGCGATCACCAGCGCCACCGGCACGCCGCGGCGGACGGCGTCGCGCATCGCAAAGACCGCGTGGCGCTCGAAGCCGCCGCGGTTGAACAGCCGCGACAAAGCGTCGGTTTCCGATTTCGAGGTCGCCTCGCTGAGCGCGTCGCGCACCAGCACGGCGAGCGCAAGCAGCGCCAGCGCCAGCCCGAACACGGTGCCGAGCGATTGCGACACCAGCGCGTAAGCCGTCTGCACATAGGCCTGCGGATTGGCGCCCCAGCCACCCAGCGCGCCGGCGATGAATGGCTTGGAGGCGAATTGCACGGCGCTGGCGCCAAGCACCAGCGCGAGCACATGGTCCAGCCATGCAAGCCTCTGCCGGGAGGACAGCACGATGCCGAGCGCCGCGAACTGCATGGCGGCATAAGGAAGCTGGTAGGCCATCATCCGCGCCAGCGACTGGCGCGGCAGGTCCTGCACCAGATAGACGGCGGCCGACGCGACGACCAGGAAGCACAGCATCGGCGCCCATGGCGGCCGCACGCCGTATTTATGGGCCAACCCGCCATTGAAAGCGATGGTCGCGCCGAGGAACACGGCAAAGGCGGCAACGACCGGCGACCGGGCGTCCGAGAAGGAGGGGATGCTGAATTCGATGCCGAAATAAGCCATGCCGAGCAGGTAGCTGAAGGCAAGCCAACGCGCCGACGCGCGCCCGGTGCCATACACGGCAATCGCCATGAACGCCGCCGCCAGCAGCCCGGCGACGGCGAGGTTGATCATCAATATGAAGTCGGCGCTGCCCATGTCTGCTCCTTGACCGAGGGCTATCATCGAGCGGCGAAAATCACGTTAACGCGTGGTATGGCGGAAGGAGCGCGGACCTTTGCGATTAGCTAAAAACCCGTCCGGTCGTCAGAGCATTTGGAACGCGACGTAGAGGTAAATGGCAATCCCTGGTTCCGCGATTGGCCGAGCCATCCCTCCGATCGTCATCCACGGGCGAAGCAAGGAGCGAAGCGACGCGCGCAGACCCGAGGATCCATTCCGTTGCTTTCGAGAGCCGCTCACGATGCAGAATTCTGCCCCGCTGCATTCTTCGGCGGCGGTCACGGAATGGATCCTCGGGTCTGCGCTCCGCTTCGCGTCGCTCCGCCCGTGGATGACGAAGGCGCGGGTGTCCACCCGTCTCACCCGACCGCGAGCGGCTCTGCGACGAATGTCGTTTCCGGCCTCTCGTAAGAGAGCCGCACGCTGTCGCGGCCGTTCTTCTTGGCCTTGTAGAGCGCCTCGTCGGCGCGCCGCATCAAGGGCATCAGCCCTTCCCCGCCAGAGCGGGCGGCGACGCCGAAGCTGGCGGTCACCCTGGCGCCGGGCGGCAGGCCGTCGATCGTGCCGGCCGAATAGAAGCTACGGATCGCCTCGGCGAACAGCCTTGCCGCCCCCAGATCGCTGAGCGGCAGAAGCACGGCGAATTCTTCGCCGCCGATGCGGCCGGCGGCTCCGCGCGCGCCGGTGGCGGAACGCAGCTTGGCGGCGAAGTCGGCGATCACCCGGTCGCCGGCCTCGTGCCCGTGCCGATCGTTCAGCGCCTTGAAATGATCGAGGTCGGCCAGCACCAGGGCGACGGGAAGGCCGGCCTTGCCGCACTGATCGAGCAGCTGGGTCGCCCGCTCCTCGAAGCCGCGGCGGTTGAGGATGCCGGAGAGCGGATCGGTATGGGTCTCCGCCTTCAGCGCCCGCACCACGTCGAGCGCCGCCGCGGTGAACAGGCAAAGCGCGATCAGCAGCGACAGCAGCGCGTGCAGCAGCAGCGCCGTCGTCCAGTAGGACGAGGCATAGAGCTCGTCATAGCTCTTGAACGGTCCATTCGCGATGATGATGGCCAGCGTCCGCACGAAGAAGTTCAGCCCGGAAAGCAACGCCAGCACGAACAGCATTTTTTCCGTCGGACCATTGCCGCGCACCACGCGCAGTTCGGCGGCGGCCAGAAGGCTGATGCCGCCAAGGGCGAAATTGACGACGAGGATGCGCCATGTCAGGTCCGGCTGAACGAATAGGAACCAGCTGAATGCGGCCATGCCGCTTCCCGCCAGCACGCCGATCCCGGCATAAGGCACGGGCCGGCCGTGGCGCGCGACGATGGCGCCGACCAGACAGGACCCGGCAAGGCAGAAGCACAGATTGGAGAGGAACTTGGACGGCGCCAGCCCGACCGGGAAGGTGAAGTGCTGGAACAGGAACCCGCCAGCGGCGAGAGCATAGCTTGCCGCCAGGACCGCTAGGTAGGGCCGATGGCGCTGATAGCACCACAGCACGAGGAACGCAGCGCCGAGCGCCAGCGCTATCGTCGGATTGAGCAGCGCTATGAGCAGACCGGTGTCCAAAGGACTGCGACTTTCCCCAACTTACCCAAGGGGAGATGTTAGGACTTAAGCCCAAACAAGCGGTTAAGCGCTCTCGATAAATACGCCGCGAAACCATGGGGAACCGGGCTTGCCGGAGCGGCGTTGTCCGGCCAGACTGGAGACGCCAGACAGGAGACGATTGCGATGGCCGACACGATCACTTTGACCGATCACGATGAAATCCGCTCCTGGGCGGCGGCGCGGGCCGGCTTTCCGGCCATTGTCGACGTATCGCCGGAGCCTGGCACGCAAGCCATGCTGCGCCTGGTTTTTGACCAGCAGGCCTATGAGGACGAGGACCGGCCGGAACGCCCGCCCAATGCCGGCGGCTACGAGTTGGTCGAATGGGACGAATGGTTCAAGATCTTCGACGAGCGCCAGCTGGCCCTAGTCGTCGCCGCCGACGAACCCGGCCGGCGCGAGGAGTTTCACGAGATCGTCCGCAGGTAGATCGCTGAAAGCAAAGGCCCGGACGTCCTGCCCGGGCCTTTGTTGGGGTCGTAGCCGGTGGTTACTTCCAATCGCGAATGTCGACGAAATGGCCGGCGATCGCGGCGGCGGCCGCCATGGCCGGCGACACCAGATGGGTGCGGCCCTTGAAGCCCTGTCGGCCCTCGAAGTTGCGGTTCGAGGTCGAGGCGCAGCGCTCATGCGGCTTCAGCCGGTCGTCGTTCATGGCCAGGCACATCGAGCAGCCCGGCTCGCGCCAGTCGAAGCCGGCGGCAACGAAGATCTTGTCGAGGCCTTCGGCCTCGGCCTGTTCCTTGACCAGGCCGGAGCCCGGCACGATCATGGCGTTTACGCGCGGATTGACCTTCTTGCCCTCGACCACCTTGGCTGCGGCGCGAAGGTCCTCGATGCGGCCATTGGTGCAGGAACCGATGAAGACGCGGTCGAGCGCGATGTCGGTGATCTTGGTCCCTGGCGTCAGGCCCATATATTCCAGTGCCCGATGCTTGGAGGAACGCTTGTTCTCGTCCGTGATGTCTTCGGGGTTCGGCACGATGCCCTGCACCGAGACGACGTCTTCCGGCGAGGAGCCCCAGGAGACGATCGGCGGCAGCTTCGCCGCGTCGAGCACGATCACCTTGTCGAAATGCGCGCCTTCATCCGACTTGAGCGTCTTCCAGTAGGCAAGCGCCGCATCCCACGCCGCGCCCTTGGGCGCGCGCGGCTTGTCCTTGACATAGGCGAAGGTCGTCTCGTCCGGCGCGATCAGGCCGGCGCGCGCGCCCGCCTCGATCGACATGTTGCAGATCGTCATGCGGCCTTCCATCGACAGCGAGCGGATCGCTTCGCCCGCATATTCGATGACATAGCCGGTGCCGCCGGCCGTGCCGATCTCGCCGATGATGGCGAGGATGATGTCCTTGGCGGTGACGCCTTCAGGCAGCTGGCCGTCGACGCGCACGAGCATATTCTTGGCCTTGCGCTGGATCAGCGTCTGGGTGGCGAGCACATGCTCGACCTCCGACGTACCGATGCCATGCGCGAGCGCGCCGAAGGCGCCATGCGTCGACGTGTGGCTGTCGCCGCACACGATGGTCATTCCGGGCAGGGTGAAGCCCTGCTCGGGCCCGATGATGTGGACGATGCCCTGGCGGACGTCGTTCTCGGAATAATATTCGATGCCGAAGTCCTTGGCGTTCTTGGCCAGCGCCTCGACCTGGATGCGGCTTTCCTCGTTCTTGATGCCGAACTTGCGCTCCGGCGAAGTCGACACGTTGTGGTCGACCACGGCCAGCGTCTTTTCCGGATGCCGGACCTTCCGGTTCGACATGCGCAGGCCTTCGAAGGCCTGCGGGCTGGTGACCTCATGCACGAGGTGGCGGTCGATATAGAGCAGGCAGGTGCCGTCGTCCTGGCGGTCGACGACATGGTCGTCGAAGATCTTGTCGTAGAGGGTGCGCGGTGCGCTCATGTGCGTAAATCCGTCGATATGAGAATGGGAAAAGCACGCCGGCAATCCGGCGCGACGACTGCGATCGGTCGGGTCAGTTAAGTCGGCTGGTCAGCGCGCCGCAAACGCGCGCGGAGAAACGCGACGGCAGGCGCTTCCTGTCCTGCAGCACGAAACCCTTGTAGGCCGGATCGCTGAAAAGCTTTTCCATGGCGGCGTAGATAGCAATGTTTTGGCTTTTCGGCAATTGCGGCGGAACCTGTTCCTCGCCCCACGAAGTGGGGAGAGGTGGCCCGGCGAAGCCGGGACGGAGAGGGGCGTGCGGCGGTGCCTGGAGTTTTTAAAGCCTCCTACCGCCTCGAAGCCCCTCGGTCTTGCGCCTTGTCTTGCAGCGGCTCTTGTGTCGCGGAGGTCGCCCCCCTCTCCGTCCCGGCTTCGCCGGGCCACCTCTCCCCCGCCTTCGCGGGGGCGAGGAACTGGCGCCAGCCTATTCACATCACCTCGAACACAAAGGTCTTCACCAGCGCTGCCGGATCACCGATCGCATAGCAGCGGAACCACGGGCTCTGCTCCACCGGGCGCCATTTCTGCGCCTCCGTCAGTTCGTCGAACACGCCCTGGAATCCGCCGCTCTCGAACACCTGGTCGCGCACGGTGAAGATGGCGTGGCCGCCGGCCTTCGTGATGCGCACCAGCTCGTGCAGGCCGGAAGCCGGCGCGTGGCCGATGGTGAAGACGCCGGTCGAGAAGAAGGCGCGGAAATGCCGATCCGGCCAGGGCAGCGGGCCGCCGAGCATCGCCTTCTTCAGCTCGCCATAGGCCGGCTTGCCACCGGCCTGGCGGCTGCCGGCGATCTTCAGCATGTCATCGGAGAGGTCGAGGCCGGCGATGTCGCCATAGCCCAGCGCCTTCAGCGACGGCCCCGACAGTCCCGTGCCGCAGCCGGCGTCGAGCAGCGGACCTTCGCCCGCCGGCACATGCCGCGCCACCCAGGCGGTGATCAGGAACGGCAGAAGGTAACCCAGCGAAGCGGTCTCGCTGTCATAGGTCGCGGCCCAGTCGGCATAGGCGTTGGCGAGCCCCTCGGGCGAGTCAGCCGAATAGACGGAATCCAGCGCCGCATTGGCCTTGTCGAAATTCATGGGGCGTCTCCTCCGCAATGATGAGCGGAGGGATCGTAGCGCGGACTTTTGCTGCCGGCTATTCCCCGTGTTGCCGACGCAGCCGCTGCTCCAATGCCCGCAGCGCCAATGACAGGCCGACGGTCAGGATGAGGTAGATATAGGCGACGATCGAATAGGTTTCGAAGAATCGGAACGAGCCGGCGGCATAGACCTTGCCGATCTGAGTGATGTCGGCCACGCCGAGCACGGAGACCAAGGAAGAATCCTTGACCATGGCGACGAAATCGTTGCCGAGCGGCGGCAGGATCATGCGGATCGCCTGCGGAAACACGATCAGCCTGAAACGTTGCGCGCGGCTGAGCCCGAGTGCCTTGGCGGCTTCGATCTGGCCTTTCTCGACCGACTGGATGCCGGCGCGGAACACCTCCGAGATGAAGGCCGAGTAGCCGATGGTCAACGCCATGATGGCGCGCCAGAGCAGCGAGATATCGCGCACCAGGAGTTCGCCCATCAGGCCGGCGCTCTGCAGCGGCGCGGTCAGCGCATTCCAGGCGGCGACGAAGGCCGGCGCGCCGGCGAAGGCGATCCAGAACAACAGCACCAGGATCGGCACGCCGCGGATGATCTCGACATAGAAGCGCGCGATCTGCCGCAGCCACTGCGATCCCGACAGCGCCATCAGCGCGATACCAAGTCCGAGCGCGGAGGCAAGCGCGAAGGCGACCGCGGTGACGAAGATGGTGATGCCGATGCCCTTGGCAACGGTGGCGAAGACCTCGGCATAGAGATCGCTGGACGCGATGGCGAGGGCAGCGGCCAGTGCGAGGACGGCCGCGGCGGCCAGCCACCAGGGGAATTCGGGTTTGGAGGATAAGGCTGCGGGCGGCATCAGAAGGCGCCGGAAAGGAAGTCTCGAGAGGATGGCGCCCAGTCCCCCCTCTCTGCCCTGCCGGCCATCTCCCCCTCAAGGGGGGAGATTAGCAGTTTGAGCCGCTCCGCAGACTCTGCGACGTCGATAGTTGGCGAAAGCCGGCGCGACGTCCAATCTCCCCCCTTGAGGGGGGTGAGGAGAGGTCCGCGTAGCGGACGAAAAGCCAATTGCTTGGCTTTTCGAACGACGAACGCCCGGAGCGACAGCGAAGGGCCGGGCCCGGCAGGGCAGAGAGGGGGGACTGGGCGCAATGTCAGCGCGATTTCCTGCAAACTCACCGCGCGCAGCAAAACGAGCTACTGCCCCATCTTGTAATCGAGGAACCACTTCTTGTTGAGCTTGTCGAACGTGCCGTCGGCCTTGAGCGAGGCGATGGCGGCGTTGACCGGCTTCACAAGGTCCGAGCCCTTGGGGAAGATGAAGCCGAAATCCTCGGTGCCGAGCGGGCCGCCGATCAGCTTCAGCTTGCCTTCGGAAGCATCGACATAGCCCTTGCCGGCAGTGCCGTCGGTCAAGACGACATCGACGTCGCCCGCCTTCAGCGCCTGCACGGTCGCGCCGAAGGTCTCGAACAGCTTGATGCGCGGGTTCTGCTCGTTGCCGTCGAGCACGCTGTAGACGGCGGTGTAGAAGGGCGTGGTGCCGGGCTGGGCGCCGATCAAACCGTCCTTGAAGGCGCCGAAGCTCTTGGCGTCGGTGAAGCGGCTTTCATCGCCGCGCACCAGCATGAACTGCTCCGAGCGCATATAGGGGTCGGAGAAGTCGACCTTCTCCTTGCGGTCGTCCTTGATCGTGATGCCGGTCATGCCGATGTTGCACTGGTTGTCCGAAACCGCCTGGATCATCGCGTCCCAGGAGGTGTTCTGGTACTCGACCTTGAAGTTCAGCCGCTTGGCGATCTCGTCCATCGCGTCATATTCCCAGCCGATCTGCTTGCCGGTCTTCTTGTCGATGAACTGCAGCGGCGGATAGGCGTTTTCCGTCACCACCACGACCTTCTTGCCGCCGAGGTCGGGCAGATTGTCGGCGAGCGCGGCGACAGGCGCGAGAAGGCAGGCCACCATGGCGGCCAGCAGCAATTTCGACTTGGTCATGACAAATCTCCGAAGGTGCGACCGCGCTGCAATTTCGCGGCCTGAGAAAATCCGGCGCCGACTTTAGCTTGCCGCAAGCGCCATGCAAGCCGGTCCGCTGCGACGTCGCGCGCTATACGCAAATCCAATGCTCTTCGGAAACGGTTTTGTGGACGGCCTTTGCGGCGATCAGTCCTGATCGGCGGTGGCCTCACGCAGCCCGGCGACCAGCCGTGTCAGCGTGCCGTGCAGAGCCTTCAGCTCGGCCCGCTCCAACGGCATGCCGCAGCTTAGCCCTTCCTGCACGTCCTTCATCTTGGCCCGCAGCGCCTCGCCCTTCGCGGTCGGCTGGACCAGCACCCGCCGTTCGTCGGCGGCATCGCGCCGGCGCGTCACCAGCCCGCCTGCCTCCATGCGCTTGATCAGCGGCGTCAGCGTCGCCGAATCAAGCCCCAGCGCCGCGCCGAGCTCGCCGATCGTGCTCGGCGAATGCTGCCACAGCGCCAGCATCGCCAGATATTGCGGATAGGTGAGGCCGAGCGGGTCGAGCAGCGGCCGGTAGAGCTTGGTCATCAGCCCGCTCGCCGAATAAAGCGCAAAGCAGAGCTGCTGGTCGAGGCGCGGCACATCGATCACCCCGCCGTCCTGCGCCGGGGCTGGCTTGGTGATGGTTTCGGTTTTCGTCGTCATGCAGCCTTTGCCGAGAGAGCCACGTCGATATTGCCCCGAATGGCGTTGGAATAGGGGCAGACCTTGTGCGCTTCCGATACAAGCGCCTCTGCGCCCGCCTGATCAAGCCCCTTGATCTCGGCAGCCAGCGCGACGCCGAGGCGGAAGCCGCCCTGGTCGTTCGGATAAAGGCTGACCGTGGATGTAATCGAAGCGTCCTCGAGCGGCAGCTTCTGCTGGCGGGCGATGAAGCGCACCGCGCTCTCGAAGCAGGCCGCATAGCCGACGGCGAAAAGCTGCTCCGGATTGGTGGCGCCGCCCTTGCCGCCGAGCTCCTTCGGCATCGCGAGGTCGACCTTGAGCAGGCCGTCGCTGGTTTCGCCGTGACCGTTGCGGCCGCCGCTGACGTGAGCCTGGGCGGTGTAGAGTGCAGACATTTTTGATCTCCGTTGATTTGTACACGATTATTTAGTGTACAAGATAGTTAGGTGTCAAGGGCCACGATGTGTGCCCGTCTTCGATGTTCGGATGAATCGGTGGCAGGCCCTCAGCTTCGTCATCCACGGGCGGAGCGACGCGAAACGGAGCGAAGACCCGAGGATCCATTCCGTTACCTCAGCCACGGAGTGCAGCGGGGCAGAATTCTGCACCGTTGCGGAGCCTCGATGTCACGGAATGGATCCTCGGGTCTGCGCCGCGTCGCTTCGCTCCTTGCTCCGCCCGTGGATGACGAAGCTCACGCTTTTCAGCCCACCACCAAGGCATATAGGAACTGATCGGGGAGCCGGTAGGTTTGGGCTTTCCGCCAAACGAAAAAGGCGGCCGAAGCCGCCTTTCCAGAACCTGTTTCGCAAAGCCTTATTCGGCTGAAGCAGCCTCGGCGGCGGCCTTCTTCTCGGCGGCTTCCTTGGCGGCCGTCTCGGCGGCCAGCGCCTGGGCGGCGGCGACCTTCTCGGCCTCGATGCGGGCGCGCTCGGCGTTCAGCGCATCACGCTCTTCGTCGTTCAGCTTGCGGGCGCGCACGCCGGTGTTTTCCGAAATGCGGGCCGACTTGCCGCGACGGTCGCGCAGGTAATAGAGCTTGGCGCGGCGCACCTTGCCGCGGCGCACGATCTCGACGCCCTCGACCATCGGCGAGTAGACCGGGAAAACGCGCTCGACGCCTTCGCCGTAGGAAATCTTGCGGACGGTGAAATTCTCCTGGAAGCCCGAGCCGGAGCGGGCGATGACGACGCCCTCATAGGCCTGGACGCGGGTGCGGCTGCCTTCGGTGACGCGCACCTGGACGCGCACGGTGTCGCCCGGCTGGAATTCGGGCAGCTTGCGCTTGGCTTCGATTTTGGCGGCCTGTTCGGCCTCGAGCTGACGGATGAGATCCATCTCAAATATCCACTTCTTGTTCTTCCGACAGTCAGAGCGTCCTCAACTCGCCTTGCAGTTCCAACGACCGCTCGGCTATGCCCTTTGTCGGAACATCGGGCAGGGACGGCTACACCGCCATTTGTTGACGGGTCCAGAAGATCGTTCTTCCGGTTCGGGCGGCGACATACAGCTATTTCGGCGCTTTGTCACGTCCAAATGCATGTCGCCCAGAAGTGTGCGCGGTTCTGGGACGACGATATGCATCAAAAAAGGACTTTGAGGCATATTTTTTGCGCTGCTGGCACCATCTTATTGCCTCGTCCCGGGTTGCGCGAGCACGCCAAGCTTTCTAAGCCGGGAATGTGTATTCCCGGACCTTCCCTCCATGACGTTCTCCGATGCCGTCCTGCTCTTCCTCGCGGGCTTTGCCTCCGGCGCCGCCAATGCGGTCGCCGGCGGCGGCACTTTCCTCACCTTCGGCGCCATGACGCTGGTGGGCCTGCCGCCGATCGTCGCCAACGCCACCTCATCGGTGACGCAGCTGCCGGGCTACATCACCTCGACGCTCGCCTATTGGACCGATATCCGCTACTTCTGGCGCGGCGCGCTGCTGCTTTGCCTGATCTCGGCGCTCGGCGCGCTGGCCGGCTCGCTGATCCTGCTCGCGCTCTCCAACCCGTCCTTCCGCGCCCTTGTGCCCTGGCTGCTCATCGCCGCGACCGCGCTGTTCGCCGCCGGGCCGTGGCTGAAGCCGGCGGCCGGCCCGGAGCATCAGGCCTCGGTCGGCTCGTTCGCCGGTTCGATCGCGCAATTCGCGACCGCGGTCTATGGCGGCTTCTTCGGCGCCGGCATGGGGGTGATGATGCTCGCCACGCTCGGCCTGACGCAAGCCGGCGACTACCACCGGCTCAACGCGCTGAAGAACATGCTGTCCATCGTGATCGCGGTTGTCGCCATCCTGGTCTTCGTTTCCGGGGGCGTCGTCGCCTGGCCGCAGGCGATCGTCATGATCCCGGGCGTGGCGCTCGGCGGCTATGCCGGCGTGTGGATCGCCAAGCGCGTGCCGCAAGGCCTGGTGCGCGGCTTCGTCGTAGGGGTCGGCCTGCTCCTGGCTTTCTATTACTTTACCAAAAGCTGAGAACTATGATCCCGAACCGCGGGACCGCGTAAGCGAAAAGTGGGTACCGGTTTCGGCGCAAGCCTTGGAGATCGGCTGGAAACGCCCGTTGCGATCGTCATCCACGGGCGGAGCAAGGAGCGAAGCGACGCGCGCAGACCCGAGGATCCATTCCGTGACGTCGAAGCGCTGCTCACGATGCAGAATTCTGCTCCGCCGCGTTCCACGGCTCAGGTCACGGAATGGATCCTCGGGTCTCCGCGACGCCGCTTCGCGGCTGCTCCGCCCGGGGATGACGAAGTTGGGAGGCTTCAGCCAATCTCCAGTGTTTGTGCTGACGCCACGGAAATGGTTCGCCGGTTCCGTGAAACGGTGAACCGCTTTAGCGGGGTGGATCGTCCGCCAGGAGGTCAGGCCGCCGCTCCCGCGTTAGCTTCACCGCCTCCGCGCGCCGCCATTCGGCGATCTTCCTGTGGTTGCCCGAAATCAGCACGTCCGGGATCGGCCGGCCCTCGAACTCCTGCGGCCGCGTATAGTGCGGATGCTCGAGCAGGCCGTTCTCCAAGCTCTCTTCCTCGCCCGAGACGGCATTGCCCATGACGCCGGGCAGCAGCCGCACCACGGCGTCGAGCAGCACCAGGGCGGCCGGCTCGCCGCCGGACAGGATGAAATCGCCGATCGAAATCTCCTCCAAACCCCGCGCTTCGATCAGGCGCTGGTCGACGCCTTCGAAGCGGCCGCACAGGATCACAGCGCCCGGTCCGGCGGCAAGCTCGCGCACGCGTGCCTGGGTCAGCGGTATTCCGCGCGGGCTCATCAGCAGCCTTGGACGCTCATCGCCCAGCGGCGAGGCGTGGTCGATCGCCTTCGCCAGCACGTCGGCGCGCATCACCATGCCGGCGCCGCCGCCGGCCGGCGTATCGTCGACCGTGCGGTGCCTGTCGGTGGCGAAATCGCGGATCTGGACCGCCTCCAGCGACCATGTGCCGGCTTCCAGCGCCCGTCCCGCGAGCGACAGGCCGAGCGCGCCGGGAAACATCTCCGGATAGAGCGTGAGCACCGAAGCGGCAAAGCTCAACGGTTGCCTCCGGCATCCTTCGGTCCGCGCGGCCGGCCCTTCGGGTCGAAGCCGGACCGGCCAGGCGCTTCACTGTCGTCCTCATCTTCGACAAGGCCAGCGGCCAGCGGATCGACCTCGACGAAACCGTCGGCGATCGAGACATGCGGCACCGCGGCCTGCGTGAACGGGATCAGCACGCCCTTGCGGCCGGCAAGGGTGACATCGAGGATGTCGCCGCCGCCGAAATTATGCACGGCGACGACCTTGCCGATGACGCCGGTATCGTCCCTGACATCGAGCCCGACAAGATCGGCGTGATAGAACTCGTCCTCCTCGCCGTCGTCGGGCAGCACCGAACGGTCGACGAAAAGCTCTATACCGGCCAATGCCTCGGCGGCGTTGCGGTCGTTGACGCCCTTGAAGCGCACCACCACTACGGTCCCGGCAGGCCTGATGTCGGTGATCTGGAAGGCACGACCGTCCTTGGCGAAGAGCGGGCCGTAATCGGCCAGCGCCAGCGGGTCGCCGGTGAAGGTTTTCACCCTGAGTTCGCCCTTGATGCCGTGCGCGGCACCGATGACGGCCATCTGTACGGGGTTTTCGAGCTTCGACATGGCGGCACTTCCTTTGCCTTGCTCTAGCCCCCTGACGCCATCATTTCAATGACGGCCTCTTCACCGCTTCCTAACCTCGACACCCGACAATGGCGCCATGCAGGAATTCCTCATCCCGGCAAAACCCGATCTCCAGGCGGCGCGCGAGACCTGGCTGAAGACACTGGCGCATGAGCGCCGGCTGTCGCCGGAGACGGTCGAGGCCTATGAACGCGACACGCGCCAGTTCCTGCATTTCCTGACCGGACATCGCGGCGGCCCGCCCGGCATTTCCGACATCGCCGACCTGCGTCCCGCCGATCTGCGCGGCTTCCTCGCCAAGCGCCGCAATGACGGCGCCGGCGCCCGCACGCTGGGGCGCGGCCTTGCCGGCATCCGCTCCCTGCTGCGCTTTCTCGAAAAACGCGGCCTCGTCAACGCTGCGGGTGCCATCGCTCTGCGCGCGCCGCGCCAGCCGAAATCGCTGCCCAAGCCGCTGGCGGCAAGCGACGCCAGAAAGGTCGTGTCGATGGAAGGCCAGCTCGCGGAAGAACCCTGGATCGCCGCCCGCAATGCCGCCGTGCTGACGCTGCTCTATGGCTCCGGCCTGCGCATTTCGGAAGCGCTGGGGTTGACCGGCGCCGATCTGGCGACGGAAGCCGACACCGTGCTGCGCGTCACCGGCAAGGGCGGCAAGACGCGGCTGGTGCCGGTGCTGCCGGTGGCCCGCGATGCGGTGGCGGAATACCGCCGGCTCTGCCCCTTCCACATCGGTCCCGACGGCCTTTTGTTCCGCGGCGCCCGCGGCGGCCCGCTCAACCCGGCCATCATCCAGCGCGAGATGGCGAAGCTGCGCTCGGCGCTGAACCTGCCCGACACCGCGACGCCGCATGCCCTGCGCCACTCCTTCGCCACTCACCTGCTCGGCCGCGGCGGCGACCTGCGCACGATCCAGGAGCTGCTCGGCCACGCCAGCCTGTCGACGACCCAGATCTACACCG
This sequence comes from Mesorhizobium sp. M2A.F.Ca.ET.046.03.2.1, assembly GCF_003952425.1. NCBI lineage: Bacteria > Pseudomonadati > Pseudomonadota > Alphaproteobacteria > Hyphomicrobiales > Phyllobacteriaceae > Mesorhizobium > Mesorhizobium sp. M2A.F.Ca.ET.046.03.2.1. The sequence goes on along the minus strand of NZ_CP034449.1, from coordinate 3,237,183 downwards.
GCGTCGACACCGCGAGGCTGCTCGACATCTACGAGAAGGCGCATCCCCGCGCCTGAGCCCCCTGACTTCGTCATCCACGGGCGGAGCGACGCGAAGCGGAGCGCAGACCCGAGGATCCATGCCGTGACGTCGAAACTGGGGCTCAGCGGAGCAGAATTCTGCACCGTCGCAACGCGTTGAGGTCACGGAATGGATCCTCGGGTCTGCGCGCGTCGCTTCGCTCCTTGCTCCGCCCGTGGATGACGACCCGATGGACGTTTCCGCTAACCACCAAGGGCATTCCATCCGACAACGCACCTCGAACAATTTCACCGCGCCGATTAACCGTTTTGCCGCTTTTCAGCGCTAAGACCCTTCCCATGAAACGCGTCATCGCCATTGCCGACCGCGCGGCCCTTGTCTCGTTGAAGCTGCTTGCGGCGCTCAACCTGCTGTTTTTCCTGTCTTTCATCTTCGTTCTGCTGCTCGCAAGCCGGGCGCATGCAGAGGCGCCGAATTGCGCCGGCACCGATCTCTTGACCGCGCTGGAGAAGAGCGATCCAGCCGCCTTCAAGAAGGTCGAGACCGAAGCGGCAGCCGTTCCGAACGGCAAGGGCCTGTTGTGGAAGCTGGAGAAGCCGGGCGAGAAACCGTCCTATCTGTTCGGCACCATGCACATGACCGACACGCGCGTCACCACGTTGCCGGCCGCCGCGCAGAAAGCCTATGACGGCGCCGGCACCGTCATCATCGAAACCACCGATGCCATGGACAGGGCCAAGATGATGGCCGCAATGGCCAGCGAACCCGGCCTGATGATGTTCACCGACAACACCACCTTGTCGTCGCTGCTGTCGCCGGACGATGCGGCGGCGCTGAACAAGGGGCTCGACGCCCGCGGCATCCCGCCGGCGACGGTCGCCAAGATGAAGCCGTGGATCCTGTCGGCGATGATGGCGCTGCCGGCCTGCGAGGTGGCGCGCCAGTCCGCCGGCGAACCCGTGCTGGACGTCAAGCTAGCTTCGGACGCCAAGGCCTCGGGCAAGGACGTCGAAGGGCTCGAGACCGCCGTTGGCCAGCTGCGCGCGATGGCTTCGCTGCCGCTGGAATTCCACATGAAGAGCCTGGTCGAGACGATGAAGCTCGGCGACAAGGTGAACGACGTCAACGAAACGATGATCGTGCTCTACCAGCGCGGCGAGGTCGGCATGTTCTGGCCGCTGTTCAAGGCGGTGCTGCCCGAGACCGCCGATGACCAGGCCGGCTATGCCGCCTTCGAGCAGACCATGATCACCAGCCGCAACAAGGTGATGGCCGCGAATGCGATGCCGATTCTGGCCAAGGGCAACGTCTTCATGGCCGTCGGCGCCATGCATCTGCCCGGCCCGGAAGGACTGGTCGAGGATTTTCGCAAGGCAGGGTATAGTGTTACCGCCGTCAACTGAGTCGTCTGGCGGCTGGCGGACCTGAAAACGCCGGTTTTTCAGCGCTTTCCGTCCGTTTGCGTGAAACCCGATGCGGGATCAACGCGTTGATGGCTGTTATTTTGATGACTTTCATCCAAGGAGGACACGTTTCATGGCGAACCCTAACGACCCCTTCACCCCTTCGAGCCCGCCTCCCAGGTCCGGTGGCGGCGGCAGCGGGTGGCTGATCGCCCTTGTTGTCATTATCCTGGCCATTGTTGCGTATTATGTCTTTGGCAGAAGCGGCGGCGAGCAAGCCCCGGCCCCGGCTGAGCCGCCGGCCGCCAGCACGCCGGCCCCCGCGCCTGCGACGCCTGCTCCGGCTCCAGAGCCGGCACCCGCGCCAGCCCCGGCTCCTGCACCCGCCCCGGCCCCTGCGCCAGCGCCAGCGCCGGCACCAGCTCAGTAATCAGGCTGCAGCTTGAAAACGAACGGCCCGCCGAAAGGCGGGCCGCTTGTTTATGTCGCTGTCTCCAGCTTCGGAAAATGCTCAAGTAGCACTCCGCAGAGATCTTGGCCGGTCGGCTCCGTTTGCATTGGCAGGTGGCATGCCTTGGAGATTGGCCGAAACGCCCATCGCGATCGTCATTCCAGTCTAATCATCCGACATGGGACTGGCCGGCCAGGGCAGCCGATGGCGCAGCTCTTCGACCAGGACCCGCTCATTCTCCGAATAGTCGATCGGAACGACGACGAGATTGACGCCGCCCGCGGCGAAGGCCTGCTCAAGGGCCGGTCTCAGCTCGGCAATGGCGCCTACCCTGGTGCCCTTGGCGCCATAGGCTTCGGCATAGCGGACGAAATCGGGATTCGCGAAGGTCATGCCGAAATCGGGAAAGTCGTCGACCGCCTGCTTCCAGCGGATCATGCCGTAGGCATGGTCCTCAATGATCAGGACCACGAGGTTGAGCTTCAGCCTGACGGCGGTTTCCAGCTCCTGGCTGTTCATCATGAAGCCACCATCGCCGCAAATCGCCATGACGCGGCGTTCTGGAAAAAGCATCGCCGCCATCATCGCCGACGGCAGGCCGGCACCCATCGTGGCCAACGCATTGTCGAGCAGCAGCGTGTTGGCGACGCGCGTGCGGTAGTTGCGCGCGAACCAGATCTTGTACATGCCGTTGTCGAGCGCCAGGATGCCGTCGGCCGGCATCACCGCGCGCACGTCGTGCACCAGGCGCTGCGGCGTGAAGCGGTCCTCGCTGTCGCGCGCCGCGATGCGGTTCAATATCCCCTCGCGCAGCGGCAGCAGTGCCTGTGCGTTGGGAATGTTGCCTTCCAGGCGGTCGGCCAGCAGCCTGAGCGACGCGCCGATATCGCCGATCACCTCGGTTTGCGGGAAATAGACCTGCTCGACAGTGGCCGGCTGGTAGCCGACATGAATGACCTTGGGACCGTCGGCGCCCATGATGAAGGGTGGCTTCTCGACCGTGTCGTGGCCGATCGTGATGATGAGATCCGCCCGCTCGATCGCCTCATGCACATAGTCGCGCTCGGACAGGGCGGCTGTGCCCATATAGAGCTCGGTCCCACCCGGCACCGTGCCCTTGCCCATCTGGGTGGTGAAATAGGGAATGCCGGTCCGCAGGACGAACTGGGCGAGGTCCGAGGTCGAGCGCGGCCGCGAGGCGGCGGCGCCCATCATCGCCAGCGGCCGCTCGGCCTCGATGATCATACGCGCGGCGCGGTCGAGCGCAAGCGGGCTCGCCAGCGGCAGCTCGACCGGGTGCGGCGGAATCGGTGCCACCGCGTCGCATTCCTCGGCGGCGATGTCTTCCGGCAGCTCCAGATGCACCGGTCCCGGCCGCTCCTCGCCGGCCACCCGGAAAGCCTCGCGCACCACGCCCGGGATCATCCTGGGCGAAACGATCTGACGCGAAAGCTTGGTCAGGGGTTTCATCGCCGCGACGACGTCGACGATCTGGAACCGGGCCTGCCTGGACGACCTGACGCCCTTTTGTCCGGTGATCATGACCATCGGCATGGCCCCGAGCAGCGCGTAGGCCGCGCCTGTGGTCAGGTTCAAGGCGCCCGGGCCAAGCGTGGTGATGCAGACGCCGGGCCTGCCGGTGAGCCGGCCGTGGGTGGCGGCCATGAACGCGGCCGCTTGCTCATGGCGGGTCAGGATAAGCTCGATCGAGGATTTGCGAATGGATTCGACGACGTCGAGGTTCTCTTCGCCCGGTATGCCGAAGATGCGGTCCACGCCTTCATTCTCGAGGGCGGCAACAAGCAGATCGGAGCCTTTGGACACGAGGTATCTCCTGGAGCGTTTCACCGTTTCATAGAAACGGCGAACCGCTCTATCTCTTTGTTTTTACGCAATTCCGGACGGAATACCGCTCACACTTTTCCTGGAATTGCTCAAGCGAACCTTGCGAGACGAGCCATGCCGAACGCTGACGCGCATCGCGCTTCGGTTCGGGATCTAGATATGAATAGGCTTGAAGAAGGTCGCCAGCGCCGCTTCCTTCACCGCTTCCGACATCGTCGGATGCGCGTGGCAGGTGCGGGCGAGGTCCTCCGACGAGCCGCCGAACTCCATCAGCACCGCCGCCTCGTGGATCATCTCGCCGGCGCCGAAGCCGACGATATGGACACCGAGCACGCGCTCGCTCACCTTGTCGGCCAGGATCTTGACGAAGCCGTCGGTGTGCAGCATGGCGCGCGCGCGGCCATTGGCGCTGAACGGGAATTTGCCGGCCTTGTAGTCGATGCCGGCCTTCTTCAGCTCCTCCTCGGTCTTGCCGACGGAGGCGATCTCCGGACTGGTGTAGACGACGCTTGGGATGACGTCGTAGTTCACATGCCCGGCCTGGCCGGCGATGGTCTCGGCGACGGCGACGCCCTCGTCCTCGGCCTTGTGCGCCAGCATCGGTCCGGCGATGACGTCGCCGATGGCATAGATGCCGGGCACGTTGGTCCTGAGATGCGCGTCGGTCTTGACCCTGCCGCGCTCGTCTAGCTCGACGCCGGCCTCCTGCAGCCCGAGGCTGTCGGCATAGGGCCGGCGTCCGGTGGCGACCAGCACCACATCCGCCTCGATCGTCTCAGTGGCACCGCCCTTGACCGGCTCGAAGGTCACGGTCGCGCCCTTCTTGGCCTTGGCCACACCCGTGACCTTGGCGCCGAGCTTGAACTCGAAGCCCTGCTTGGTGAGCAGCCGCTGGAACTGCTTCGATACCTCACCGTCCATACCGCCCAGGATGTTGTCCAGGAACTCGACCACCGTGACCTTGGCGCCGAGCCTTGCCCACACCGAGCCGAGCTCCAGCCCGATGACACCGCCGCCGACCACCACGAGACGCTCCGGCACCTTGGCCAGCGACAGCGCGCCGGTAGAGGACACGATCACCTTCTCGTCGAAATCGACCTTGACGCCCGGAATGCCGGCGACATCCGAGCCTGTGGCGATGACGACATTCCGGGTCTCGATCTCCTCGACCTTGCCGTCCTCGCCGGTCACCGAAACCTTGCCGGCCGAAATCACCTTGCCGGTGCCGCGGAAGCTATCGATCTTGTTCTTCTTGAACAGGAAGGCTACGCCGTTGACGTTTGACGCCACCGTCGTGTCCTTATGCGCCATCATCTTCTTCAGATTGAGCTTCGGTGCCGGTATCTCGACGCCCAGCGTATCGAAGGCATGGCCAGCCTCGGCGAACATCTCGGAGGCGTGGAGCAGCGCCTTCGACGGGATGCAGCCGATGTTGAGGCAGGTGCCGCCGAAGGTGGCGTTCTTCTCGACCACCGCCGTCTTCAGCCCGAGCTGCGCCGCCTTGATGGCACAGACATAGCCGCCCGGTCCCGATCCGATGATTACGACGTCATAAGCCATGGTCTTGTCCTTTGCTTTGGCGCCTATCGGCCGCCGCTCACATTGAGGATCGCGCCCGTTGTATAGGAGGCCGCGTCCGACAGAAGATAGAGAACCGCGCTGGCGACTTCGTCCGCCGTGCCGGCGCGTCTCATCGGCAGCATATCCTGCATCCGCGCCACGCGGTCCGGCTGGCCGCCGGAAGCATGGATTTCGGTCTCGGTGATTCCGGGGCTGACCGCATTGACGCGGACACCTTCCAGCGCGACTTCACGCGCGAGCCCCATGGTCATGGTGTCGATCGCGCCCTTGGAGGCGGCGTAGTCGACATATTCGCCGGGCGAGCCCAGCCGGGCGGCAGCGGAGGAGATGTTGACGATGGCGCCACCCTTGCCGCCATGCCGCGTCGACATGCGCTTCACCGCCTCGCGGGCGCACAGGAACGAGCCGACGACGTTGATGCGCATCATGCGCTCCAGCCGCTCGACACTCATCTCGTCGACCCGCGCCTTGACGTCGACGATGCCGGCATTGTTGACGAAAGCGTCGAGCCGGCCGAAGGCCCGGTCCATCGCTTCGAACATCCCGATGACATCGGCTTCGTTGCCGACATCGCCCTTCACTGCGAAGGCATCTCCACCCGCGGCCCTGAGCTCGGCGACCAGCGCGTCCACCGCGACCTGGTTGGAGACGTAGTTGACCGCCACGCGATAACCGGCCCGGTTCGCCTGCCGGCAGATGGCCGCGCCGATGCCGCGGCTGCCACCGGTGACCAGCAGCGTCTTTTTCTCGGCACTCATTCCTGGCAGCCTTTCAGCACGAAGATGTCCCACGGCACCTTGGAGAAGCCGGCGGGGCCATAGGCGGCCGACATTTCGAGCGACGGCCCGAGATCGGGGAAGATCAGGGTCTTCGGCGCGTCGACGCCCTCCGCCGGCAGCAGGCCGACGCCGCCCTTCTCGTCGGCGCTGTAGATGACGCCTTCCCACACGGTGCAGGCGGCGAGCTCCTCGCCAGTGACGTCGCCCGTCGGGCATTTGTACATAAGCGAACCATGCGGCCGCGCGGCCGATCCCTCGGTCCACATCGCGATGCCGTCGAGCACGACATTGTTGTCGAGGATCATGCGGAAGGCATTGGTGATCGTCGCCGAGCTGCCAGCCGGGGTGAAATCGATCTCGGCGCCGCTCTGCGCTTCGCCATAGACGGCGAGCTGGATCGGGCAGGCGGCCTGGGCGGCGGACGGAACCATCATCAGGCCTGCCACTATTGACGCGGTCGAAAGACTTTCGGTCAAGAGGGAGCGGATCCTCATTGCTATCCGCCCTGAACAGCTTGATCGAGGATAACAATCGTCGTAAGAAAATAGTCTATCTCAAACGCAACACTGTTCTTCCCGCCGACCGGTATTGCGTTTACCTCATACTTGAGGGTCAGGACGCGAGAACTCTCCGCCAGCTTAATATAGACGTCGCGCTCGCTGCCGCCACCGATTGCCCATTTGAAGTCGCCCTCGTTCAGGAACTGCAATGCCTTGGGCAAGGTATGTATGGCTATCGGGCTGGTGCCTGCGAACGTCACGGGATGCCGGCCCACATCGACGTTGAGATCGCCGTACCAAGTCGCCATCATTCCACCGGGCTGCAATCTCCCGAAGACGGGCTCGACGCTAATCGATCTCAGACGAAAATCGGGGCTGAAGAAAAACTCGCAATTGCGACCAAAGATGCACCAGGCCGACTCGGTGTCCTCGTGGCGATAGTGATTGTCCGCCCGCACATACTCCGGATCGATCAAGCCTCGGACCGTTTCACGGCTGCTTTTGCCGAGTTCGACAGGTCCTGCTCGGCCTGTCATCACAAGCTCGAACAGATCGATCGGCTCGACCGTTTCAGCCACAGCGCCAAACCTTAGAGATCGAGCACCAGCCGCTCGGGATCCTCCAGGCTTTCCTTGACGCGCACCAGGAAGGTCACCGCTTCCTTGCCGTCGACGATGCGGTGATCGTAGCTGAGCGCCAGATACATCATCGGGCGGATGACGATCTGGCCGCCGACCACCATCGGCCGATCCTGAATCTTGTGCATGCCGAGAATGCCCGATTGCGGCGCATTGAGGATCGGCGTCGACATCAGCGAGCCGTAGACGCCGCCATTGGAGATGGTGAAGGTGCCGCCCTGCATGTCCGCGACCGAAAGCTTGCCGTCGCGCGCGGCGAGACCCAGCCGGCCGATCTCCTTCTCGATCTCGGCGATGGACATCTGGTCGGCGTCGCGCACCACCGGCACCACCAGGCCCTTGTCCGTGCCGACGGCGACGCCGACATGGGCGAAGTTCTTGTAGATGATGTCGGTGCCGTCGATCTCGGCATTGACCGCCGGGATTTCCTTCAGCGCATGCGTCACCGCCTTGGTGAAGAAGCCCATGAAGCCGAGCTTCACGCCGTGCTTCTTCTCGAACACGTCCTTGTATTTGGCCCGCAGCGCCATCACCGCGCTCATATCCACCTCGTTGAAGGTGGTGAGCATGGCTGCGGTCGACTGCGCTTCTTTCAAGCGGCGCGCAATGGTCTGGCGCAGCTTGGTCATGCGCACGCGCTCCTCGCGCGGCGCATCCTCGGCCGAGGATGGCGCGCGGGCAACGACCGGCGCAGGTGCCGCCTTCGGCGTCTCGGCCGGCTGGGACGGCGCGCCCTTGGCGATGGCATCGAGCACGTCGCCCTTCAGCACCTGGCCGCGCTTGCCCGAGCCGGACAGCTGGTCGACCGAGAGATTGTGCTCCGCGATCAGCTTGGCCGCGGCCGGCGCCGGCGGCATGGTGCGCGGCTCGATCGGACCGTTGTCGCCAGCGATCTTGGCGGTCTCGGCCGCGGCCTGCTTGACCGAAGACGCGGCATCCGGGCTGGAAGCCTGCGCCACTGCCTGCGGCTTCGTGGCCGGGGCACCGCCGCCCGCCGAAATCGAGCCGAGCAGCGCGCCGACATTGACCGTCTCGCCTTCCTTGACGGTGATCTCGGCCAGCGTTCCGGCGCCCGCTGCAGGCACTTCCACCGTCACCTTGTCGGTTTCGAGCTCGACCAGGGGCTCATCGGCGGCGATCGCGTCGCCGACCTTCTTGAACCACTTGCCAACGGTCGCCTCGGTGACGGATTCACCCAGAGTGGGGACGCGGATTTCGGTAGCCATTGTGCCTGTCCGTTCTCTTGTCTTTTGAGGTCTGTTTCGTGCGGTTATTCGCCGAGAGCGTCGTCGAGCAGCGCGGCGAGCTGGCTGAGATGCTTCGACATCAGGCCGGTTGCCGGCGAGGCCGAGGCCGGCCGCCCGGTGTAGCGCACCCGCTGATGCTTGGCGTCGATATGCGCCAGCACCCATTCGAGATAGGGATCGATGAACGACCAGGCGCCCATATTCTTGGGCTCCTCCTGGCACCACACCATCTCGGCATTGCGGAAACGCGACAGCTCGGTGATCAGCGCCTTGGCCGGGAACGGATAGAGCTGTTCGACGCGCAGCAGATAAATGTCGTTGATGCCGCGCTTCTCGCGCTCCTCATAGAGGTCGTAATAGACCTTGCCCGAGCACAGCACGACGCGGCGGATCTTGGAGTCCTTGACCAGCTTGATCGACTGGTCGGCCAAGAGCTGCGCATCGTCCCACAGCAGCCGGTGGAACGAGCTCTCGCCCGAAATCTCCGACAGCGTCGACACCGCCCGCTTGTGGCGCAGCAGCGACTTCGGCGTCATCAGGATCAGCGGCTTGCGGAAGTCGCGCTTCAACTGCCGGCGCAGGATGTGGAAATAATTAGCCGGCGTGGTGACGTTCGCGACCTGCATGTTGTCTTCCGCGCAGAGCTGCAGGAAGCGCTCCAGCCGCGCCGACGAGTGCTCCGGCCCCTGGCCCTCATAGCCATGCGGCAACAGGCAGACGAGGCCAGACATGCGCAGCCATTTGCGCTCGCCCGACGAGATGAACTGGTCGAACACCACCTGGGCGCCGTTGGCGAAATCGCCGAACTGCGCCTCCCAGAGCGTCAGCGCCTTCGGCTCCGCCAGGCTGTAGCCATATTCGAAGCCCAGCACCGCCTCTTCCGACAGCATCGAGTTGATGACCTCATAGCCGGCCTGCGCCGCCGAGAGGTTGTTGAGCGGGATGTAGCGGGTCTCGTCGCGCTGGTCGTAGAGCACCGAATGGCGCTGCGAGAAGGTGCCGCGCTCCGAATCTTGGCCGGAAAGCCGGATCGGGTTGCCGTCGAGCAGGATGGCGCCGAAGGCCAGCGCCTCGGCCGTCGACCAGTCGATGCCTTCGCCGGACTCGATCGCCTGGCGGCGGTTCTCGAGGAAGCGCAGGATCGTCTTGTGCGCCTCGAAATCCTTCGGCACCTCGGTCAGCTTCTTACCGATCTCCTTCAGCGTGCGCACCGGCACGGCGGTCTTGCCGCGCCGTTGTTCATCCTGATTGTCAGCAGTGCGCAGGCCGGACCACGCGCCGTCCAGCCAGTCGGCCTTGTTCGGCTTGTAGCTCTGGCCGACTTCCCACTCGGCTTCCAGATGCGCGCGCCAGTCGGCCCGCATCTTGTCGACCTCGGCCTGGGTGACGTGGCCCTCCGCGATCAGCCGGTCGGCATAGATCTGCACCACCGTCTTGTGGGTGCGGATGTTGCGATACATGATCGGTTGGGTAAAGGCCGGCTCGTCGCCCTCATTGTGGCCGAAGCGGCGATAGCAGAACATGTCCACGACCACCGGCTTGTGGAACTTCATGCGGAACTCGGTCGCCACCTTCGCGGCGTGCACCACGGCTTCCGGATCGTCGCCATTGACGTGGAAGATCGGCGCCTCGATCATCTTGGCCACATCCGACGGATAGGGCGAGGAGCGCGAGAAGCGCGGATTGGTGGTGAAGCCGATCTGGTTGTTGATGATGACGTGCAGCGTGCCGGCGACGCGATGGCCGCGCAGCCCCGACAGGCCGAGGATCTCGGCGATCACGCCCTGGCCGGCGAAGGCGGCGTCGCCATGCAAAAGCAGCGGCATCACCTTGGCGCGCTCCGACAGCGGCACGACCTCGCCACGCTCGCGGCCGGAAAGCTGGTCCTGCTTGGCGCGCGCCTTGCCCATCACCACCGGATCGACGATTTCCAGATGCGAGGGATTGGCCGTCAGCGACAGATGCACCTTGTTGCCGTCGAACTCGCGGTCCGACGAGGCGCCGAGATGGTACTTCACGTCGCCTGAGCCTTCGACCTCGTCGGGCGCGGCCGAGCCGCCCTTGAATTCGTGGAAGATGGCGCGGTGGGGCTTGGCCATCACCTGGGAAAGCACATTGAGGCGGCCGCGATGCGCCATGCCGAGCACGATTTCCTTGAGGCCGAGCTGACCGCCGCGCTTGACGATCTGCTCCAGCGCCGGGATCAGCGACTCGCCGCCGTCGAGGCCGAACCGCTTGGTGCCCTTGTACTTGACGTCGATATATTGCTCGAAGCCCTCGGCCTCGATCAGCTTGGACAGGATCGCCTTCTTGCCGGTGGCGGTGAAGGTGATCTCCTTGTCGGCGCCTTCGATGCGCGCCTGGATCCAGGCCTTCTCTTCCGGGTCGGAGATATGCATGAACTCGACGCCAAGGGTCGAGCAATAGGTGCGGGTCAGGATGTCCAACATCTGCCGGATGGTGCCGAATTCCAGGCCCAGCACATTGTCGAGGAAGATCGGCCGGTCGTAATCGGCTTCGGTAAAACCGTAATTCTCCGGCGACAGCTCGTTATAGTCCTCGAGCGGCTTGGCGATGCCGAGCGGATCAAGATTGGCGTGCAGGTGGCCGCGCATGCGGTAGGCGCGGATCATCATGATGGCGCGCACCGAATCGCGCGTCGCCTGGTGCACGTCGGCGTCGGAAAGCACGGCGCCGTTGACGACCGCCTTGTCCTTGACCTTCTTTTCGATCGCCTTCTCAACCAGGCCCCAATTGCCGTCCAGCGCCGAGACCAGCTCGCCATTGGCCGTCAGCGGCCAGGAGGGCTTCGCCCAGGAGGCGCCCTTGGCGTTCTTGCGGACGTCGCCCGCGTCGTCCTTCAGCGCCGAGAAGAAATCCTGCCACTCCGGATCGACCGAAGCCGGATTGTCCTCATAGGCCGCGTAGAGCGCGTCGATATAGTCGGCATTGCCGCCGTAGAGGAACGAGGTGAGCGAGAATTGGTCGTTGGCCTGATCTTGTCTTGCCATTTTCGTCTGCGGAGCCTGGCTCCGTCTCCTTAGTTTGGAGGGGAGTAGGGCAGTAGGGGAGTAAGGCAGTAGGGCGAGCAAGCTGTCGACACGCTCGTCCCGTTCGTCCTATCCCCCTACTGCCCTACTCCCCTACTGCCCTAACCTTTGATCGCCTCGACCAGCGTCGTGCCGAGCCTGGCCGGCGACGGTGAGACCTTGATGCCGGCCGATTCCATCGCCGCGATCTTGTCTTCCGCGCCGCCCTTGCCGCCCGAGATCACCGCGCCCGCATGGCCCATGGTGCGGCCGGCCGGCGCCGTGCGCCCGGCGATGAAGCCCGCCATCGGTTTCTTGCGGCCGCGCTTGGCTTCGTCCTTGAGGAACTGCGCGGCGTCTTCCTCGGCCGAGCCGCCGATCTCGCCGATCATGATGATCGACTTGGTCTCGTCGTCGGCGAGGAACATCTCCAGCACATCAATGAATTCGGTGCCCTTGACCGGGTCGCCGCCGATGCCAACCGCCGTTGTCTGGCCGAGGCCGACATTGGTGGTCTGGAAGACTGCCTCATAGGTAAGTGTTCCCGAGCGCGAAACAACGCCCACCGAGCCCTTGCGGAAGATGTTGCCGGGCATGATGCCGATCTTGCACTCGTCGGGCGTCAGCACTCCAGGGCAGTTCGGGCCGATCAGCCGCGAAGTGGAGCGGTCGAGCCGCGCCTTGACCTTGACCATGTCCATCACCGGGATGCCTTCGGTGATGCAGACGATGAGCGGGATCTCTGCCTCGATCGCCTCGATGATGGCCTCGCCCGCGCCCGCCGGCGGCACATAGATGACCGAGGCGTTGGCGCCGGTCCTTGCCTTGCCCTCGGCCACCGTGGCGAAGATCGGCAGGCTTTCGCCCTTCGAGCCGGTCCAGGTCTCGCCCCCCTTCTTCGGGTGGATGCCGCCCACCATCTTGGTGCCGTGATAGGCCAGCGCCTGCTCGGTGTGGAACGTGCCGGTCTTGCCGGTCAGACCCTGAACCAGCACCTTGGTATTCTTGTCGACGAGAATGGACATCGCGGCCCTTTTCTAAAAACCGTTGATCGTGGAAGGCGAGACGCGCCGGTAGAGCCCGCTCACCATGTCTTCCCAAGCATTGCTGCTCGTGGCCTTGAACTGAAGTTTCATGCGATAGGTATCGATGTCGTCAAAATTGTAGGTCACGCGAGCCGAGCCGCGCGGCGACGACCGTTCCAGCGCCAATTCGCCGTCGTTCCACGTGCCCGTGGCCGGTGACATCGGCACGAACCCCATCGAGTCGAACTGATGCATGGTGACGAGGCCGTTCTGCTGGTCGAAGCCGAACACATTATGTGCGCCGAACGAGATCGTCCCGTCGCGGCGCTGGCGATAGCGCTGCACCACGAACAAGCCGCCGAACTGAGCCTCGGCCTGAACTTCCGCAGTCGCCGTGCCGGCATCGGTCCATTGCGTTGCCGCGACTTCTTCCTCGCCGCGCCATGCGCCGACCAGCGCCTGCAGGCGTTGGTGACCATCCGAGAGGGAAGAGAAGGGCGACGCGTTCATGGCTCACAGCCGCTTGAGATCGGTGACGGTGAGGTCGCTCCGTGCGTTGCCGGTGTTCAAAGTCGTCGCCGGCTCGAACATCAGCACCACGGGCTCCGGCGTCAGCGAGCGCGGCCGGTGTTCGACGCCGCGCGGCACGACGATGAAGTCGCCCTCGCCGAGCTCGACCGGCCCGTCGCGGAAATCGATGGCGATCCTGCCGCGCAGCACGAGGAAGGCCTCGTCCTCATTGTCATGCGCGTGCCAATCGAAGACCTCGCCGAACTTGGCGACCTTGGCCTGGGCGTCGTTGACGTCGCCGGCGATATGCGGATCGAAGACCTTGGCGATCTTTTGATCCGCCGCCTCGACCAGATTTATCTTGCGCGGAGGCATCCGCTTTAGCCCTTCACCGCCTTGACGATCTTCTTGGCCGCGTCGTCCAGATCGTCGGCCGAGACGACATTCAGGCCGCTGTCGTTGATGATCTTCTTGCCGAGCTCGGCATTGGTGCCTTCCAAGCGCACGACCAGCGGCACTTTCAGCCCCACTTCCTTGACCGCGGCGATCACGCCCTCGGCGATGACGTCGCACTTCATGATGCCGCCGAAGATGTTGATCAGGATGCCCTCGACCGCCGGGTCCTTGGTGATGATCTTGAACGCCGCCGTGACCTTCTCCTTGGAGGCGCCGCCGCCAACGTCGAGGAAGTTAGCCGGCTCAGCGCCATAGAGCTTGATGATGTCCATCGTCGCCATGGCAAGGCCGGCGCCGTTGACCATGCAGCCGATATTGCCGTCGAGCGCGACATAGGCGAGGTCGTATTTCGACGCCTCGATCTCCTTCTCGTCCTCTTCGGTGGTGTCGCGCAGTTCCATCACGTCCGGGTGGCGGAACAGCGCGTTGTTGTCGAACGACACTTTGGCGTCGAGCACGCGCAGATGCCCGTCCTTCATGACGATCAGCGGGTTGACCTCGAGCAGGCTCATGTCCTTCTCGACGAACGCCTTGTAGAGGATCGGGAACAGCGATGCGCCGTCCTTCGCGGCATCGCCGTCGAGCTTCAGCGCGGCATTGAGCGTCTTCACGTCGTCGGCGCTCACGCCCTTTTCCGGGTCGATGGCGACGGTGACGATCTTTTCCGGCGTGTCATGCGCGACCGTCTCGATGTCCATGCCGCCCTCGGTCGAGACGACGAAGGCGATGCGGCCGACCGAGCGGTCGACAAGGATCGACAGATACAGCTCGCGGGCGATATCGGCGCCGTCCTCGATATAGAGGCGGTTGACCTGCTTGCCGGCCGGGCCGGTCTGCTTGGTGACCAGCGTGTGGCCGAGCATCTCGTTGGCGTTGGCGACCACTTCGGCCGCCGACTTCGCCAGCCGCACGCCGCCCTTGGCGTCGGGGCCGAGTTCCTTGAACTTGCCCTTGCCGCGGCCGCCGGCATGGATCTGGCTCTTCACGACATAAAGCGGGCCGGGCAGCGCCTTTGCGGCGGCCTCCGCCTCGCTTGCCTTGAACACCGGAACGCCGCTTGCCACCGGCGCGCCGAACGTCTTCAGCAGCGCCTTGGCCTGATACTCATGGATGTTCATGCGCTTGATCTCCGGGGAGGATGATTGCTTTGCCGGCGAGATTACTTGCCGGCGAGATGCGGGGCGATCTTGGTGCAGGCCTCGGCCAGGCCCTGGACGGCCGCGACCGAATTGTCGAACATCTTCTGCTCGGCCTTCGACAGGTCGATCTCGATGACCCGCTCGACGCCGCCGGCGCCGATCACCACGGGAACGCCGACATAGGTTCCCTTGACGCCATACTGGCCGGAAAGGTGCGCTGCGCAGGGCAGCACGCGCTTCTTGTCCTTGAGATAGGACTCGGCCATGGCGATCGCCGAGGCCGCCGGCGCGTAATAGGCCGAGCCCGTCTTCAACAGGCCGACGATCTCGGCGCCGCCGTCACGGGTGCGCTGCACGATCTGGTCGAGCTTCTCCTTCGAGGTCCAGCCCATCTTGACGAGGTCGGGCAGCGGGATGCCGGCGACCGTCGAATAGCGGATCATCGGCACCATCGAGTCGCCATGGCCGCCGAGCACGAAAGCGGTGACGTCCTCGACCGAGACCTTGAACTCCTCGGCCAGGAAATAGCGGAAGCGGGCGCTGTCGAGCACTCCGGCCATGCCGACGACATGGCTGGTCGGCAGGCCGGAGAACTTCTGCAGCGCCCAGACCATCGCGTCGAGCGGGTTGGTGATGCAGATGACGAACGCCTTCGGCGCGTATTTCTTGAGACCCGCGCCGACCTGTTCCATCACCTTGAGGTTGATGCCAAGAAGGTCGTCGCGGCTCATGCCCGGCTTGCGCGGCACGCCGGCGGTGACGATGCAGACATCCGCGCCCTCGATGCCGGCATAGTCGTTGACGCCGGTCAGCCGGGAGTCGAAACCGTCGACGGGGGAAGACTGCGCGATGTCGAGGCCCTTGCCCTGCGGAATGCCCTCGGCGATATCGAACAGCACCACGTCGCCGAGATCCTTGAGGCCGATCATATGGGCGAGCGTGCCGCCGATCATGCCCGACCCGATGAGCGCTATCTTGTTGCGTGCCATGTGAGGATGTTTTCCCTTTGTCTGTGACGGTGCCGTGACGGGGCCGGGGAGGCCGAAAGGATGCGGGAGGCCGCGAGATTTCGCCGCACCCATTAGCGCCGGCCAAAGAAAAATTCAAACGATTATTTTGAACCCAGTATTTTCAATCGGTTAGATGCTTCGGGAATTACGTAAACGTCAAAGTTCCTGAGCCGACTGACGAGAATTTACACAATGAACGTGGAAATCAGAAGGCTTCATCCCGGCGATGACGCCCTTGTGAATTGATGGCTTGGTTTCTGACGCTGGGGGACAGCGCTGCGATGGCCGGCTGCAGCTACACCTGCGCCTGCCTTGCCTTCGCCACCGGCGCCGTCTCCCGCCGTTCCGCCCAGCCTTCCAGCCAGTCGCGGCTCTGCATTTCGACCAGGCGTGAGGCGGTGCGTTCGAATTCGAACACTTCCGTGCCGCGTTTGGCCGTGTAGAGCCCTTCCGGCGGCGCAGCGGCGCTCATCACCAGCCGCATATGGTGGTCGTAGAGCGTGTCGATCAAAAGAATGAAGCGCTTGGCCTCGTTGCGCTTGCCTTCCCCCAGCACCGGCACATGGTCGATAAAGACCGTCGAGAAACGGCCGGCGATGGCCAGGTAGTCGCGCGCGCCGAGCGGCTTTTCGCAAAGGTCGGCGAAGGAAAAGCGCGCTGCATCCCCGGCGGCGCGCGGGACGACGAGCTGGCGGCCTTTCAGCGTCAGCATCACCTCTGCCGTCGGCTGGCCATGCGTCATCGCCTGCCAGGCCTCGTCCAGCGCACGCTCGGCCGCAGCGTCGTCCGGCGTGACATAGACCGGCTGGCGGTTGAGCTTTTCCTGGCGGTAGTCCTTGTCGGCATCGAGCGTCATCACATGCGCATTGCGCTCGAGCAGCGAGATGAACGGCAGGAAGAGCTGGCGGTTCAACCCGTCGCGGTAAAGGTTCTCCGGCGCCACGTTGGAGGTGGCGACCAGCACCACGCCATTGGCGAACAGGGCCGAGAACAGGCGCGACAGGATCATCGCGTCGGCAATGTCGGTGACCGAGAACTCGTCGAAGCACAGCACCCAGGCTTCATCGGCGAGCGCCCGGGCGACCGGCGGGATCGGATCGTCCTCCCTGACCGTGCCTTCCTTGCGCGCCTGCCGGTGTTTCTGGATCCGGTCCTGCACATCGGCCATGAAGTCGTTGAAATGCACGCGGCGTTTGCGGCGGACCGGCAAGAGCTCGAAGAACATGTCCATCAGCATGGTCTTGCCGCGACCGACGCTGCCATGGATGTAGAGGCCTTTGACGGGCTCGCGCGGCTGCCGCTTGGCCGCGAACAGCCAGCCCAGCGCGCTCGATTTCTGTGCCAGTCGTTTGGCCGAGATCTCGTCGATCAGCCGGTCGAGCGCGGCGACGATATGCTCCTGCGCCGGATCGCGCTCAACAGCGCCGCTCTGGACGAGATGGTCGTAGCGCTGCCTGACGGTCGCGTGGGTCTGGAGGCCGTCACGCAGGTGCATGGTTCACATCATTTACTTTGAGCAGAATGCTCTGAGGAGACGCCGCCAGGCTACGTTGAGTTTCAGGTCAGGCCATGTCGAGAAGGGTGGGTTCCGAGAACCGGAGCGGAGCGTACTTTAAGTACGTGAGCACCGGAAGCACAGGAAGCCGCCATTCGCAGGCCGGCCTCACCTGAATATCGGCATAGCCTACCTTGTAAGCGAGATGGGCTGCCCATTGGAAGTCTGGCCGTCGAACTTTTCGCCGCCTGACGAATAGAGCCTGGCCAGCGAGCCGCCATTTTCATCGTAGAGCGTCAGCTGCTTGCCGGCGACGTTCCACGACTTGATGCCGTCGATCGGCGCCGGGCAGTGCAGCGGACCGGCGCGGTAGCCGGCGCCGAACTTGGTCTGCGGCGTTGCCACCTTGCAGCTCTGCCCGGAGACATTGACGTTCCACACGCCGGCGACGCTGGCCGCGGTGAGATCGGTGGCGCCGGCGGGCGCCGTGCCGTCCGGCGGCAGCGAAGCGACTTGGGTGTTCTTCGGCGCGGTCGGGAATTGCGACGGATCGGTGGTGCCGGGAGCGGCCGGCGGCGGCAGCTGATTCTGCGTCACCGTGCCGGACGGCGCCGGCGTCAGCGGCGCCGGCTGCTGGTCGTCCATCGAGGAGAAGCGCGAGGTCGAGCAGCCGCTCGCAACCAGCGCGGCCAGCGACATGGCCACGAGGCCGCTCCGCGAAAAGGGGCGGGTCATCGAAAAATTCATCAAAACCTCCGTCGGATCCGGCCGGGGGGAGCCGTCCGCGTAATCTTCGCTCCACCAAGATGGCGAAGGTGGCAGAATTTCAACCCGATATGGTTAAAATAGGGTTTTCGAGTCGGATGTTGCAAATTTATCGCAGCAAGCGGACGGCGCCGGAGCGGCGTTTGACTTGGTCATTCAAGCCATTGAACTTACGGCATTAAATCCGGGCGCTCGGCACGAACACATAGCCGTCCGGGCCAACGATGTAGCATTCGCGCAGGCCATGCGGCTTATCGATGGAGCCGGCCAGCACGATATGGCCGAGCGCCGCCGCCTCCGATCCGGATCGGCGCCGTAAAGGCGCAATTCGATGCCGGCGCCGCGCGTCTCGGCACCCGAAGTGACCCCGGTCATCGGATTGTCGAGGTAGGAATGGTCGGCATGCAGCATGAAGACCGAGCCCAGGAGCTCGATCGCCGCGAAATCCTCGTCGGCGTAGATGATCCTGGCCCCGAGCACGTCGCGGCAAAAGGCCTCCATCGCCGCCATGTCGGTGACCAAAGATTGACGCCCAGCCCAAGCGGCAGCGAGCGGCCGAAATCCTCGGCCTTCATCCACGGTGTCCCGGTTCGCTTCATGACCATGATCATCGCGCCTCGCTCCCGATCCTAGATGAACCGGGCTTCGCCCATTGGCATTCGCCAGCAAAATGCTTGCGCCAGGCAGGCGCTTCCTTATCTCAGGAAGGGGTCGAGCCGGCGGGAGAGTGAATGGCCGCGAGAAAAAGAACCGCCAACCGCTATTACAGCGGCCCGCATAGCGATCATTTCGACGGCGCCTTGTTCTTCAACCCCGGCGGCAAGCCCCCAGGGCGCTTCAGCGATCTCCTCAGATGGCAAATCAGCGGCAAGCGGGCGAGATGGCCGGCCGCCGTTCCGAGTCCTCACCCGCCGGCAAAGCCGGTGCGTCGCGTGGATGGAGGCGCGCTCAGGCTCACAATGGTCGGCCACGCGTCATTGCTTATCCAGACCGCCGGCCTGAATATCCTGACCGATCCGGTCTGGTCGGAGCGCGCCTCGCCCTTCGCCTTCGCCGGCCCCAGAAGAGTCAATGCGCCGGGCATCGCCTTTGCCGACCTGCCGCCGATCGACCTGGTCCTGATCAGCCACAACCACTACGACCATCTCGACCTCGCCACGCTGAGGCGGCTGAAGGAGAATCACGACGCACGCATCATCACGCCACTCGGCAACGACGCCATCATCCACCGCGCCGTGCCCGGCATGCGGCTCAGCGCGCATGATTGGGGCGACAGGATCGACGCTGGGGTCGCCGCCATCCATGTCGAGCCGGCGCATCATTGGTCGGCGCGCGGCGGACGCGACCGCCGCATGGCGCTTTGGGCTGGCTTTGTCATCGAAACGGCGGGCGGCAACATCTATTTCGCCGGCGACACCGGCTTCCATGACGGCATCAACTACCGGCTGATGGCACAGAAGCATGGCGGCTTTCGCCTCGCCATCCTGCCGATCGGCGCCTATGAGCCGCGCTGGTTCATGGCGCCGCAGCACCAGAATCCGGAGGAGGCCGTGCAGGGCATGAAGCTCTGCAACGCGGCTCACGCCGCAGGCTGCCACTGGGGCACGTTCCACCTCACCGACGAGCCGGTCGAGGAGCCGGCGCAAAAACTGGCCGAGGCGCTCGAGGCGCACGGCCTGCCGCAGGAGCGTTTTCGCGCCATGCGTCCTGGCGAGGTGTGGGACATACCGGCTGTCTGACGAAGGAACCCCAACCGGCGAAAAGCGTTGGTTTCGCGACGCAATTTCGCCGGAGCTTCCCATGATCAGGTGGATCATCATTCTTCTCATCATTGCCGCCGCCGCGAGCCTGCTCGGCATGCCGGCGCTGGCCGGAGCGGCTGCCACGGGAGCGCGCGTCCTCATCGGCATCGTGCTGGTCATCTTCCTGCTGATCGTGCTCGGCGTCTTCGCGGTAACTTAAGCGCGACCGCCAGGTCGTCGCGGCGCGACCGCCAGGTCGTCGCGGCGCGACCACTTGGTCGTCGCCGGCGCGACGTTTCGCGGTGACCGAGACAAGAGCCGGACTGGTAATTCCCGCCCGTTTCCGCCATATAGCGGCCAAACGGATTGGCCAAACGGATTGGAATGACCGGTTAGATGGCAGGCACCGCCCCCTTCGCCAAGATGAACGGCATCGGCAACGAGATCATCGTTGCCGATATGCGTGGCCGTGCCGACAGGGTCACGCCGGCCGCGGCGATCGCGCTTAATGCCGACGCCGCGACCAAGTTCGACCAGATCATGGCGATCCATGACGCCCGCACGCCGGGCACCGCTTATTATATCGACATTCTGAATTCCGATGGCACCAGCGCCCAGGCCTGCGGCAACGGCACGCGCTGTGTCGTCCAGGCCTTGGCCGCCGAGACCGGCCAGAAGAGCTTCACCTTCGAGACCCGCGCCGGCATCCTGAATGCTCAGGAGCACGCGAACGGTCTGATCTCGGTCGACATGGGCAAGCCGCGCTTTGGCTGGCAGGAGATCCCCCTGGCGGAAGAGTTCCGCGACACCCGCATGATCGAATTGCAGATCGGGCCGATCGACGCGCCGGTGCTGCATTCGCCCTCGGCGGTGTCTATGGGCAATCCGCATGCGATCTTCTGGGTCGACAACGACGTCTGGTCCTACGAGCTCGACCGCTTCGGCCCGCTGCTCGAGAACCATCCGATCTTCCCCGAGCGCGCCAACATCACCATTGCCCAGGTGACGTCGCCTCAAACCATGATCATCCGCACCTGGGAGCGCGGCGCCGGCCTTACCAAGGCCTGCGGCTCGGCGGCCTGCGCCGCCGTGGTGGCCGCCGCCCGCACCAAGCGCACCGGCCGCAGCGTCTCGCTGCTGACGCCGGGCGGCGGCGAATTGCATGTCGAATGGCGCGACGACGACCACGTCATCCTGACGGGTGCCGCCGAATGGGAATTCTCCGGCAGCTTCGATCCCTCGACCGGGGCCTGGGCCCGCGACACCGAAAGCGCCGCCTGATGTCCGCCCTTGAGAAAGGCGCGGTCACCAACGGTATCGACGTCGTCACCTTCGGCTGCCGCCTCAACACCTATGAATCGGAAGTGATGCGCCGCGAGGCCGAGAGCGCCGGTCTCGGCGCGCTCCAGGGCGGCGCCGTCATCTTCAACACCTGCGCCGTCACGGCGGAGGCGGTGCGCCAGGCCAAGCAGGCGATCCGCAAGGCGCGCCGCGAGAACCCTTCAGCTCGCATCATCGTCACCGGCTGCGCGGCGCAGACCGAGCCGCAGAACTTCGCCGCCATGGACGAGGTCGACCTCGTGCTTGGCAATGAGGAGAAGCTCAAGGCGAACTCCTACCGCGCACTGCCCGATTTTGGCGTCAACGACACCGAGAAGGCGCGCGTCAACGACATTTTCTCGGTGCGCGAGACGGCGAGCCACATGGTCGACGCCATCGAAGGCCGCGCGCGCGCCTTCGTGCAGGTGCAGAACGGCTGCGACCATCGCTGCACCTTCTGCATCATCCCCTATGGCCGCGGCAATTCGCGTTCCGTGCCGATGGGCGCCGTGGTCGAGCAGGTCAAGCGCCTTGCCGGCAACGGCTATGCCGAGATCGTGCTTTCCGGCGTCGACATGACCAGCTTCGGCGCCGACCTGCCGGGCAGCCCTAAGCTCGGCAAACTGGTGAAGACCATTCTGCGCCAGGTACCGGATGTTAAGCGGCTCAGGCTGTCCTCGATCGATTCCATCGAGGCCGACGACGACCTGCTCGACGCAATCGCCACTGAACAGAGGCTGATGCCGCATCTGCACCTGTCGCTGCAATCGGGCGACGACATGATCCTGAAGCGCATGAAGCGCCGCCATCTGCGCGACCAGTCGATCCGCTTCTGCGAGGACGTGCGCAAGCTGCGTCCTGAAATCGTCTTCGGCGCCGACATCATCGCCGGCTTCCCGACCGAGACCGAGGCTATGTTCGAGAATTCGGAGAAGATCGTCGAGGAGTGCGGGCTGACGCATCTGCACGTCTTTCCGTTCAGCCCGCGCGAAGGCACGCCCGCGGCGCGCATGCCGCAGGTCCGCCGCGAGGTGGTGAAGCAGCGCGCCGCGCGACTGCGCGCCGCCGGCGAGGCCGCTTATCGCCGTCATCTGACCTCGCTCCCCGGCACGCGGCAGTCGATCCTGATCGAACGCGACGGGCTCGGCCGCACCGAAGGGTTTACGTTGGCCACGATTAGCACCGGCGCGCCCGGCGAGATCGTCGAAGCCATCATCACCGGCCATGACGGCGCCCGACTGATTGCGGCCCCGCTTGCCGCGCAAGCCGCCTGAGACTGCGAGACGCATGGCTGGTTTTTTCAAGAAGATATTTTCGTTCGGCAAGAAGGAGGTCGTCGAGGAGCGCGTCGACGAGGCCGCGCCCCTGCCGCCGATCAAATGGGATCAGCTGGACGCGCTGAAGCCGGAGGCCGATCAGGCCGCCCCGGAGATTCTGGCGCGCGAGCAGGAGCCAGCACCCCACCCTCCCCTCGATGGGGAGGGTCGCCACGAAGTGGCGGGGCGGGGTGACAGCGCCGACGTGGGTCACCCCCGAGCCGCGCTAGGGACCTCCCCCATCGAGGGGGAGGTAGGGGCGGCGCACCAGCCGCCCCCTGAAGAGCCGAAGTCCGAGCCCGCGCCCACCATTCCACCGACGCCGGAACCGATCGTTCCCGCCGAGCCGGAACCGCTGCCGCAGCCTGAGCCAGAGGAAGAGCCACAACCGGCGCCTCAGATACCGGAGCCTCCGGCCCCCGAGGAAGTGCCGCCGGCACGACCCGAGCCCGCGCCGGCGCCGGCGCCTGAACCTGCGCCGCAGGAAGTGCCCGCCCCTGAGCCGACTCAGCCGGATATCGAGCCTTCGCGTCCGGAACCGCTGCCTGAGCCGGCGCCTGTGGAGGTGCCGACGCCGCCGAGCGAGGTTCCGGCCGAAACGCCGGCACCGATCGAGGTGCCGCCAGCCGCGCCGCCTTCCATCGAGCCATCCTCGGAAGCCCGCGCTGCCCCTCATCCGCCTGCCGGCACCTTCTCGCCGTATAGAGACGACGAGAAGGATGAAGCTCCCCACCCTCCCCTCGATGGGGAGGGTCGCCACGAAGTGGCGGGGCGGGGTGACAGCGCCGACGCTGGCGCCAGTCACCCCCACCCCCGAGCTGCGCTCGGGACCTCCCCCATCGAGGGGGAGGTAGGGCCTGCACCGGCCTCGCAGCCGACCCCCGAGCCGCGGTCCGCTCCCGCCGCCGGCAAGGTGACGGTCTCAAAGAAGGTCGAGCAGAAAGCCGAGCCGGCAAAGACTTCGGAGCCGGCGCCAAGGCGCTCCTGGTTCCAGCGCATGCGCGAAGGGCTCGCCCGCTCGTCCCGCGAGCTCACCGGCAACATTGCCGGCGTCTTCACCAAGCGAAAGCTGGACGAGGACACGCTGCAGGACCTGGAGGACGTGCTGATCCGCGCCGATCTCGGCGTGGAGACGGCGCTGCGCGTCACCGACTCGCTCGCCTCCAGCCGCTACGGCCGCGACGTCTCCGACTCTGAAGTCCGCGCCGTGATGGCCGCGGAGGTGGAGAAGGTGCTGATGCCGGTGGCAAAACCGCTCGAGCTCGATCTCAGCCATAAGCCGCATGTAATCCTGGTCGTCGGCGTCAACGGCACCGGGAAGACCACCACCATCGGCAAATTGGCCGCCAAGCTCACCGATGGCGGCCTCAAGGTGATGCTGGCCGCCGGCGATACCTTCCGCGCCGCCGCGATCGAGCAGCTGAAGATCTGGGGCGAGCGCACGAAATCGCCGGTCATCGCCACCAAGCTCGGCGCCGACGCGGCGGGCCTCGCCTATGACGCCTTCGAGAAGGCCAAGGAGGCCGGCTCCGACGTTTTGATCATCGACACGGCCGGCCGGCTGCAGAACAAGACCGAGCTGATGGCGGAGTTGGAGAAGATCGTGCGCGTGCTCGGAAAACTCGATCCGGAAGCGCCGCACACGGTGCTGCAGACGGTCGATGCCACCACCGGCCAGAATGCGCTGAACCAGGTCGAGATCTTCCGCAACGTCGCCGGCGTCAACGGGCTGGTGATGACCAAGCTGGACGGCACGGCCCGCGGCGGTATTCTGGTGGCGATCGCCGCCAAGCACCGGCTGCCGGTCTATTTCATTGGCGTCGGCGAGCAGGTCGATGACCTCGAACCGTTTTCGGCCAGCGAATTTGCCAGAGCGATCGCCGGCGTCGCCTGAACAAAGGCGTGATCTTGGAAAGCCGCCCGCTTTTCGGCCAGATCATGCGCAAGAAGGGTTTTTATGAACATCCTCGAACGCGACCCGTCCGATCCACGCCGCAAGCCGATGAACCCCGGCCTGAAATTCCTGCTCGAGCTTGGGCCGGGCCTGGTGTTCTTCTTCACCACCATCCGTGGCGAGTGGCTGGCCGAGAAATTCCCGGTGCTTGCCCATCTCGGCGAGCCGATCCTGATCGCCACGGCCTTCTTCATGGTCGCGACCGCGCTTTCGCTCGGCGTCTCCTGGCTGCTCACGCGCAGCCTGCCGCTGATGCCGCTGGTCTCGGCGATCGTCGTCTTCGTCTTCGGCGCGCTGGCGCTTTACCTGCAGGACAAGACCTTCGCTTTCATGAAGCCGACGATCATCAACTCGCTGTTCGGCGTAACCCTGCTCGGCGGGCTGCTGTTCGGCCGCTCGCTGCTCGGCTACGTCTTCGATTCCGCCTTTCAGCTCGATGCCGAGGGCTGGCGCAAGCTGACCTTCCGCTGGGGCCTTTTCTTCCTGTTCCTGGCCGTGCTCAACGAGGTGATGTGGCGTAACTTCTCCGAGGCGACCTGGCTATATTTCAAGGTCTGGGGCACGATCCCGATCACCTTGCTGTTCACCTTCAGCCAGATGCCGCTGATCATGCGCCACTCGCTCGAGGAAAAAGCCAAGGAAGAGAAGGCCGGGAACTAAAGCAATTCCAGGAAAAGTGTGACGCGGTTTTCCGTCCGGAATTGCGCCGGAATAAGGGGGGACGGCATGGAATTTCTCACCACGCATGACGAGCTGAGGACGATCTACAAGACGCCCCGGCCGACCGACGGCTCGATCCGCAAGGAACTGAAGAGCCTCGACGGCCATTGCCGCTCCTTCATCGGCAAGAGCCCCTTCGTGCTGATCGGTTCCTCCGACGGCGCCAGCAATGCCGACGTCACACCGAAGGGCGACAAGCCCGGCTTCGCCGCCATCCTCGACAACAACACCATCGCCATCCCCGACCGCCCCGGCAACAACCGGCTGGACACGCTGGAAAACATCATCCGCAACCCGTCGGTTGGACTGCTTTTCCTGATCCCCGGCATGAACGAGACGCTGCGCGTCAATGGCGACGCCCGCATCACCGTCGATCCCACCTTGCGCGAACGCCTGGCGGTCGACGGCAAGGAGCCCCAGAGCGTCATCGTGGTGACGGTCAAGGCCGCCTATATGCACTGCGCAAAGGCCTTCATGCGCTCCGATCTTTGGAAGCCGGAGACCTGGTACGACCGCGCGACGCTGCCGACGCTCGGCCAGATCATCCGCGACCAGCTGGCGCTGTCAGAACGCGCCGGCGAGATCGACCGCGAGCTGGACGACGATTACCGGCAGACCATGTGGTAGCCTCGCCTGACGACTCACTCTTCGTCCGGGCCTCCCTTGATCGAGATCATCGCCCTATCGGGCAGCCTGCGCGCCGCGTCGACCAATTCGGCCCTGCTTGCCGCCCTGGCCGCCAATGCCCCTGACGACTGTAGCGTCCAGGTCTATGACGGGCTCGGCCGGCTGCCGATCTTCAACCCCGACGATGAGGGCGAGCGCACGCCGCCCGAAGCGGCGCGCCTGATCGAGATGGTCACCCGTGCCGATGGCGTCATCGTCTCCTGCCCGGAATACGCGCATGGCGTCCCCGGCGGCATGAAGAACGCGCTCGACTGGCTGGTGTCGCGCGACGCCGCCGTCGGCAAGCCGGCGATGCTGGTGCATGCCTCGACCCGCTCGCTCTACGC
Organism: Mesorhizobium sp. M2A.F.Ca.ET.046.03.2.1; assembly: GCF_003952425.1. Classification (NCBI taxonomy): domain Bacteria; kingdom Pseudomonadati; phylum Pseudomonadota; class Alphaproteobacteria; order Hyphomicrobiales; family Phyllobacteriaceae; genus Mesorhizobium; species Mesorhizobium sp. M2A.F.Ca.ET.046.03.2.1. The sequence continues at coordinate 3,211,224 of NZ_CP034449.1, read as the reverse complement.
CCGGGCGGCGCTCGCCGAGATCATGCGGACGATGTCGTTTGCGCTGTATGAGGAGGCGGCGCTGGAGATCGCGCTGCTGGGCAAGAAGCCGGGGGAGATGGAGGCGATCCTGACAGAGGGTTCGAACCGCCAGGCGATGCGTGAGGCGGTGCAGGGTTTCGCAAGATTTATTCGCGAACGATGAGCGGTCTTCCCCTTCTCCCCTTGTGGGAAAAGGTGGATCGGCGCGCAGCGCCGAGACGGATGAGGGGGTGTTCCAGCGAAGTGAGGCATTGGCGACCTCGTCGCTGGACAAACGGCGTCGCCAAGCTGGAACACCCCTCATCCGACCTCGCTTCGCGAGGCCACCTTCTCCCGCAAGGGGAGAAGGAAGAAGCTACCCCTTCCGCAGCGTCTCGACATCGGTCTTGCCGACATACCAGTCGCGGGCGTTGACCTCCTCGAACACAACCCAGACATCGTTGTTGCCAAGCCCGGTGGCCTCCATGATGGCCGAAGTCACCTTCTTGGCGATGTCAGCCTTCTTGCCGGCCGGATCGGCGGCGATCACTTCCTTGACGATGCGGATGTTGACGAATGGCATGATGTCCTCCCCTTGGGTTCTGCCGGTTGACGTCGGGCGGCGGTTTGGCAATTCGCTCCGGCAAAGCGGATGGCGGTGGTTGCGGGAACCGCAGCGCGGCGGGCGCTGCGGGGATGCGCAGAAAGGCCAGCAAAGGCCAAAGAAGCGCCTTGAACAGCTTCAAAAAGTCTTCGCCCCGTTCACCATCAGCCGCACCATATAGAGCGAGGTGGTGCCGGCTATGTAGAGGCAGTTCAGCTTGTTGCCGCCGAACACGCAGTTGGCGGTCACTTCCGGCACCTTGACCTTGCCGATCAGCGTGCCGTCCGGGTCGTAGCAATGGATGCCGTCGGCAGCACTTGTCCAGATGCGCCCGTCGGAATCGAGCCGAAACCCGTCGAACAGGCCGGCGGTGCAGTCGGCGAAGACCTTGCCGCCCGAAACCTTCTTGCCGTGCTTGCCGACAGTGAAGACACGTATATGCGCCGGGTTCTTCTCGCCATGCGTGCGGCCGGTGTCGGCGACATAGAGCAGGCTTTCGTCCAGCGAGAAGGCGAGCCCGTTCGGCCGCACCATGTCGGTGATGACGGCCTCGACATCGCCGGTCTCCGGGTCGACCCGGTAGACATTGCAGGCGCCGATCTCGCTTTCGGCCTTGTCGCCCTCATAGTCGGTGTCGATGCCATAGCTCGGATCGGTGAACCAGATCGAGCCGTCGGAGCGCACCACGACGTCGTTGGGCGAGTTCAGCCGCTTGCCTTTCCACTTGTCGGCGATGGTGGTGGTCGAGCCGTCGAATTCGGTGCGGCTGACGCGGCGGCCGGAATGCTCGCACGTCACCAGCCGGCCCTGCCGGTCGACAGTATTGCCGTTGGAATTGCCGGACGGCTGGCGGAACACGCTGACGCTGCCATCGGTCTCGTCATAGCGCAGCATGCGGTTGTTCGGGATGTCGGACCAGACGACATAGCGGCCGGCGGCGAACCAGGCCGGCCCTTCCGCCCACCGGCATCCGGTGAACAGCTTTTCCACCTGCGCGCTGCCGTTGAACAGGCGCGCGAAGCGCGGATCGAGAATTTCGTAATAGTCAGCGGCCGCCATGCGTTTCCTCCCGGCATCAGGTGACGGACGGATCAAGCCAGCCCGCGGCCATTCTGGCAAGACGGCAGGCCTGTAATTTGTATGACAAAACGGATGAGAACTGCGTGAAGCGTAGCGCCAAAGGCCGCCATGCCGGATGCAGGAGCCCCTTACCCGCGGTTAACCGGCTATGCGCTGGTTGCAATAGTGCATTGCAACATCTTTCTTTTGCAACGCACCATTCCTATGTCATGCTCGCAATTGTCAGGGAGGAACAACCGGCCGCACCAGCGCGGCATGAAAGGAACCCTGTCATGTTCGACAATCTTGTCTACCGCGCTCGCGCCAGCATCGCCAAGCGCCGCCAGTACAACCGCCTCGTCGCCGAAATCGAAAACCTGTCCGGCCGCGATCTCGCCGATCTGCGCGCCGACCGTTCCGAGATGCTCTACCAGATCCGCAAGCAGATCTACGGCTGAGCGACAGGCCCTCACCCGGACCGCCAACCGAATTGCGAAGGGCAATTCGGGGCAATCCGACCTTTCCCCGAGGGGGAGAGGAACAGGTAAGCGCCGGCGCCGACCTCTTCCCCCCTCGGGGAGAAGGTGGCCGCGAAGCGGCCGGATGAGGTGGCGTCAACCCGGCGCCGCCAAGGCCTTCTCGATCTGTGGCAACAGCAGCGTCCTCACGGAGTCGGGTGTCAGCGGCCCGACATGCTTGTAGGCGATCTTGCCGTCCTTGCCGATGACGAAGGTTTCCGGCACGCCGTAGACACCCCAGTCGATCGCCGCGCGTCCGGCCGGGTCGACGCCGATCGCCTGATAGGGATTGCCGAGATCGCCGAGGAAGCGGCGGGCGTTTTCCGGCTGGTCCTTGTAGTTCAGCGCCGTAAGCGTGAAGCGCTTGTCCTGCGACAGGCCGAGCAGCACCGGATGCTCTTCGCGGCACGGCGCGCACCAGGACGCGAACACATTGACGAGCGTCACCCTGCCGGCAAAACTTTTGGAATCGAGCCCCGGCAGGTTCACCCCTTCCAGCGGCGGGAGACTGGTCTGCGGCGCCGGCAGGCCGATCAGCGCCGAGGGAATTTCGGCGACATCGCGGCCCGACAGAAGCTGCGACAGGAACAGCCCCGCCAGTCCCAGGAACACCAGCAGCGGCAAAAGCACGAACAAGCGGCGGCGCGGCGCAGGCGCTTCGGTCCCGGTGCTCATGGCTTGACGGCCTTGTCCGAACGCCGACGCACACCGGCCGCTTCGAGCGCCGCGAGTTCGCGCTTGCGCGCCCGCTGATCGAGCAGGATCCAGCCGATCAGCACGGTCAGCACGACGCCCGTGATGGCGTAGGCGGCGGTGACGAACAGGGCGTGCGTGCTCACGTCGACCGCTCCCCATTCTCCGCCATGCCAATCGTTCCGATCATGTCTTTCCTCTGAGCGTTTCACCGTTTGATAGAGACAGTGATCCGCTCCATTTCCTTGTTCTGACGCAATTCCGGACGGAAAAACCGCTCGCGCTTTTCGCGGATTGGTCTAGCCCCGCCGCGGCTTTCCCGCAATCGTCTCGGCGCCGCAGCGAAATGAACGTCCTTGTCGCCTCAATCCGTCCCGTGTCGCAGCGCCAACGCCGCCGCCAGCGGCCCGACCACGGCAAGAAACAGCGTCAGCGCGGCAAGAATGAGGAAGGGCTGCAGGAACGGGGCCGGATCGGCGACGGCGCCATAGCTTGCCGAAACGCCGAAGATCAGCACCGGGATGGTGAGCGGCAGCACCAGCACCGAAATCAGCAGCCCGCCGCGCGGCAGCGCCACGGCTACCGCCGCACCCGCGGCGCCGATGAAGGTGATGGCAGGCGTGCCGATAAGCAGCGTCAGCGCCGTGGCCCCGATGCCCAGCGGCTCCATGTTCATGAACAGGCCGAGCAAGGGAGCGGCGACCACCAGCGGCAGCACGCTGCCCGCCCAGTGCGCCAGGCATTTCGTCAGCACCGTCAGCGCCAGCATGTGCCGGTCGCCGTTGAGGACAAGAAGATCGAGCGAGCCGTCCTCGCGGTCGGCCTGGAAGAGGCGATCGAGCCCGAGCAGGCAGGCGAGCAGCGCCGCGATCCACAGGATCGCCGGGCCGATGCGCGACAACAGGTTGAGGTCGGGTCCGACGCCGAAGGGGATGGTGACGATGACGGCGAGGAAGAAGATGACGCCGACCAGCGCCCCGCCGCCGGCGCGGATGGAAAGGCGGATGTCGCGGAGGAAGAGGGCTAGCATGATTTGACATGCCTGCGCCCAGGCTCCCCTCTCTGGCCTGCCGGCCATCTCCCCCTCAAGGGGGAGATTGGATGCCAACCCGGCCTTCGCCAATCTCCAGCGCGGCAAGGCCATCGGGGCGCCTGAACTGCTGACCTCCCCCTTGAGGGGGAGATGCCCGGCAGGGCAGAGAGGGGGGCCTGGCGCAAACATCAACGGGCTACCTTCATTTGCAGCTCGCGCGCCCCTTCCAACCCCAGCGGCAGATGCGTCGCCGCCACCACAATCCCACCGTCGCGCAGATGGCCCCGCATCAGCCCCGCGAACCGCTCCTCCGAAGCCTTGTCCAGCCCCGCCGTCGGCTCATCCAGCAGCCATACCGGTCTATGGCTGACCAGAAGCTTGGCGATCGACACCCGCCGCCTTTGCCCGGTCGACAGATAGCCGAAGGGCAGATGCCCGAGCCCGCCGAGCGCCACCGTCTCCAGCGCCTCCTCGACGCTCAATGCCGGTTCGCCCTGGAAGGCCCGCCAGAAGCCGAGATTCTCCTCGACGCTGAGCGCCGTCTTCATCGCGTTGAGATGGCCGAGATAGTGCGAGGCGGAGGCGACCGTCGGGAAAGCCTCGCCACCGCCTTCGACCAGCACCTTGCCCCGGGCAACCGGCAGCAGCCCGGCGACTACCCTCAGCAGGGTCGATTTGCCCGAGCCGTTCGGCCCGGTGACGATGAGCGCTTCGCCCTTGTCGAGCGCAAAGCCGATGCCGGAAAAAACCGCCTCGCCGCCGCGCTCGCCGCCCAGATTTTCGGCGATCAGCCGCATCATTGCCCGTTCCGAAAGCACCGTTTCGCAGCCGTCGCCGCATCGCACAAATTTGCCTTTTGTCTGTCTAGAACTATTCCAGGAAATTCTCTATATGCGGTTCATCCGTGCCAGCGGTCGGCGCGGGAACAGAATTAGCGCCGAACCAGCGCACGCGCCGCCTTGAACGGCTCGGGTTGCTTGGGAGCGGACAGCGGAAATGGCCGTACCCGCACCTTTGCGCGTGATTGCATGCCATCGGCGTCCGTTCCCTTTCAGGCTGAACAGACAAGGACGGATCGCACGTGTCAAAATCCCTCGACAGTTTCAATTGCCGCCGCACCCTGACCGCGGGTGGTGCGGACTATGTCTATTTCGACCTCGTTGAGGCCGAGAAGAATGGCCTCACCGGCATCGCCCAGCTGCCCTATTCTATGAAGGTGCTGCTGGAGAACCTGCTCCGCAACGAAGACGGCCGCTCCGTCACCAAGGAGAGCATCCAGGCGGTCGCCGCCTGGCTGGCCGACAAGGGCACCGCCGGCGTCGAGATCGCCTATCGCCCTGCCCGCGTGCTGATGCAGGACTTCACCGGGGTTCCGGCCGTGGTCGACCTCGCCGCCATGCGCGACGGCATCAAGGCGCTCGGCGGCGATCCGGAAAAGATCAACCCGCTGGTGCCAGTCGACCTCGTCATCGACCATTCCGTCATCGTCGACGAGTTCGGCACGCCGATGGCCTTCGCCCGCAATGTCGAGCTCGAATATGAGCGCAACGAGGAGCGCTACAAGTTCCTGAAATGGGGCCAGCAGGCCTTCCGCAACTTCCGCGTCGTGCCGCCCGGCACCGGCATCTGCCACCAAGTCAATCTCGAATATCTGGGACAGGTCGTGTGGACCAACAGCGAGGATGGCGAGACGGTCGCCTATCCCGACACCTGCGTCGGCACCGATTCGCACACCACCATGATCAATGGCCTCGGTGTGCTCGGCTGGGGCGTCGGCGGCATCGAGGCCGAGGCCGCGATGCTCGGCCAGCCGGTCTCCATGCTTCTGCCGGAGGTCATCGGCTTCCGCCTCACCGGCAGGCTCAAGGAAGGCGTCACCGCCACCGACCTGGTGCTCACCGTCACCCAGATGCTGCGCAAGAAGGGCGTCGTCGGCAAGTTCGTCGAGTTCTTCGGCCCCGGCCTCTCCAACATGACGCTGGCCGACCGCGCCACCATCGGCAACATGGCGCCGGAATATGGCGCGACCTGCGGCTTCTTCCCGGTCGACTCGGAAACCATCCGCTACCTCACCATGTCCGGCCGCGAGGAGAACCGCATCGCCCTGGTCGAGGCCTATTCGAAGGCGCAAGGCATGTGGCGTGACGCCGGCTCCGCCGATCCGGTCTTCACCGACCTGCTCGAACTCGACCTCGGCGACGTCGTGCCGTCGATGGCCGGGCCGAAGCGCCCCGAGGGCCGCGTCGCCCTGCAGGACGTTCCGGCCGGCTTCGCCAAGGCGATGGAGACCGAATACAAGAAGGCCGCCGAGACCTCGAAGCGCTATGCCGTCGAAGGCACCGGCCACGATCTTGGCCATGGCGACGTCGTCATCGCCGCCATCACGTCCTGCACCAACACCTCGAACCCGAGCGTGCTCATCGGCGCCGGCCTCTTGGCCCGCAACGCCAACCGGCGCGGCCTGAAGCAGAAGCCGTGGGTGAAAACCTCGCTCGCCCCCGGCAGCCAGGTGGTGGCCGAATATCTGGAAAAATCCGGCCTGCAGAAGGAGCTCGACCAGATCGGCTTCAACCTGGTCGGCTTCGGCTGCACCACCTGCATCGGCAATTCCGGCCCGCTGCCGGCGCCGATTTCCAAGACCATCAACGACAAGGGCCTGATCGCAGCCGCGGTGCTTTCCGGCAACCGCAACTTCGAAGGCCGCGTCTCGCCGGATGTGCAGGCGAACTACCTCGCCTCGCCGCCGCTGGTGGTGGCGCATGCGCTGGCCGGCACGGTGACCAAGGACCTGACCACCGAGCCGCTCGGCGAGGGCAGCGACGGCAAGCCGGTCTATCTCAAGGACATCTGGCCGACCTCGGCCGAGATCCAGGAGTTCATCGAGAAGAACGTCACCCGCGAGCTGTTCGCCCGCAAATATGCCGACGTCTTCAAGGGCGACGCCTACTGGCAGAAGGTCAAGGCGCCGGAAGGCCAGACCTATGCCTGGGACGACCATTCGACCTATGTGCAGAACCCGCCCTATTTCGCCGGCGTGGGCCGCGCCTTCGGCAAGGTCGGCGACATCAAGGGCGCGCGCGTGCTCGGCCTCTTCGGCGACAAGATCACCACCGACCACATCTCGCCCGCGGGTTCGATCAAGGCCGCATCGCCGGCAGGCAAGTACCTCACCGAGCATGGCGTCGGCGTCGCCGACTTCAACCAGTACGGCACGCGGCGCGGCAACCATGAGGTGATGATGCGCGGCACCTTCGCCAACATCCGCATCCGCAACCACATGCTGGGCGAGAACGGCCGCGAGGGCGGCTACACGATCCACTATCCTTCCAAGGAGGAGATGTCGATCTACGACGCCGCCATGGAGTACAAGAAGGACGGCGTGCCGCTGGTGATCTTCGCCGGCGTCGAATACGGCAACGGCTCCTCGCGCGACTGGGCGGCCAAGGGAACGAACCTCCTCGGTGTCCGCGCGGTCATCGCCCAGTCCTTCGAGCGCATCCATCGCTCGAACCTGGTCGGCATGGGCGTCATCCCCTTCGTCTTCGAGGAAGGCACCTCATGGGCTTCCCTCAATCTGAAGGGCGACGAGCTGGTCGAGATCGACGGCCTGGACGCGATCAAGCCGCGCCAGAAGATGGTCGCCAAGGTGACCTATGGCGACGGCACGGTGAAGAACCTGCCGATCATCTGCCGCATCGATACGCTGGATGAGCTCGACTACTTCAAGAACGGCGGCATTTTGCAGTACGTGCTGCGCGATCTGGCCGCTTAGTAGGGGAATAAGGGAGTAGGGGAGTAAGGGAATAGGGCAGTAGGGAAGTCACCCGCTGCCGATCCTCTTCCCCCTACTCCCCTACTCCCCTACTCCCCTACTCCCCTACTCCCCTACTCCCCTACTCCCCTACTCCCCTACTCCCCTACTGCCTTACTCCCCTACTCCCTTCGGGCGCAGGTTGAACAGCGTGTAGGCCAGCGTGAAACCGGCGATCGGCAGGATGTCGGCCCAGATCGTGCTTTTGCTGGCGAGGAACAGGGTCGAGCCGATGCCGATCACGACCATCCACCAGGCCAGCACCTCGGCGAAGGTGCCGGTCTTGTATCGCCGCACTTGCCGGGCGCCCCACAGTTCCGCGGCAATGAAAGCAAGGTTGGTCAAAGCATTAGCCGACTCGGCCCAAAGTCCTGATCCCGTCCGTTCGCAATAAAGATCGACAGGGGTCAGGAGAGTTTGCCACATGGCGGGGATGCTGCTCCCGAATCGAACCGCGCCTTGAAATGCAAACGCTCTCCTATTGCGCCCTTACCTGCGGCTGCAACAGCAAAAATTTCACCGCAACGTGACTTCCCGTTGACCGCCGCTTCTGCCACATATTTTAGCAATCAGAACAAAGCCGGCGTCACCGGCGGGAATTGGAAAAGTCATGGCATTTCGAGGACGATTGCGGCTTGCGGCAGTAGCGCTGGCCCTGACGGCGTTGGGCGGCGTGGCCCTTGCAGCCGAGCCTGAGAAGCCCGCGACCGACAAGCCCCAGACCGACAAGCCCCAAATCGACAGGCCCTTGGGCGTGGTCGAATTGTTCACCAGCCAGGGCTGCAGCTCCTGTCCGCCGGCGGACGAGTTCTTCGCCGAGCTCGCCGGCAAGGACGATATCATCGCGCTCGCCTACCACGTCAATTACTGGGACTATCTCGGCTGGCAGGACACGCTGAGCACCAAGGAGAACACCGAGCGGCAATATGACTATATGCGCGCCTTCGGCAGCCGCTCAGTCTATACGCCGCAAGCCGTCATCAACGGCCGCAGTCACGTCAACGGCGCCAGCCGCAAGGATGTCGACGGCGCCCTGGCCCGCATGGACAGGACCGGCGAGGGCATGCGGGTCGCGATCAAGGTAAGCCGCACCAGCGACCGCGTCATGATCGACGCGGGCGATGCCGGCAACGGCCCCGCCGACGCCCATGTGGTGATCGTCTATTTCGACCCGCCGCAGATGGTCAAGATCGGCCAGGGCGAGAACAGCGGCCGCAGCCTGACCTACTGGAACGCAGTTTCCGACATCCAGACCGCCGGCATGTGGCACGGCAAGGCCCAGCGTTACGAATTGCCTTTGACCGAGATCGCCAAGAAAGGCGGCTGCGCGGTGCTGCTGCAGTCGGTCGGCAAGGACGGCATGCCCGGCCCGATCCTCGGCGCCGCCTTCATCCATAAGCCGTGAATACCCCTTCTCCCCTTGTGGGAGAAGGTGGATCGGCGCGCAGCGCCGAGACGGATGAGGGGTGCTCTAGCTTGGCCATAAGCTCGAAACCGCCACCGCCTCATTCCTTCCAACACCCCTCATCCGACCGAGCTTCGCTCGGGCACCTTCTCCCACAAGGGGAGAAGGAAAATTAAAAAACCGGCGTCAGCTTGCTTCTGACGCCGGTCATTCAGGTTTTGGGATCGTCGCACCTGATTTTTCCAAGGAAAAACCGAGGTTGGTTCGATCCGACGCTGACCCGTGGGCGGGGGGCTTGGGGTTTACGAGCCGGTGCCGGACCGAACCGTCTCAGGCAACGCCGGTAAACTCGTCGGAGATTGGGGCATGAGCGCGGATTATTTGTGGCGAGATTGTGGCAGAGGATCACCAATTCCAACACATGTTTCGCAAACGTGACTGGACGATTGGGAAAGCGCGCGACCGTGCGCATGCGTGGCTGGCCCTTGCAATTCGATCCTGAAAGCGCGAACCTTGGCCGGCGCATGATTCAATCGAAGGATCGAGGCATGACCGATCACAGCGGCGGGACGGAGGATGGGGAAGCATCCGGAATATTGATCCCGTTGCACGACGCGCGCAGCGCACGCCTCGACCAGCCGGTGCGATTCGACCGGCGCGAGCTTGATCAGATCCTGAGGCTCTACGGGCGCATGGTGGCGGCCAATGAATGGCGCGACTATGCTATAGATCATCTCACTGATCGCGCTGTCTTTTCCGTCTTCCGCCGGGCCAGCGAAGTGCCGCTGTTCCAGATCGTCAAGGACCCCAAGCTGGCGCGCCGCCAAGGCGCCTTCGCCGTCATCGCGGCAGGAGGCCGCATCCTCAAGCGCGGCCAGGAACTCGGCCGCGTGCTTGGGGTCTTCGATGCCAAGCTGAAGGTCGTCGAGGCTTAGGGGAAAAAAGAGGAATTGAGGAACTGAAGAATTGAAGAACTGAGGAAAAGGGCGCCTGACGCGCCAGTTCGCAGCCGTCTTTCTTCAATTCCTCAATTCTTCAGTTCCTCAATTCCTCTCAATTCCCGAAACCGCCGCTCCGGCAGCGAATCAGGATCCGGTGGCAGCTCTGCGCCGCCATTCAGCGACAGCTGCATGAACACCGTGTCCAGCCAGCGCCCGTGCTTGTAGCCTGATCCTTCCAACCGCCCGGAATGGTGGAAGCCGAGCTTCTCGTGCAGCCGTACCGAGGCGCTGTCGGCATGGCCGTCGCCGATGACCGCGATGATCTGGCGGAAGCCCGCCGCGCGCGCCGTTTCGATCAACGCCCGCATCAGCAGCGAGCCGACGCCCTGCCCCTTGGCCTCGGGCGCGACATAGACCGAATCCTCGATGACGAATCGGTAGGCGGGGCGCGGCCGGAACGGTCCGGCATAGGCGTAGCCGAGCACGGCGCCGCCCTTTTCCGCCACCAGATAGGGGAAGCCGCCCGCCGCCAGAGTGTCGAATCGGTTGCCCATTTCAGCGCGGGTGGGCGGCTCCAGCTCGTAGCTCGCCGTGCCGTGGACGACCGCATCGGCGTAGATTTCAGTGATCCGGTCAAGGTCGGCCGCAGTTGCAGCCCTGATCGCAATATTGCTCATAATCTATGCAGTTTGTTCTCCTGCCTCGATAACAGCAAAGGCATGCAAAAAAGGAAAGGGCGGCCGTTGGGCCGCCCTTTCGCAACTCTATGGTCCAGTGAGACCGGGTAACCGTCCTTAGCGGCGGTCGCCCATGAACTGCAGCAGGAACATGAACAGGTTGATGAAGTCGAGATAGAGCTGCAGGGCGCCCATGATCGCCTTGCGGCCGGCGACGTCGGCGACGTCACCCTCGAAATACATCTCCTTGATCCGCTGCGTGTCGTAGGCGGTGAGGCCGGCGAAGACCAGCACGCCGATCGCCGAGATGGCGAAGGCGAGCGCCGACGACTGCAGGAAGATGTTGATCAGCATCGCGATCAGCAGGCCGATCACGCCCATGATCAGGAACGAGCCGAACGCCGACAGGTCACGCCTGGTCGTGTAGCCGTAGAGCGACAGACCGCCGAAGGCCGCGGCCGTGGCGAAGAAGGTCTGGGTGATGCTGGTGCCGGTGTAGACGAGGAAGATCGTCGACAGCGACAGGCCGACAAGGCCGGCATAGACCCAGAACGTGGTCTGCGCCGCCGCCACGCTCATCGACTGGATGCGAAACGACAGGAACATCACGGCGGCGAGCGGCGCCAGGATGACGACCCAGCGGAACGCGCTGGCGTAAATGAGCTGGCCGAAACCGGTCAGTTGGCCGTCGCCGGTGACGGCGAGGTGGAAGGCGCCCCAGGCGGCAAGGCCGGTAATGAGCAGGCCAAGCCCCATGAGGTTGTAGACTTTGATCATATAGGCGCGCAGGCCCTGATCGATATCGACGCGCGCGCCGGAGGCGGCGCCCGTCTGGTAGTTGCGAATGGGATCAGCCATTGGAAATCCTCTGTTGCTTCTGCCCCGTCCGGTGACAGGTCCGCTTGGATTGATCCCTGGACCAGGCGCCGCTGGCGGGACTCCAGCATGCCTGTTGCGAAATATGATGGTTCTTGACGTCAAGAACAAGACGGTAACGGGTCGTAACGCTTTGTGAGAGTGCGAAAGGCCGGTTTTTGGGCCTTCCGGCGGGCATTCTTACAGAGATTTAATCGGGCCGGGACTTGGAGCCGCGCTCGGTTAGAGGTTGCGCAGCACCGGCGCCGCCTTATGGCCGAGCACCCGCCAGGTGCCGGCAAGGCCGATGCCGACGGTGACCGTCAGCGAGACCAGGATCGTCGCCACCGCCACCTCCGGCATGAAATGCGACGGCAGCGTCATGATATGCGCGACCACGAACCAGGCGGCGATACCGCCGGCGGCCAGCGCGAACAGCGCTGTCGCAAGGCCGATCAGCACATATTCGAGCGAGAAGGCGGCAATCAGCGTCCGCCGCGTCGCGCCAAGCGTCTTCAGCACCACGGCGTCATGGATGCGCGCCCGGTTGCCGGCGGCCAAGGCGCCCGAGAGCACCAGCACCGAGGCGATCAGCGCGACGCCGGCGGCGGCGCGGATCGCCGTCCCCAGTTGCGCGACCAGCCGGTTGACGATGTCGAGCGCGTCCTTAACGCGCACCGTCGTCACCGCCGGGAAGGCGCGGGTGACGGCGTTGAGCAGCCTTGCGTCGTCGGCCGTGGAGGCTTGTTTGTCGGTCAGCGTCGCCAGCCAGCCATGCGGCGCCCCGGCAAAGGCGTTGGGCGAGAACACCATGACGAAGTTGATGCCCATCGTCTCCCACTGCACCTGGCGAAAATTGGCGATCTTCGCCGTGACGTTGCGCCCCAGCACATTGACGGTGACGCTGTCGCCGAGCTTCAGCCCGATCGCCTTGCCCTCCTCGGCCGAGAACGACACCAGCGGCTCGCCGGAATAGTCCTGCGGCCACCAGGCACCTTCGGTCAGCGTTGCGTTTTCCGGCTGCCTGGCCTCATAGGTCAGGCCACGGTCGCCGCGCAGCACCCAGGCGCCGTCGGCCGGGATCTTCACCTTGTCGACATCGACGCCGTTGAGCGCCATGATGCGGCCGCGCAGCATCGGCACCTTGACCAGTGTTCCCCGTGGCGACTCCTTGCTCACCAGGCTGGCGAAGGCATCGACGTCGCTGCTCTGGATGTCGACGAAGAAGAAGTTCGGCGCCCGCTCCGGCAGGCTGCCGGAGATCTGCCGCCTGAGATTCCCGTCGATCAGCGCCAGCGTCACCAGCAGCGTCAGCCCGAGACCGAGCGACAGCACCACCGAGGGCGTCAGCGCGCCCGGACGGTGGATGTTGCCCACCGCCAACCGCAGCGAAACCGAGCGCACGCGCGGACTTTTCTTCGCCGCCCATTGCACCAGCACCGCCACCAGCCGCAGCACCAGGAAGGCAAAGACCGTGGCGCCGACGAAGATCGAGGCGATGCGGTGGTCATTGGCCGAGAGGATCGCCAGCGCCGCCAGCGCGACGACGATCGCCGGCGCCGCACCCGTATAGGGCAGGCGCGGCAGGCCGCGGCTCTCGAACCCCATCTCGCGGAATAGCGCCGTCGCCGGCACGTCGCGGGCGCGGCCGAGCGGCAGGAGCGCGAAGGCCAGTGTCACCAGCAGGCCAAACAGCGCCGCCATGGCCAGCGCGCCTGGATAGAAGCCGCCTTGCGCCGGCACCGGGATAACCGATTGCAACAGCGCGCTCGCCACGAACGGCATTGCGGCGCCGAGGATCAGCCCGAGCACGATGCCGAGGCCGGCGATCAACAGGATCTGCACGAGATAGACGGTGAAGACGAAGCCGCCCGAGGCGCCCAGGCTCTTGAAGGTGGCGATGACGCCGCGCTTGCCGTCGAGATAGGCGCGCACGGCATTCGCCACGCCGACGCCGCCAACCACCAGCGCTGTCAGCCCGACCAGGGTCAGGAATTGCGAAAACCGCTCGATATTGGACGACAGCGCCGGCGCCGCGTTGCTGCGCGTGCGGATCGACCAGCCGGCCTGCGGGAAATCCTTCGCGGCTTGAGCCTGGATATCCTTGATCCGCGCCTCGGAAGTCCCCTCCGGCAGCCTCACCTTATAGGCGTTCTCGACCAGGCTGCCCGGCTGCACCAGACCGGATGCGGCGAGGCCCCCGCGCGACATCATCAGCCGCGGCGCGAAGCCGAAACCGTCCGACACCGCGTCCGGCTCGCTGACCAGCCTCGCCCGCAGCTCAAAAACGGCGCTGCCGAGCTTCAGCCGGTCGCCGACGTGAAGATTGAGCCGCTCGAACAAAAGGTCTGGCGCGGCGGCGCCAAACACGCCGGACCTTTCGCCGAACAATTGCTCCTTAGGCAGCGCCGGATCAGTCACCAGCGCGCCGTAGAGCGGATAGGCGTCGTCGACGGCCTTGGCCTCGACCAGCGCCTGGTCGGAGCCATCTTCCAGCCGCGCCATCGAGCGCATGCCGGAGGTCTGCGAAACCGCGCCGAGGCTGCGGATGAAGCCGAGCTCGGCATTCGAAGCGCTGCGCTGGTTGACCTGAAAGCGCAGATCGCCGCCAAGCAGCGTCTGGCCCTGGTTGGCGACGCCGGCACTGATCGCCTGCGCCACCGAATTGACGCCGCCGATCGCCGCGACGCCGAGCGCGATGCAGGCAAGGAATATCATGAAGCCGGACAGGCCGCCGCGCATCTCGCGCAGCGAGAAGCGGATGGCGAGCTTCAATGTCCGGAGCCAGGCCCCCTCATCCGGCCGCTTCGCGGCCACCTTCTCCCCGGTGGGGAGAAGAGGGAGGTGCCGGCCCCGGCGATCTCTTCTCCCCTCGGGGAGAAGGGGGCCCGAAGGCCCGGATGAGGGGGTCTCCGCCATGCGATTATGCCGTCACTTTAAGCTGAGCAGCGTCCTCGATCCGCCCCGAGCGCATCGACACCTGGCGCGCGCAGCGCGCGGCAAGCGCCGGGTCATGCGTGACCAGCACCAGCGTCATGCCGCGTTCTGCCGCCTTGGCGAAGAGAAGATCGGCAATCTGCTTTCCCGTCGCCTGGTCGAGATTGCCGGTCGGCTCGTCGGCGATGAGGATGCGCGGCGACGGCGCCAGCGCCCGGGCGATCGCCACGCGCTGCTGCTCGCCGCCGGAAAGCTCGCCCGGATAATGCGTCACACGGTCGCTCAAGCCGACCGCCGCGAGCTCGCGCGCGGCCACCCCGAACGGGTCGCCATGTCCGGCGAGCTCGAGCGGCACCGCGACATTCTCCAGCGCGGTCATGTTGGGGATGAGATGGAAGGACTGGAATACGATGCCGATGTTTCGCCCTCGAAATGAAGCAATCTGATCCTCGCTTTTTCCGTTGAGCAATTCGCCGGCGATCCGAACCGTGCCCGAATCGACCCTTTCCAGGCCGGCAAGAACCATCAGCAGCGTCGACTTGCCCGAGCCCGATGGGCCGACAATGCCGGTGGCTTGCCCGGCCGCGACGTCGAGGCTCACGCCCTTCAGCACATGGACGGAGGACGCGCCCTCGCCGAGCGTCAGCGATACGTCCCTCAACGCGATGACGGCTTCTGTCACAATAAAAGCGCCCTATATGTGGAAAAAGGAGACGGCCCGTGTCTCCTTCCTTGGGTTGTTCCGGTCATATGGGGCTCGCCGCATGGCATTCAAACATCGTTTTGCCGCAGCCCCCGTCGTTTTCGCAGCCCTCATCCTTTTCCTTGGCCTTTGCGGCGCCATTTCGTCGGCGCGCGCCGCCAGCTTCACCATCGTCGGCTTCGGCGACAGCCTGATGGCGGGCTACAGTCTCGGCCCTGGCCAGGGTTTCACCGACAGGCTGCAGGCAGCCTTGAAGGCGAAGGGCCTCGACGTCGCCGTGGCCAATGCCGGCGTGTCCGGCGACACCTCGAGCGGCGGCCTGGCGCGGCTCGACTGGTCGGTGCCGGACGGCACAAGGCTGGTGATCCTCGAGCTCGGCGCCAACGACATGCTGCGCGGCCTTTCACCCGGCATCGCTGAGAAGAACCTCGACGCCATGCTCGGCAAGCTGAAGCAGCGCAAGATCCCGGTACTGCTCGCCGGCATGCGCGCCGCGCCCAATCTCGGCGCCGACTACCAGAAGGCCTTCGACGCCATCTATCCGCGGCTTGCGGAGAAATACGGCGTCCCGCTCTATCCGTTCTTCCTCGACGGCGTCGCCGGCCACGCCGACATGCAGCTGGAAGACGGCCTGCATCCCAACCCCAAGGGGGTCGACATCATGGTCGAGCGTATCCTTCCCGTGGTCGAGAAGGCCATTGCCGCGAATGGCGGTGCGTCATGAGACCGAAAAGCCACGCTTTCCGCTGGGGAAACATTGTGGACAACAAACCGCTTGCCCCGCGCTGATATCGATGATTCGCTAGGGCCGAGAGTTTCGATTCGAGGACAGGAGGCTTCACATGCCACGTCTTTTCACCGCCCTCGAAATTCCGCGTGACGCCGCTCTCTCCTTGTCCCTGCTCCGGGGCGGGCTGCCCGGGGCGCGCTGGATCGACGTCGAAAACTACCATCTGACGCTGCGCTTCATCGGCGATGTCGAAGGCCATGTCGCCGACGAGATCGCCAACGCCCTCGACAGGGTTCACCGCCCCTCATTCCAGATGACGCTCTCGGGCGTCGGCGCCTTTGGCGGCAAGAAGCCGCATGCGGTGTGGGCCGGCGTGTCCGCCTCGCCGGACCTGACGGCGCTGCAGGGCGAGATCGACCGCATCTGCCAGCGGCTCGGCCTACCGGCCGACCCGCGCAAATTCTCGCCGCATGTGACGCTGGCGCGCCTGCGCAACGCAAGCCCGCTCGACGTCGCGCAATATCTTTCGGCGCGCGGCAATTTCGCCGCGTTGCCCTTCCGTGTCGGCCGCTTCGTGCTGATGTCGTCGCGCGATTCGGTTGGCGGCGGCCCTTACATCGTCGAGGAAGCCTGGCCGCTGGTCGCCGAAACGCTCGCCTCGAGCCGCTTCGCCAGCGCCTCCGACGCCTCGCGGATCATGCGGTAGACCGAGGCGAAGGCCTCGGCGCCGTCATAATAGGGATCCGGCACGTCCGCGGCCCTTCCCGTGGCGAAATCCAGATAAAGATGGACGCGGTCTCGCGCGGCCTGCGGCGCCAGTGCCTTGAGGTCGCGCACATTTGCCCGGTCCATCCCGAGGATCAGGTCGAAGCGCGAAAAATCCCCCGGCAGCACCTTGCGTGCCCTCTGCCCTGAAATGTCGATGCCGTGCTTCGCGGCAACCGCGATCGAGCGCCGGTCCGGCTCCTGGCCGGCATGCCAGCCGCCGGTCCCGCCGAATCGAGCAGCATTTCGTGGCCCCGGCCACGCTCGGCCCAGACGGCGCGAACACGCCCTCGGCGAGCGGCGAACGGCAGATATTGCCGAGGCAGACGAACAGAACGGAATTTATGGACTTTATGCTCATTCGATATGCGCTGTTTGTGCATTTGGAACCCCAAAACCGCAAAGCAGCTTTGGGCGACTTGCATTATGGTGGGGTCAAATTCGAGATAGCACGGGAAATCATCATGACGAGAGAAAAACTAAGCAAGGACGCGATCGCCGCCGCTCTGGCCGAACTCGACGGCTGGTCGCTCGCCGCCGACGGCGCGTCGATCAAGCGCAGCTTCGTCTTCAAGAATTTCTCAGAGGCCTTCGCCTTCATGACCCGCGTGGCGCTGGCCGCCGAGAAGATGGACCATCACCCGGATTGGTCCAATGTCTACAAGACCGTCGACGTGACGCTGAACACGCATGACGCCGGCGGCGTGACGGCGCTGGATATCGAACTGGCAAAGCGGATGAACCGGTATTTTCACTGAGGGCGAGACGTCGTCACTTCGTCATCCACGGGCGGAGCGACGCGAAGCGGAGCGCAGACCCGAGGATCCATTCCGTGACCGTGGTCGAGGATTGTAGCGGAGCAGAATTCTGCACCGTGAGCGGCGCTCGAAGGTAACGGAATGGATCCTCGGGTCTGCGCGCGTCGCTTCGCTCCTTGCTTCGCCCGTGGATGACGATCGGAGGAATAGCTCGGCCAATCGCCAAACTGAGGCGATTGCCACCAACCAGCATTTGAAGTGCTGTGGCATCTCGTTCCGATTTTCCGCCCAACCAACCCCCAAACTCTTGCAGCAGCCCCCCGCTTTCACCACATCTTTCGCGGCGGTCGGCACGCATGGGTTGCGCGCGGCCGCCAAGGAGCGATTGATGACGCAAGGTTCCGGTTTCGATTTCTTCGGCTTCGGCGACAAGCTCGCCGGCGAAGGCGAGATCCGTGAAAAATTCTGGCGCACCGCCAAGAAAGCGGCGCGGCAGATTCCGTTCATGGACGAAGTCGTCGCCGCCTATTATTGCGCCATGGACAAGGACACGCCGCTGCGCGCCAAGGCCACCCTGCTCGGTGCGCTTGGCTATTTCGTCCTGCCGTTCGATTTCATTCCCGATTTCGTCGTCGGCCTCGGCTACACCGACGACCTTGCCGTGCTGACCGCGGCGATCGCCGCCGTCAGCGCCCATATAACGCCTGCCCACAGGCAGGCCGCCAAGGACGCGCTGGCCGACAAGGGCTGACGGCAGCTTGCTCAGCCCGCAAATCAGCGCGTGCGAAAAGACAAACTCTTGCGTTTTCGTGGCATCCAACTCCGCGCCGGAACGTCGCGCCAGCCGCTTTCAACGGTGGCGGCGCGACTGCATGTCGCCCAAAACTGCGTAGCGGTTTTTGGGTAACGACATGCACAACAAAAGAGACCCAAAGCACGTCGCTCGAACCCTTCGGCGTGATGTGCCTTGGGTGGGCGGTTTCCTGGGGTGAGTTCCTTTTGTCGAGGACGATTCACCGTTTGGTAACCCTGATTAAATCAAAATGAAGCGACGGCAGGACGCCACGCGGCCCGCCTCCGCACCATTTGGAATACGGGAAGAACGATGCGCGGATTGATTGCTATAGTTTCCAGCCTGGTCCTGGCGGCCGCCTTCGCGGCGCCGGCGCTGGCGCAGCAGGCGACCAAGATCGGCCAGCACAACGCCTGGGGCACCTACAGCTATCAGTCGCAGGCCGGCAAGGTCTGCTATGTGCTGACCGTGCCGACCGACAAGCAGCCGCCGTCGCTCGACCATGGCGACATGTTCTTCTTCGTCAGCCAGCGTCCCGGACAGCAGGTTTCCTACGAGCCGCAGTTCATCGCCGGCTACAACTTCCAGGAAGGCTCGAAGGCCACCGTCACCATCGACAAGAAGAGCTTCTCGATGTTCACCCGCGGCAAGTCGGCCTGGGTCGAGAACGCCGCCGAGGAGCCGGTGCTGATCGCCGCCATGAAGACGGGCACCGACATGAAGGTGCAGGCGAAGTCGGGCCGCGGCAACCCCACCTCCTACGTCTTCTCGCTGAAGGGCATATCGGCCGCGCTGGCCTCGATCGCCAAGTGCAAGTAAGCACGGACCGAGTCTTGATCCGAGGGCCGGGCCGCAAGCCCGGCCTTTTGCTTTTGAAAGCAATTCCGGAAAGGATGTGAAACGGATTGCTTGTCACGGCAAGCACGGCTTGGTGGCTATGGTGGGCATGTATGGCTCAGACCGGCGAGATGAGGACAACCCGAGGCCGAGCCATATTCCCCCGCGAGCGGACCGGAAGGAACCCTTCGTGAGCGCCCAACACCAGTCTCTTGTGATCGCCGCGATGTTGGCTCTTTGGTCTCAGGATTCGCGCGCCGACCCAAGAGCCGCCGTTGCGACCGCGGATTTTCTGAACAGCATCGGTGTCGTCAGCACATTTCCTGACCGGGGCCAGCCTTTGGCTAAGACCGTCGAGATGGTCCGCTATTGCGGCTTCCGGTGGGTGAGGGCGGGAATAGAGGGGTTAACTGACAACGGCCCCACGACCATGCAGACCTTTCTGGAACTGCATCGGCAAACCGGTGCCAGGCTGAGTTGGGGACTGGTGAGCGGTGGGTCTGACCTGAAGAGGTTGATGGAAACCGGCAAGGTATTGGCGCAGGCCGACGCGCTGCTGGCTTTTGAGGGCAACAACGAGCCAAACAACTGGGCTGTTGAGTATCGAGGCGAGAAAGGCGGTGGGCGCGGGTACTCCTGGATGGCGGTCACGAAATTGCAGCGAGACCTTTACCACGCGGTCAACACGGATCCGGCGCTGGCGAAGTACCCCGTGGGGTCGATTTCGGAACCGGGAGCGCAAAATGACAGCGTTGGCCTTCAGTTTCTTGCAATTCCTCAGGACGCTGAAACCTTGATGCCGGACGGCACCAGATATGCGGACTACGCGAATGTACACAACTACCTCTATCACCCGCATTCGCCCTATCCGGCCGACAACAAGGGTGTGGGATGCTGCCGACCCAACCTATGCTGCGCGGGTCGACGGACTATTCGGAAACTTCGGTCTGACATGGTCGAAATGGTTCCGGGGCTACCCGCCGGAACAACTTGAAACACTGCCGCGTGTCACGACCGAGACGGGAACCAATATCCAGGGACCGGTCACCGAAGAGTTGCAAGGTTTGAATTTGTTGAATTTGTATTTCGCACAGTTCAAGCGGGGTTATGCCTACACTTCGGTCTATCTGCTGAGGGACCGCACCGATGAGGCCGGCAACCAGTCGTTCGGTTTCTTCAGGCCCGATTATTCACCCCGCAAGGCCGCGACCTACCTTCACAACGTTACGACTATTCTGGCTGACGAGGGTACGGTCGCTACGTCCGGCACGTTGGATTACACGATCGCGGACCAGCCTCCGACGGTTCATGATCTTCTCCTGCGGCGCAGTGACGGGACGTTCCAACTGGTCGTCTGGGACGAACGGTTGAACGACCAGGACCAGGTGACCGTGCGCCTTGGCGCCACGGCGACTTCCATAAGCATCTATGATCCGACTGTCGGCACCGATCCTGTCCGGACAGTGAAGAACACGACCTCGCTCGACCTTTTGCTAAGCGATCATCCGATTGTAATCGAGATCTCGTCTGCCAGATAGGCTGGCGCGTTTGGACAAGCAGGCCGGGGCTCAAACCCGGTCTTCGCTTTCACAGCGGCTGTTCTGCCCCGGCAACCCTGCGCCGCCGGATCGCCTCGGCGATGAAGACGCGCGACAGCGCGTGGTAGAGCGGTTCGTTGGAGATGAGCCTTGCCGTGCTGTAACCCGGCATTGCCGCGCACATCAGCGCGATGACGTTGTCGTGGTTGCCGGTCATTTCGAGGATGATGACGAAGGCCGTCATCGGCGCCTGCACGACGCCGGCGAAATAGCCGGCCATGCCGAGCAGTGCCGCGGTGCCGGTGGCCGTGCCGAAGACCAGGCCCAGCGTGCTGCCCAGCCCCGCGCCCACCGCCAGCGACGGCGCGAAGAGGCCGCCCGGAATGCCCGACACCATCGACAGCATGCCGGCCCCGAATTTCTCGACGAAGAAGAAGGCCGGCAGCCGCGTGCCTTCGATCGCGCCGCGCGCCTGCGCATAGCCGGTGCCGAAGGTCAGCCCGCCGGACGCCACGCCGATCACCGCCACGGCGAGCCCGCAGACGGCCGCCACGACCAGCGCGCGCGGCAGCGGCTGCAGCGCGTTCCAGCGCCGGATGCGGCGCATGACTTTCAACGCCGAAAGCGAGAACAGCGCGCCGACCCCGCCGCCGATGATGCCGCAGGCTAGTACCAGCGGCCAGTCGGAGGCGAAGGCGACCGTGTCTTTGGCGACGCCGAAATAGGTGTAGTTGCCGAGCAGCCCGAGCGAGGCGAGGCCGGCCAGGATCACCGCCGTCAGCACCAGCCCGTTGGTGCGCGCCTCATAGGCCCGGCCCATTTCCTCGATGGCGAAGACGATGCCGGCGAGCGGCGTGTTGAAGGCGGCGGCTATGCCGGCGGCGGATCCCGCCAAGATCAGCCCGCGCGCATGCGCCATGCCGCCCCAGCGCGCCGCCTGCAGCATCACCGAAGCGCCGACTTGCACCGTCGGGCCTTCGCGGCCGATCGAGGCGCCGCAGGCGAGGCCGGCGACGGTGAGCGCTATCTTGCCCACCACCAGCCTGAGCGACAGGATGCGGCTGCGATCGTCCTCGTCGCGCAGATGCCGCGCCGCGATCGCCTGCGGAATGCCGCTGCCTTGTGATCCCGGGAGGAAGGAATGCGCCAGCCAGGCGCAGAGCACGAACCCAAGCGGCGTCACGATCAAAGGCAGATAGAAGCGCCAGCCGCCCTCATTGCCGGTCATGACATGGAACAGGGCCTGCGCGCG
Source organism: Mesorhizobium sp. M2A.F.Ca.ET.046.03.2.1 (assembly GCF_003952425.1). Taxonomy (NCBI): domain Bacteria; kingdom Pseudomonadati; phylum Pseudomonadota; class Alphaproteobacteria; order Hyphomicrobiales; family Phyllobacteriaceae; genus Mesorhizobium; species Mesorhizobium sp. M2A.F.Ca.ET.046.03.2.1. Next base: position 3,189,315 of record NZ_CP034449.1, on the reverse strand, counting down.
GTCGGCGAGCAGGGCGAACAGGACGCTGATCAGGCCGATCGAGATGGCGCCGGCCCAAAAGACGAGCCGCGGCTGCCAGACGCGCCGCGACACCCACATGGCGTGGGAACGCCGAAGCATGCGGTATTTTCGCGATATGCCGGCCATGACGAGCCTCTTGCTGGTAGGCCCGGCCTAGCACAATGACGGCGCCGATCAACCCGCGAGGACGAGCCCGACGCCATGCCGGCAACGTCCAGGAACGGCGCTCAAGGAGATGTGATACAAAGGCAGATAACCCGCCGGCGTACCGGCCGGCGGGGAGGTCGGCACGCGCTGTCGGCGAGGTCACATCGCCATTTTTTCGCATTCCGCCTGGGCCTTCTTGGTCGACGTGTCGATCATGTAGGCCTTGCCCTTGGCGTCGGTGATCATCATCATGCAATGCTTGATGGGCTTGGCCATCTTCATCATGTCGGCGCTCATCTTGGCGTCCGGCATCATGGTGCCCATGTGTCCGTCCGGCATGATCGCGGTGACCTGGCCGCCCTTCATCATGGTCATGGCGCCCATTGTGTCCTCGGCGGAGGCCTGCGAGGCGCAAAGACCGGCGAAACCGGCAATGAGTGCGAACTTGATCGAGTGCATCTGAACAACTCCCATTGTTGAGGGGCATGGTCGCCCTCTTCCGGTTCGCCGACGCAGCGCGAATGGTTACGCCAACACGAATATGTGATCGATTTTCAGACGGCGGCAGCCGTCAGCGCCGCGCCTCGGTGCAGCAGGGGGGTCAAGATTTGTTGACCTCTGTGCCAGCCGAAATCGCTATCGCTTCGCATCGATCGGGCCATAAAGCAGTCCGGTGCGGTGGGGGTCCGGACCGGCAGGGCCGCACGACATCGACGCCGGCTTGATCGCGGATGGCTGGCGGGCGGGCATCGCTTCCTGCACGACGGAACTGGCGGACAATTGGAACAGCATCTCTTCGCGACCGAGCGCGACCCGCGTCTCAAGCTGATCATCCCGGCCATCGTCGCCATCGCCTTCCTGATGGAACAGCTCGATTCCACCATCCTCACCACCGCCATTCCGGCCATCGCGCAAAGCCTCGACACCACCCTGGTCCGGCTCAATCTGGCGATCACCACCTACATCCTGACCCTGGCCGTGTTCATCCCGGTCAGCGGCTGGTTCGCCGACCGGTTCGGCGCCCGCAGGATCTTCGCCCTGGCGCTCTTCACCTTCACCCTGGGCTCGGTTCTGTGCGGCGTGGCCGACAGCGTCGGCATGCTTTTGGCCATGCGCGCGCTGCAGGGACTGGGCGGGGCCATGATGACGCCGGTCGGGCGGCTGATCCTGCTGCGCTCCTTTCCACGCAGCGGGCTGATCACCGCCATGACCTACATGACCTTGCCGGCGATCGTCGGTCCCGTCATCGGACCGCTGCTCGGCGGCCTCTTGACCACCTACGCCTCCTGGCGCTGGATCTTTTATGTCAACGTGCCGTTCGGCCTCATCGGCATTCTCGCCGCCTTGCACTTCGTCGACGATTTCCACGGCGAAGAAGCCCAGCCTTTCGACTTCGCCGGCTTCCTCATGGTGGGTACTGGCGCGGCACTCCTGCAATTCGGCTTGGAGAATATCGGCAGGCCGATCATTTCGCCGCTGGCGACCATGCTGGTGCTGGCGGCCTCGGTCCTGCTGCTCTTCGCCTTCGGCCACTATGCGCGCCGAGTCGCGGCGCCCGCGGTCGATCTCACGCTGTTCCGCTTCCGCTCCTTCCGGGTCGGCACGCTGGCCGGCGGGCTCTGCCGCATCGGCCTCAACGGCGCGCCCTTCCTGTTGCCGCTGATGCTGCAGGTCGGCTTCGGCATGAGCCCGGTCACCTCCGGATCGCTGACCTTCGTCGGCAGCTTCGGCGCGCTGCTGATGCGGCCGCTGCTGTCCTTCTTCCTGCGGCGCTTCGGCTTCAAGGCCGTGCTGAGCGGCAGCGCCGTGGTCGGCTCTGTTGCCGTGGCGGGCTTTGCCCTGCTCGACGCCGACACCCCGCATTGGCTGATCGGCCTCTATGTCTTTTGCTTCGGCATTGTTCGTTCGGCGCAGTTCATGTCGTCCAACACGCTGTCCTACGCCGACCTGCCGGCCGAGAACCTCAGCCGCGCCACCAGCCTGGGCGGCGTCCTGCAGCAGCTCAGCGTCGCGCTCGGCGTTTCGATCGCCGCCATGGTGCTCGGCCTCGTCTCCGGGGAGGTGCATGCGCCGACGGCGAGCCAGTTCCATTGGGCGTTCCTGCTGACGGCGGTGATCCCGCTGCTCTCCATCCCGGGATTCTTCTTTCTCCATCCGGAAGATGGCCAGCAGGTCAGCGGCCATCGCCGCAAGGCGGAAGTTCAAGGGTAAGCCCGGCGCATGACTCCGGCGCCAAGCTGTGCTATGCGCCGCGCTTCCTGTCAGGCCGGTGCTGAAATCGGCCGCAAATCGCTTATATTGGCGCCACCATGACCGTTTCGCTTGATCTTACCGCCGAAGGCGCCCGTGACGCCTTGCGCCGCGCAGCCCCGGCCGAAAAGCCGTCCCTGATCGGCCTGACCCGCGCCGAGATCGGCGAGGCGCTCATCAGTGCCGGCATCGTGCCGGAGCGCCAGGCAAAGATGCGCGCCCAGCAGCTCTGGCACTGGATGTATGTGCGCGGCGTATCCGACTTCGCGCATATGTTCAACATCTCCAAGGACCTGCGCGCCGCGCTCGACACGCATTTCACCGTCGCGCGGCCGGAGATCGTCGAGGAGCAGATCTCCTCCGACGGCACGCGCAAATGGCTGTTCCGCTTTCCGCCGCGCGGCGCCGGCCGTCCCGTCGAGATCGAGACCGTCTACATCCCCGAGGAAGGCCGCGGCACGCTCTGCATCTCCTCGCAGGTCGGCTGCACGCTGACCTGCTCCTTCTGCCACACCGGCACGCAGAAGCTGGTGCGCAATTTGACGACGGAAGAGATCCTGGCGCAACTGCTCACCGCGCGCGACCGGCTCGGCGATTTCCCCGACCGCGACACGCCGGACGGCGCCATCGTCCCGGCCGAAGGGCGCAAAGTGTCCAACATCGTCATGATGGGCATGGGCGAGCCGCTCTACAATTTCGAGGCGGTGAAGAAAGCGCTGCTGATCGCCTCCGACGGCGACGGCCTGTCCCTGTCGAAGCGCCGCATCACGCTGTCGACCTCGGGCGTGGTGCCGGAGATCGCCCGCACCGGCGAGGAGATCGGCGTCATGCTGGCGATCTCGCTGCATGCCACCAATGACGACCTGCGCGACCTTCTGGTGCCGATCAACAAGAAATTCCCGCTGAAGGAGCTGATCGCCGCCTGCAAGGCCTATCCCGGCCTCTCCAACGCCAAGCGCATCACCTTCGAATATGTGATGCTGAAGGACGTCAACGATTCCCTCGACGACGCCAAGGCGCTGGTGAAGCTCTTGAAGGGCATTCCCGCCAAGATCAATCTGATCCCGTTCAACCCGTGGCCCGGCACCAACTACCAGTGCTCGGACTGGGAGACGATCGAAAAGTTTGCCGACTACATAAACAATGCCGGCTACGCCTCGCCGATCCGCACGCCGCGCGGCCGCGACATCCTCGCCGCCTGCGGCCAGCTCAAGTCGGAATCGGAGCGGATGCGCAAGGTGGACCGGCTGGCGCTCGAAGCCATGATGATCGCGGGGCACGGCGAGGCGTGAGGCGTATCATCGCCTATCTCGTCCGCTTCGCCGTCATCCTGATCGGCTATATTGTCGGCTCGCTGGCGGCGAGCGCCTTTCTCAACGCGCTCTTCCTCGGCTATTTCGGCTATGCGCTGTAGCCAGGCCACCCGACGATCGCGCCGGCGCTCTATTTTTCGGTGCCGTTCGTGGCGCTGTTCGTCGCCTATTTCGCCTTCATGCCGGCCGCCGTCGTGATCCTGGCGGCCGACGTGCTTGGCCGGCGCGACTGGCTGTTCTACGCGCTGGGCGGCGCGGTCGTCGCCATCGTCTTCCTCGGCTTCGTGCATAATGTGGGCGACGCCAATTTCGATGTCACCGCGACGAATGTCCGCTTGGCCGTGATCGGCTGCGGCATGGTCGGCGGCATCTTCTACTGGCTCTCCGCCGGCCGCTGGGCCGGAAGCTGGCGCCGCCCGCCCCTGGCCGACGCGGACCCTTGAGCTGATGACGAAAAGTTGCAGACTTTTCTGCAGCGGATCATGTCAAAACCCATCGACTTGAAGAGGCTGCCCGAATCGAATTTGGCCCGCCGTGCCGAGACATTCTGGCAAGACCGACAGGAGCAGGGCCATGGCGGAAGGTGAAATGAATGGCGGCTCGGCCGCCGCCGTGGCCGAACGGCTCGATCAACCGGCCGAGCGCAGCCCTTCCGGCCTCGGCGCCGGCCTGCTGTTCATCCTCTCGATTGCCTGCGGCGTAAGCGTTGCCACCATTTACTTTCCCCAGGCGATCACGCTGCTGATCGCGTCCGACCTGCACGTCCCTGCTGACACGGCGGCCTTGGTCGTCACCACCGCCCAGCTTAGCTATGCGCTTGGCCTTCTGCTGCTGGTGCCGTTGGGAGACCGGCTTCCGCATCGTCCGCTTGTCGCAACCCTGTTGACGCTGACGGCCGCAGCACTTCTGATCGCCAGCCAGGCGCCGACGCTGCCGGTGCTGGCAGTCGCAAGCATGGCGACGGGCATCACCACCGTGGTGCCGCAGATCCTGCTGCCGATGGCGGCCGGGCTGATGCCGCCGGAGCGGCGCGGGGCGGTCACCGGCACGCTGCTCAGCGGATTGCTGGCCGGCATTCTTTTGGCCCGCACCTTCGGCGGCTTTCTCGGCGAGCATCTCGGCTGGCGCGGACCGTACCTGGTCGCCGCGGCGGCGCTGTTCGCCTTAGCCGTCCTGCTTGGCCTGGTGCTGCCCAGGACGGCGCCGACATCTTCGCAGCGTTACCCGTCGCTGGTCGCGGCGGCCTTCATCCTCTTTCGCGACGAGCCGGAGCTGCGCCGCTCCTGCCTTTACCAGGCGCTGATGTTCGGCGGCTTCACCGCCGCCTGGACAAGCCTGGCCTTGCTGCTCGGCGGACCGCTGTACCATCTCGGCGGCCAGGCGGTCGGGCTGATCGCGCTGGTCGGCGCGGCCAGCGTGTTCTGCACGCCGGTCGTCGGCCGGCTGATCGACCGCAAGGGTCCCGACGTCGTCAGCCCGCTCGCCTTTTTCACCGGCATCGCGGCGGGGATCGTCCTGCTCGGCGGCGGGCTTGGCGGAGCAACAGGCCTGTTGGCGCTCACGGCGGGCATGCTGCTCCTCGACATCGCCGTGCAGAGTGGTCAGACCGCCAACCAGGCGCGTGTCTTCGCGATCCGGCCCGACGCCCGCAGCAGGCTCAACACGGCCTATATGACCTCAGTTTTCCTCGGCGGCAGCGCCGGCTCTTGGATCGGCGTCAAGATCTACGGCCATTGGGGATGGCCTGGCGTCTGCGCGCTCATCGCCGCCGCGGCGATCATCGCTCTGGCAAGGCATGCGGTGAAGATATATCGCTGAACCCTTGCCGATTGCCGCAAGCGCCGAGCGACAGCTACTTCGCCTGCGCGGTCAGGATCTTGAGCGCGAAGGCCGAAAACACGCAGCCGAAGAGATAATCGACCACGCGGGTGACGCGCGGGCTGGCCTTCATCGCCGCCGAGAACTTTTCCGCCGCCAGCACCATCGGCGCCGTCACCGGGATCGACAGCGCGATGAACATCACGCCGAGGAAGAACAGCTTGCCGGACGCGTTCGGATCATGCGCGGAGACGAATTGCGGCAGGAAGGTCATGAAGAACAGGATGATCTTGGGGTTGAGCAGGTTGACGCCGAGCCCGGCCGCCCAACTGCGGAACAGCGAAACCTGCGGTCCTGTCCGCTTCTCCGGTGAAAAGGCCGAGCCCTTCATCACCGCCTGCCAGGCCAGGAACACCAGATAGCCGGCGCCGAAGATCTTGAGCACGAAGAAGGCCATAGGCGAGGCGACGATCAGCGCCGAGATGCCGACCACCACTAGCGTTGTATGGATCAGCGTGCCGGTGAGCGCGCCAGCCATCGAGGCGAAGCCGGTGGCACGGCCCTGGCTCAGCGTGCGCGAGACGAACAACGTCATGTCAGGCCCCGGCGTGATCGCCAGGATGATGGTGGCAATGGCGAACTGGATGAGCGTCGAAGTCTCGGGAATGAAGGACATTGGTCGCCTCGGGGGTCGCCTCGGGTGGATCGCGCGCCCTATAACGCGGCGCTTTCTGCCACGCCAGCGTCTGTCCTGGCAAACATCTGGCCCAGCCTGTGCCACCGGCAGGCTTCCGTGGTAGTGTCTCAGTTTGAATTTCGGGACCGTCAAAAATCCATAGTCGCTATCGATTGCCTGACTTCAGCCAACTCTGACGCGACTTCTGGATGATCGAATGACAAACCGAGGTAGGTAGCCAAAACGACGTCACTTCCATTCGAGAGATACCAAACTCCGAGTGTCTCACTGAGGTCGTGGGACACGCACCCGACAGAAAATACCTTGCCCATGTTTGTAACCGGATCGTCAAACGCTCGGGGCTGCTTTCTGCAAAATTCAGCGAGCATGCTTCGCAGTGCAACTATGCTTACTCGCGGATGTTTGCCTCCAGCATAGCGGGCAATCGTGAACTGAAACGCTCCAACTCCGGAGGGAAGGGCAAGGGTTGGAACACCCTCGGGTACGTTATCTGTTCTGTCGGCCCAATCCGAAGGTAGATCAAAATGCAATCCATAGAACTCTATGCGCATGTCACCCTTTTCTCGTAGGGGCCGCGCTTGCCGTCATCCAGCGTGTCGTCGGCTTCCCCGCCAGTCGCAATACGCATGACGTGGACGGCGTCGCCGATCACGTCGCCGGGGCGCTTCTGGCCTCCGGTCGGCTTTAGCTCGGATACTCCAACACGATGACGTAGCCGGATGGCTGGGTTATCGGACCGATGTCGGTGGGTACATCCCGCTCCGGTTGCCAGATCACGTTGATGATCCGGCTTCCCTCTTCGCCTAGGCTGTGGAGAAGCGTCTTCAGACGGTCCACATCGTCCGGGCATGTTTCGACTGCGTATGACATGAAAGCTCCCGCGCTTTGCGGTAAGCATATAGGAGTTCGGCGCATGGCGCGACAGTCGGACGGCTGCGATCCGTAGCCGCTCATATTTCAAACTGAGACACTACCGCATCCTTCGTCTCTTGCGCCGCCTGGAAACCCCATGATACCTCGCCCCCGAAGCTTTTTCCTGCGGAACCGCCAAAAATGTCCAAGTTCAAAAACGTCAAGAAAGTCGTGCTCGCCTATTCCGGTGGCCTCGACACCTCCATCATCCTGAAGTGGCTGCAGACCGAGCTCGGCGCCGAAGTCGTCACCTTCACCGCCGATCTCGGCCAGGGCGGCGAGCTGAAGCCGGCGCGCCGCAAGGCCGAGATGATGGGCATCAAGGACATCCGCATCGTCGACGTGCGCGAGGAGTTCGTCGCCGACTTCGTCTTCCCGATGTTCCGCGCCAACGCCGTCTATGAGGGCACCTATCTGCTCGGCACCTCGATCGCCCGGCCGCTGATCACCAAGCATCTGGTCGAGATCGCCCAGGAGACCGGCGCCGACGCGATTGCCCATGGCGCCACCGGCAAGGGCAACGATCAGGTCCGCTTCGAATTGTCGGCTTTTGCGCTGAACCCGGAGATCAAGGTCATCGCGCCCTGGCGCGAATGGTCGTTCAAGTCGCGCACCGACCTTCTGAACTTCGCCGAACAGCATCAGATCCCGGTGCCGAAGGACAAGCGCGGCGAAGCCCCTTTCTCGGTCGACGCCAACCTTTTGCACTCCTCCTCCGAGGGCAAGGTGCTGGAGGACCCGTGGAGCGAGCCGCCGGAATTTGTCCACCAGCGCACCGTCTCGCCGATGGACGCGCCCGATGCCGTCACCGAGATCGAGATCGAATTCCTCAAGGGCGATCCGGTCGCGCTCAACGGCAAGAAGCTGTCGCCGGCAACCATGCTGGCGGCGCTGAACGACCTCGGCCGCGACAACGGCATCGGCCGGCTCGACCTCGTCGAGAACCGTTTCGTTGGCATGAAGTCGCGCGGCGTCTACGAGACCCCCGGCGGCACCATCCTGATCGCTGCTCACCGGGCGATCGAATCGATCACGCTCGACCGGGGCGCTGCCCACCTCAAGGACGAGTTCATGCCGCGCTATGCCGAGCTCATCTACAACGGCTTCTGGTTCTCGCCCGAGCGCGACATGCTGCAGGCGATGATCGACAAGAGCCAGGAGGATGTCGAAGGCACGGTGCGGCTGAAGCTCTACAAGGGCAATGTCATCGTCACCGGCCGCAAGTCGAAAAAGACACTCTATTCCGATGCGCTGGTCACCTTCGAAGACGACCGTGGCGCCTACGACCAGAAGGACGCGGAAGGCTTTATCCGGCTGAACGGGCTTCGGCTGAGGACGCTGGCCGCGAGAAACCGCAAGCACTGATATTTTGCCGATACGGCAGCGATCAGACGACCCGGCGGAAACGCCGGGTTTTTATTTCAAATATCTAATATAGAAAAGTTCAGACCACTTCAGAGAAATTATCATTTGAACCTTTCCGCCGCTCTAACTAAGTTCGCCAGTGGGATGCGGGGAGTTTTCACAGTGAAAAATAGTATTTATCTTCTGGCTGCGGCAGCGTTGACGTTGATGACGTGCGGGCCCTCGCAAGCAGGCACGAAGCAGGCGCCTGAGGCTAATTTGGACGGGTGCATCTCCGCTGTCCATTTATGGAGCATCACGTTCAAGCACGAAATCGCCTCGTTCATGGGCGTCTCGCAAGAGCGCATGCCGACCCTGTTCTGCCAGCGCCTTGCCGAAGGGATACGCAGCGGCCGGATCGGCTACTCCGACATAAACAGGGTGCAGCTTGATCAACCGACCGAAATCTGGTTGGTCATCAAGGGCAAGTCAAAGGCGGCGGCTGCGGCCACGCCGGCGCCGCGGAACTCTAGATTCCGTACCTGCTCAAATGTTATCACCGGCTCCTTCGAGGTTTCCGCTTCCGAGAAATGCCCCTTAGGCGGCAGCTACTCGCAAGCTGCCGGAGTCCCGACAGTGATCGAGGGTAAGTCAAAGGTGGCTGCTCCAGCGCCGCGGAACTCCAAGTTCCGTACCTGCAGCGGCACTACCGGTACCTTCCAGATTCCCGTTTCCCGGAAATGTCCATTGAGCGGCTACGCGAATGATTGAGAGTTAGGTGATGAGATCGGACCCGGTCGTTCCGGTGGTTGGGTTTTGACCCTTGCTTCGTAACAAAAAAGCCCGGCGCAGGCCGGGCTTTTCGTCGGAATGGAGATATTCCGTCAGTCGGCGTCAATCGCCTCAGCGATGCGGGCGATCGCCTGCTGATAGACGCTTGCCGAATTCCAGCCGGCGATCGCGCCCATATTGGCCTGATAGCTCGCGCCGGCGCGCCAGCCATGGCCCTTGAGGAAGTTGGCGGTGGATGCCAGCGCCGTGTTGCGGTCGCGCAAATTGCCGCTGCCGACGCCATATTTCAGCACGTTTCCGGGCAGGAACTGGGTATGGCCGATCTCGCCATGCATGGCGCCGACCGAGGAGGCGCTGAGCGCGCCGCGATCGACAAGCTTCAGCGCGGCGATGGCATGCGGCTTGAAATAATCCGGGCGACGGCAGTCATAGGCGAGCGTCACGATCGCCGAAACCGTGTTTTGGTTCCCCATCGAGGCGCCGAAACCGGTTTCCATGCCCCAGATGGCGAGCAGCACGCCCGGCGGCACGCCATAGGTGCTCTCGATATTGGCAAACATCGCCGCGTTTGCTTTCTTCAGCGCGCGGCCTCGGGAGATGATCGCGGATGCGCCACGGCGCTGCATGAAGCTTTCCACCGAGCCGCTGAACGCCTTGTGGATCGCCCGGTCGGCGGCGATCGTCCTGGTGGCGTAAGTGGCACCCGCCAGCGCGGACAGGCCCCTCTGGCCGACACCCTCGGCTCTGGCCTCGCCGGCAAAATCCTGTTTCCAGGCGTCAAAGCCGGCGCCGTTCTTGCCACAGCTCGGAGCCGCCTCGGCGCCCGCCGTCAGCGCCAGCGTCGCCACTACCGCCGCCGCAAAAATCCTTCCTTTGGCAAAAAATGCCATCTCGTTCTCCTGAATTGCCTGAATCACGTCCCGGTTGTGAATTTGCCAGCGAAACGCCGGGTTGTCACCGCCTCCGCGGAGCACGTGACACTCGACACTGGCGAAAGAAGGGCAATTTGCCTACGATCGGGCATCAGGTGTGGCGGGCTTGCCTCATGAAGGACGTTGATGTCGTGATCGTTGGCGCCGGTTCCGCGGGACTTGCCGCGGCAACGGTGCTTCGAGCCGCCGGACATTCCTTCCTTCTTCTCGAGGCCATGGACCGCATCGGCGGCCGCGCCTGGACCAGCGACCGCCATTTCGGCGTGCCTTTCGACATCGGCTGCGCCTGGCTGCACGCGGCAGACCGCAATCCGTATTTTCCGGAAGCCAAGGCCGCCGGCTGGACGCTGCATCACCATGACATGAATGTCGACCATCTCTATTATCGCAAGCGCAAGGCGAGCGAGGAGGAGGAGGCCGAGATGAAGGCGGCCGATGCCAAGCTCTTCGAACTGCTCGCCAATCATCAAGTCAAGGACGGCGACGACGACCGGCTGTCGGGGCTGCTTGCCAGGGGCCACGCGCCGCGCGCCGCGGCCACCTTCGCCGGCCCGATGGATTTCGGCGCCGACGAGGACGAGATCTCGATCCGCGACTTCCAGGCAGCCGCCGACCTCGACCCCAACTATTTCAGCAAGGAAGGGTTCGGCGCGCTGGTCGCGCGTTTCGGCTTCGACGTGCCGGTCGAACTGTCGACGCCGGTGCGCAAGATCCTTTGGGATGTGCCGGGAATCGCCTGCGTCACCGACCGCGGCACGGTGCGCGCCAAGGCGGTCATCGTCACCGCTTCGCCCGCCGTGCTCGCCTTCGAGGAGATCGAGTTCTCGCCCGCGCTGCCCGACGCGCATTTCGGTGCCTTCTTCGACCTGCCCATGGGCATGCTGACCAAGCTGCCGGTTGAGATCAAGGGCACGAGGCTCGGCCTTGCGCCTTTCGACGACCTTTTGATCGAGCGCATGGCCAGGCACGACATCTATTTCCTCTGCTTCCCCTTCGATCTCGATCTGATGGTCGGCTTCGTCGGCGGCGACTTTGCCTGGGAAATGTCGGCCGCCGGCGAGGCAGCCGGGGTCGATTTCGTCGTCGACCGCCTGTGCGGCATCTTTGGTGGCGACGTGAGGAAGCATGCCGGCCGCGCCATGATGACGAACTGGGGCGCGGAGCGCTTTGTGCGCGGCGCCTATGCGGCGGCGCGCCCGGGCCGCTCCGAAGCGCGCGCGACGCTGATGCAGCCTATTGCCGAGAAAATCTTCTTCGCTGGCGAGCATGTCGCCGGTCCGCTGATCCAGTCCTGCGGCGGCGCGAGGCTCTCGGGCGAAAGCGTGGCCAGGCAGGTCATTGCCCAGATTGCGGCGAAGTAGCACTGGAACGCCGGACGCCGGCGGGCGTTAGGGGCGAACCCACATCCACGCATGGGTCCCACGGGGTTGATGCATGAAGCTTTTCGACTGTCCAAACTGCGGGCACCGCCTTTATTTCGAGAATGCCCAGTGTCTGAACTGTTCCAGCCTGGTGCTCTACGACCCGGAGCAGGCGAAATTCGTGCTCAGCGGCGAGGGCGGCGTCCTTCCATGTGGCAACGCCGATGAATGCGCGTGCAACTGGCGGGCCGAGAACGGCCGGACCTTCTGCCGCGCCTGCGCTCTCAATCAGGTCATTCCCGACCTTTCCATCGACGGCAACCGCAGGCGCTGGATCCGGGTCGAAGCGGCGAAGAAGCGTGCCGTCTACTCCCTGCTCGCCCTCGGCCTTCCGGTTACGCCCAAGGCCGATGCGGGCGACGAGACCGGTCTGGCCTTCGACTTTCTCGCCGACCCGATCGGCGCCGGTCCAGGCGGGGAACGCATCCTGACCGGCCATGACAACGGATTGATCACGCTCAACGTCGCCGAGGCCGATTCCGCCGAGCGCGAGCGCCGGCGCATCGAGATGGGCGAGAATTACCGCACCTTGCTCGGCCATTTCCGCCATGAACTCGGCCACTATTATTGGGACCGGCTGGTCCGTGACGATCCCGCATATCTTTCGGCTTTCCGCGCGCTCTTCGGCGACGAGCGGACCGATTACGAGCAGGCCTTGCAGGCCTACTACGCCAACGGCGCGCCGCCGGACTGGCAGCAGCGCCACATCTCCGCCTACGCCACGTCCCATCCCTGGGAGGATTGGGCCGAGACCTTCGCGCACCATCTGCACATCACCGACACGCTCGAGATGGTGCATGCGCTGAATCTTCCGCTCGGCCGGCTGGAAACCGTCGGCGACGGCGACCTGCCGCGCGCCGATACCGGCGGACATTTGCAGCCGGCGCCTGGCGATCCAGATCCGGTGCAGGAGCCGTTCGAGAGGATCCTCGCCCGCTGGCTGGTGCTTTCGGAGGCCTCCAATTCGATCAACCGCTGCATGGGACTGCCGGACCTCTACCCCTTCGTGATTTCCGAGGTGTCGGCGCGAAAACTGGCCTTCGTGAACGACCTTCTGACCGGCGCGCGGAAAAAGCCTGGAACAATTCGTGAGCCGGCAGCGGCACTTCAGCCGGAACGCATAGATCCCTGTTTCGTTTCCGAGCCCTAGGGCATGATCCCCAAAAGCGGGAACCGGTTTTCGGAAAGATCATGCTCCGACAAAGGAGCTGGATCAGGATGACGTATCTTTGAAACGTCATCCTGATCCAGGGAGCGTTGAAAACGGAGTTAAAAACGATGAAACGCATGTTGTTTCCGGCGCTTGCCGGTGCGCTGCTCGCCATGTCGGGCGCCGCTTTCGCCGATACCCCCGTCGCGGCCGTGACGGACTTGAATGTCCGCGCCGGGCCGGGTCCGCAATACCCAGTCGTCGGCGTGCTGGCGGCCGGCCAGTCGGCCACGCTTACCGGCTGCATCGAAGGCAGCAAATGGTGCACCATCGCCGAAGCCGGCGGCAAGGGTTGGGTCTATTCCGACTATGTGACGGCCGACTTCGGCGGCAGCCGCGTTGTCGTCACCCGTCGCCCGGCCAATGCCGATATCGCCGTCGTGGCGCCGCCGACCGATGACGTCTACACCAGGGACACCTACACCGGCGCCATCGTCTCCAATGATGACGCCATCGAGTCGATCGGCAGACCGCCGGCCGAGGTTGGAACCTATGTCACCGAGCACCGGGTCGATCCGGTCTATCTCGACGGCGAGGTGGTGACCGGCGCGACGCTGCCCGACACGGTCGAGCTGCGCGAGATCCCCGATTACCGGTATCGCTACGTTTATGTGAACAACCAGCCGGCGCTGGTCGATCCGGGCACGAGGCGTATCGTCTATGTGATGCGCTGATCGCCGGACAGTGATGGGCAACAGCGGCCGCCAGCGATGGCGGCCGCTGTTTGTGCCGGCAGCGGTTGTCGCATCGCGACATAGGTTCGGTATTGGCCGAAGCGCCCAAACTTCGTCATCCACGGGCTGAGCGACGCGAAGCGGCGCGCAGACCCGAGGATCCATTCCGTGACCTCGCGCGAAGAATGAAGACGGTGCAGAAGAGAGGCTGTTCTGCACCGCAACATCGCTCAGATGTAACGGCATGGATCGCGACAGGCAGGCGTCCAGCTCGTCTTCGACCGTGACATCCCCGCCGTGGTGCTTGAAGCGACCCATTCAACCCGGAAAACTGATGGCGTAATCGCACGGTAACCACTGATCGCCATACATCATGCGACCGAAGCCTTCGGCAGGGGAGCCGCGTGACCATCGAGAATGCCGCCTTCGAGGGCTATCGCCGCTCGCCGAACGAAAAGACCACTTTGCTGCGCCTGTTCTTCGGGTCGCCGATCATCATCGCCTTCTGGATGGCGATGACGGCTCTGGTGCTCTTTGCCGGCACCTATATCTACATCGTCTGGCGCCTGCCCGGACCCTCGACCGGGCGGTACATGCAGGATTTCTTGGCCTCGCCCGTCGGCATCTTGAGCGCCCTGACCTCTTTTGCCGGCATCTGGATCGGCTTGTGGGTGGCGATGCGCTTCGTTCACGGCGAGCCGCTGTCCGCGCTGTTCGGCGCCAGCCGCCGCATCGCCGGCGGCGATTTCCTCAAGGGGCTGGTCGCAGTGCTGATCACCTCGCTCTTCTCCGAAGTGCTGCTCTATTGGCTGCAGCCGGAAATCACGCGCGGACCGATCGCCTTTTCGTCCTGGCTGCTCTTCCTGATCCCGATCGTGCTGCTGGCCTTCCTGCAGACCTCGTCGGAGGAAATGCTGTTTCGCGGCTACCTGGTGCGCGGCCTCGCCTATCGCTTCCGGAGCCCGTGGATCTGGGCGCTGCTGCCGGGCCTGCTGTTCACCTCGCTGCACTGGAACTCGGCCTCGACTTTTGCCATCAATGCCTGCGTCCTGGTCTCGATCGGCGCCTTCGCCCTGCTGCTCACGCTGCTTGTCTATGTCACCGGCAATCTCGGCGCTGGTTTCGGTGCCCATCTCGGCAACAACCTCACCGGCTTCCTGCTGATCTCGCACCAGGAGGGCTATAATGGCTTCGCCCTGCTCAACGCCAAGCCGCTCGAAGGCCCCGGCTGGACGAACTGGGACGCCGTGCTGATCGCCGCGATCGGTATCGTCAGCACGCTTTTGACGATGCTTTTGCTTGTGCACCGGCGCTCGCCGCTGCGGGTCGGGGCGAACAGGGAAAGCCTCGGTTGAGCGATCCCAAATCGCGGCGTTTTGGCCTAGTGGCACTGCACAGGGATTTTGACCGATCGGCTCTGTTTCTGTCGGCAGGTGGCATGCTTGGACATTGGCCGAAACGCCCATCGCGATCGTCATTCCAGGGCGGAGCAGGAGCGAAGCTCCGTCGCGAAGACCCTGGAATCCATGCCGTTACCTTCGCCAAGGCGTGCAACGGAGCAGAATTCTGCACCGCGGCTGCGCTTCCAAGTCACGGAATGGATTCTATGGTCTGCGCCGCGTCGCTTCGCTCCTTGCTCCGCCATAGAATGACGAGGTTGGGGCGGCTTCAGCCAATCTCCGGCGTTTGCGCTGATTTCACTGAAATGAACGGAAGATCTTGCACCAAGACAAACGGCAACCTTTCAAAATCCCTGTGCAGTGCCACTAGGTTTAGGCCCAACACTTGACTCCGCGGCCGATTTCCTGTCTAGAGCCGCTGAATTTCCGCGACGAGTTTCTTTCGCGAAAGCCGACCAGGACGCCGAAGCCTCTTTGAGGCAAGAGCTGTAAAGAGATCCTGGAGGCCAACACCCGGCAGCGCGATGCGCCCCCGGGTGCTTT
The DNA here is from genome assembly GCF_003952425.1 of Mesorhizobium sp. M2A.F.Ca.ET.046.03.2.1. Taxonomy (NCBI): domain Bacteria; kingdom Pseudomonadati; phylum Pseudomonadota; class Alphaproteobacteria; order Hyphomicrobiales; family Phyllobacteriaceae; genus Mesorhizobium; species Mesorhizobium sp. M2A.F.Ca.ET.046.03.2.1. The sequence goes on along the minus strand of NZ_CP034449.1, from coordinate 3,173,841 downwards.
TTGGCTTTGCGCTTTTGCTTGGCGACCCGGCGCGAACGCACTACCTCTCGGGCATCCACAGTGCCAGGGAAAAGGGAAAAGAATGTTTGAATCACTCCAGGAACGCCTTGGTTCGATCCTGAACGGCCTGACCGGTCGCGGCGCGCTGTCCGAGGCGGATGTCTCGGCGGCGCTGCGCGAGGTGCGCCGTGCGCTGCTCGAGGCCGACGTCGCGCTGGAAGTGGTTCGCTCCTTCACCGACAAGGTGCGCGAGAAGGCGGTCGGCGCCGCGGTGCTGAAGTCGATCAAGCCCGGACAGATGGTCGTCAAGATCGTCCATGACGAGCTGGTCGAGATGCTGGGCGCCGAAGGCGTCGCCATCGACCTCAACGCGCCGGCGCCCGTCGTCGTCATGATGGTCGGCCTGCAGGGCTCCGGCAAGACGACGACCTCGGCCAAGATCGCCAAGCGGCTGACCGAGCGCCAGAACAAGAAAGTCCTGATGGCCTCGCTCGACACGCGGCGGCCCGCAGCGCAAGAGCAGCTGCGCCAGCTCGGCGAGCAGACCAAGGTCGCGACGCTGCCGATCATCGCCGGCCAGAGCCCGGTCGACATCGCCAAGCGCGCCGTGCAGGCGGCCAAGCTCGGCGGCCATGACGTGGTCATCCTCGACACCGCCGGCCGCACCCATATCGACGAGCCGCTGATGGTCGAGATGGCCGACATCAAGAAGGTGTCGAGCCCGCACGAGATCCTGCTGGTCGCCGATTCGCTGACCGGCCAGGACGCCGTCAACCTGGCGAAGAGCTTCGACGAGCGCGTCGGCATCACCGGCCTGGTGTTGACCCGCATGGACGGCGACGGCCGCGGCGGCGCCGCGCTCTCGATGCGCGCCGTCACCGGCAAGCCGATCAAGCTCATCGGCACCGGCGAAAAGATGGACGGGCTGGAGGAATTCCATCCCAAGCGCATCGCCGACCGCATCCTCGGCATGGGCGACATCGTCTCGCTCGTCGAGAAGGCTGCCGAGACCATCGACGCCGAGCAGGCGGCGGCGATGGCCAAGAAGATGCAGTCGGGCAAGTTCGACCTGAACGACCTCGCCCAGCAGCTTCAGCAGATGTCGAAGATGGGCGGGATGGGCGGCATCATGGGCATGATGCCAGGCATGGGCAAGATGAAGGACCAGCTCGCCGCCGCCGGCCTCGACGACAAGATGTTCGGCCGCCAGCTCGCCATCATCTCCTCGATGACCAAGGCCGAGCGCGCCAACCCCGATATCCTCAAGCACTCGCGCAAGAAGCGCATCGCCGCCGGCTCCGGCACCGACGCGGCCGAGATCAACAAGCTCTTGAAAATGCATCGCGGCATGGCCGACATGATGAAGGCGATGGGCGGCAAGGGCAAAGGCGGCGGCCTGATGCGCGGCATGATGGGTGGCCTTGCCTCGAAGATGGGGCTTGGCGGCATGATGCCTGGCGGCGGCATGCCCGACCTCTCCAAGATGGACCCGAAGCAGCTGGAGGCTTTGCAGAAGCAGGCGCAGGCCGCCGGCCTCGGCAAGGGCCTGCCGGGCGGCTTGCCCGGTGGACTTCCCGGTGGCGGACTGCCGGGCCTGCCAGGCGGCATGAAGCTTCCGGGTCTCCCCGGCCTGGGCGGTGGCGGGCTCCCTGGCCTCGGTAAGAAGAAGTGAGGAGGCGATGAACGAGGAGAAAGACATGGCCGACGCACGCGCCATCCTGGCCGGCTACCGAGCCTCGATCGACAACATCGACGCCGCCCTCATCCATATGCTGGCCGAACGCTTCCGCTGCACCAAGGCGGTCGGCGTTCTGAAGGCCGAGCATGGCCTGCCGCCGGCCGACCCGGCGCGCGAGCAGCAGCAGATCGCCCGCCTTCGTCAGCTGGCGAAGGATGCTAATCTCGACCCGGATTTCGCGGAGAAGTTCCTGAACTTCGTCGTCCGTGAAGTGATCCGCCACCACGAACAGATCGCCGCTTCCAACGGCGCTGCCAAAGCCGGCTAACCAGTGAATGCCGCCCAAAAGTGCTTAGCGGTTTTGGGATAACGGCATGCACAAACAAAAAGACACTGCCGCAAACCACATCAAACGAAATCAGAGCTTTTAGGAGATAAAGAATGGCACTGAAGATCAGACTGGCCCGTGCGGGCTCGAAGAAGCGTCCTTACTACCACGTCGTCGTTGCCGACGCCCGCTCGCCGCGCGACGGCCGTTTCATCGAGTCGCTGGGTTCCTGGAACCCGCTGCTGCCGAAGGACGGCGAGCGCGTCAAGGTCGACGCCGACCGCGTCAAGCACTGGCTGTCGCACGGCGCCCAGCCGACCGACCGCGTGCTGCGCTTCCTTGACGAAGCCGGCCTTGCCAAGCGCGAAGCCCGCTCGAACCCGAACAAGGCGCTGCCCGGCAAAAAGGCGCAGGAGCGTTCCGCCCTGCTGAAGAAGGCTCAGGAAGATGCGGCCGCTGCCGCCGCCGCGGCGACCGCCGCGCCCGCCGAGGCTGAAGCCGCCACCGCCGAGTAATCACGGCGCCGTTGAAAGGCAAACGCTCCAAGAAAACGGCGGACTCATGCCCGCCGTTTTCCTTTGGTCCGCCTGACGCCTCAATAGCCGGACGGGCAGCGCGCCACATAGACGCGCCCGTAGCGGTCGCGGTAGCGGCACTGGCCGGCCTCGCTGGCGTGGCCGATCAATGCGCCGGCGACGGCGCCGACGGCACCGCCCACAACCGCGCCTTCGACCGGATCGCCGGCCACCGCGGCACCGACCGCCGCGCCGCCCAGGCCGCCGATCGCCGCGCCCTTTTCCGTCTGCGAGCAGGCGCCCAAGGCCATCGTCAGAACCAGAATGGTAATTGCTTTCTTCATTGCTGTTCCTCTCTCAAGCGCCGTCCTCGCCGCCATGCCCTAAACTCACGAACAGCTAAATTGATCCCGGCGATGGTGAAGATTGGCCGGCTACGTGCCGGCCGCGTCAACAGGACCAAGTGCTAACCTGTTGAAATCTCGTGGCCTTAACCGCTCGGCAGGGCGTCTCGGATTGTCGAGCCCGGCCTCGAAATCCTTACCGATGAGGTTATGAGAATGAGCATCGCTTTTGCCCCGGTTATCGCCTGGACGGGATCAGCGCCCGCACTCTTGCGTCGCGCAGATAGAGCCCGCCCCACAGGATAACGCCGAGATAGACCCCGAACAGCGTGTGCGAGAAGAGCGGGTTGCCGATTCGCACATGCGTCGAAATCGCGCCGCCCATATAGGCGGTGAGCAGGATCGCACCGAGCACCGAGGTGCGCGGCAAGGCATAGAGCGCGGTCGAGATCAGCCCGATGACCCCGATCAGCCGTGCGATGTTCGGATCGGCCGGCCAGCCGAGCCCGTTCATCGTCTGCGTGACGATATCGAGCGGCGGCAGCTTGATGACGCCGTCGAAGATCATGAACAGGACGACCACGGCGCTGAGCGCGCGCCCGGCCCACACAGCGCCTTGCGAGGCAGGCGCGGCTTCGGAGATGCTCATGGATGTTCCCTCCTGGGTGCGAATACCGGCTGCTTGCCGGGTTCGATTCAAGGACGGACCATGATGTGGCGATCCTACAAGGGCCGGTTCTTTTGGACGTCGGAGCAACCACACCTTCGTCATCCTAGGGCGAAGCAGGAGCGTAGCTCCGTCGCGGAGCGCGCGGCAGAACAAAATTCTGGACCGCCGGCAACGCCTTGAAGCCACGGCATGGATTCTAGGGTCTGCGCCGCGTCGCTTCGCTCCTTGCTCCGCCCTAGAATGACGAAGAAAGCACAGCGCTTTCGACCATTTCCGAGGGCAGAGTCCTCGTGGGTCGACCTCCTACGAGAAATAGAACTTGTCGGCCGCGATCATCTTCGGCGGTGTCTCGTCCAGCGCCTCGAACACGGAAATCTCACAAACGCGGCAGAGGCCGTCCAGCGCCAAGTCGTTCGCCTCGATGCCGAACGGATCCTCGAGCTCTTCCGACAGCGCATCGAGGCCGAAGAAGGTGTAGGCGATCAGCGCCGTGAACAGCGGCGTCGCCCAGCCCGTGGCCGAGACCAGCCCGAACGGCAGAAGCAGGCAGACGACATAGGCCGTGCGATGCAGCAGAAGCGTGTATGCAAAGGGCAGGGGCGTGCCGGCGATGCGCTCGCAGCCGGCCTGGATGGCGGCGATCGCGGCCAGCCTTTCATCGAGGATGCGGAAGCCGATCGGGTCGAGCGCGCCGGCCTCGCGTCGCGCATTGGCGCGCCGGCCCATGCGGCGGACCATGTCTTCGGCAGGGTTGGCGCGGGCGGCGGCCTTGTCGACCTCGTCGCCGATGAAGGCGCGCGCGTCCTCTATGCTGTCGATCCGGCGCAATTGCCCGCGCAGCAGATGGCAGAAGGCAAGCGCCTCCATCAGCAGCGCGCGCTGCTCGGCGCGGTCGCCGATCAGGCTGGTGGTGGCGCGCGCCAAGTTGCGGATCTCGAAGACCAGCCCGCCCCAGAGCTTACGCGCCTCCCACCAGCGGTCATAGGCGGCGTTGTTGCGGAACGACAGATAGATCGACAGCGTCACTCCGACGAGCCCGAAAGGCGCGATGCTGAAGGCGCTGAGATCGAGCTGGAAGTGCCGTGCCACGAGCAGGATGACCGCCGAGTAGATGGCGAAGCCGAAAATCTGCGGCAGGATGCGCGGCACCACCGAGCCGCGCATGATGAAGAACAATTGCAGGAATGTCGGGCGCGGGCGGACGATCATCGGATGAACCTTTGCAAGCCGTTATGTCTCTACGGCGATAACGAACCCGCGGCTCAGCCGCCAGCGACATCGCCATGTCGTCCAGGCTCAGGACCGTTGACGTTTCGAGCGGGACTGTCGAGAACGTCGCAGAGCGCCAGACGAAGGAATGGAAAGATGAACGGCGAGACGGACCTGCAGAAGCTGCTGGCATCGATGACGCCGCGGCTTTACTCGGATATCTATGTATTCGCCACGTTGGCACCTGGCATGCCGGTTGCGGCGGGGCTCGAGCCCGTCATGCAATTTCGCGAGCGCGAGGGCACGACGATGATCCTGGCCGAAAGCCAGGCAAAGGCGGCCGGCCTTGCCGGAACGTTCCGTTGCCGGATGATCACGCTCGACATCCACTCCTCGCTCCAAGCCGTCGGCTTCCTCGCCGCGATCACCGCGAAGCTGGCGGCCGCCGACATGGGCGTCAATCCGGTCTCGGCCTTCTATCACGATCATCTGTTCGTGCCGGCGGATCGGGCGGAGGAAGCGCTGGCGATATTGGGGCAGCTTGCGGCGGAGAGCGGTGCCTGAGCCACGAGAAGATCGAAGAGCCGGCGCTATCTCATCCACCCTCCCACTCCCCAGGGAAAGGAGCCTAGGTGCGGAAAGCTCACCCCGGCGACTGGCTTGCTCTATCTGGACGTCGATCCTGAAGCCGGCGATGGGGCATTTTTCATCGCTTTGCACAAATGCTGCCAATGCTGTATATGGCGACAATCAGCAATGATAGGAGGTCGCTATGCCCCGTTCAGGTGGTTCCTATTCCACGAGCGAGCTTTCCCGGAAGTCCGGCGACATTATCGCCGAGGCCCTGCGCCGTCCGGTGACGATTACCCAGCGCAACAAACCCCGTCTCGTGCTTCTCAACATCGAGGATTACGCGCGGCTGGTGCGCCAGTCAGATAGCCGCTCTGCCGGTACAATCGAGACCATGTCTGACAGCCTCTTCGCCGATTTCGAGAGCGCGGTCGAAGCCTATGCGCAGGAGGATGAAACGGGGCGGACATGAGCTACGACGACATCCGCACGGCAACGGTCATCCGTTACCCTTACCTCTGGGCGCGCGAAGCCCGCGCCGGCGAGACGGAGGGCCGCAAGGAACGGCCCGTCGCCGTCGGCGTGCGGGTTGTACGAGCGGATGGCGATCTTGTCCTGTTCTTCCCGATCACCACCAAGGAGCCGGAGAAAGCTCGGTTCGCGGTTGAGATCCCCGCCATCGAGAGGCGCCGCGCGGGACTCGACGCCGATCGGCGGTTGTGGATCATCCTCGACGAGTTCAACTCCGATCTCGTCGGCAAGTCCTTCTATCTCGAACCCGAGCCGCCGATCGGACGCTTCAGCAAAGCCTTCTTCCTGCCGCTGCTGCGGGAGTTCATCGTCAGACGCAAGGCCTTCATCGAAGTCATCCGCTTCCGCTAGCCTCGACACAGCCGCGTCCTCCGTGAGCGAGAACAAACGGCCGAAGGCCGAGCCCGCGACTGCGGGCCGCCGGTCGTCCGGCGCCCCCCGCGGAGGCCCAGCCGCGATAGCGGCGGTGCGGGCCGTGAGCGAAAACGACGGCCGAAGGCCGAGCCCGCGACTGCGGGCCGCCGATCATTCGGCGCCCCCGCGGAGGGCCCGCCGCGGCAGCGGCGATACGGCCCGTGAGCGAAACAAACTACCGAAGGCCGAGCCCGCGACTGCGGGCCGCCGGTCGTCCGGCGCCCCCGCGGAGGGCCCGCCGCGGCAGCGGCGATACGGCCCGTGAGCGAGAACTACGCCGCCTTCTTCTTCGGCTGGATCAGGCCGCGCTCGACCAGCAGCTCGGCGATCTGCACGGCGTTGAGCGCCGCGCCCTTGCGCAGATTGTCGGAGACGACCCACATCGACAGGCCGTTGTCGATGGTCGAATCCTCGCGGATGCGCGAGATGAAGGTGGCGTCCTCGCCGGCCGATTCCAGCGGCGTGATGTAGCCGCCGTTCTCGCGCTTATCGAGCACCTGGCATCCCGGCGCTTCGCGCAGGATCTCGCGCGCCTCGTCCGCCGTGATCGGCTTCTCGAACTCGATGTTGACCGCTTCCGAATGGCCGATGAAGACCGGCACGCGCACGCAGGTCGCCGTCAGCTTAATCTTGGGGTCGAGCATCTTCTTGGTCTCGGCCACCATCTTCCACTCTTCCTTGGTGGAGCCGTCATCGAGGAAAACGTCGATTTGCGGGATGACGTTGAAGGCAATGCGCTTGGTGAACTTCTTGACGTCGACCAGGTCGGCGACGAACACCGCGCGGGTCTGCGTGAACAGCTCGTCCATGCCTTCCTTGCCGGCGCCCGACACCGACTGGTAGGTGGCGACGACGACGCGCTTGATGGTGGCGACGTCATGCAGCGGCTTCAGCGCGACGACCAGCTGCGCCGTCGAGCAGTTCGGATTGGCGATGATGTTCTTGCGCGAGAACAGCGAGACCGCGTCCGGGTTCACCTCCGGCACGATCAGCGGCACGTCCGGGTCATAGCGGAAGGCCGACGAATTATCGATGACGACGCAGCCCTGCTTGCCGATCTTGGGAGACCATTCCTTGGAGACGTTGCCGCCGGCCGACATGACGCAGAGGTCGGTGTCGGAAAAATCGTAGGTGTCGAGCGCCTTGACCTTCAGCGTGCGGTCGCCGAAGGACACTTCGGTGCCCTGGCTGCGCCGCGACGCCAGCGCCACCACTTCGCTCACCGGGAAGCCGCGCTCGTCCAGAATGTTGAGCATTTCGCGGCCCACATTGCCCGTGGCGCCGACTACCGCAACCTTGAAACTCATCTGATATCTCCTGTCCCTCTCCGCTTGGTTGTTTGGAGAAAACCCGCCGGCCTGATGCGGGTTTCGTCCCCCGGGCCGGACCCGGGAGAGGGTGGTTAGGCCAAGGGAATCACACCGTTTTGGTGGTGGTTTTCTTGGCCGTAGTTTTGCTGGAACGGACGGACGCGCCGAAGCGCCCGGCCCAATGCGTTACATTGTGGCTGGGGGCATCGAATGCAAGAAGAGCCATCGGAAGGCCGCGCATCGAGGATGATCCCGTTCGACGCGGGCTTTTACGCGGTTTGGTGGAAGAGTCAATCGCCGCAGCGCCTCTCCTTCTCCCCATGTGGGAGAAGGTGGATCGGCGCGTAGCGCCGAGACGGATGAGGGGTGTTCCAGCGGAGTGAGACGCTGGCTTTCCCTGGAGCACCCCTCATCCGTCGCCTTCGGCGACACCTTCTCCCACAAGGGGAGAAGGGAAAGGCGGTGCCGCCTGCTCTGTACAATGCCGTCGCCAAGAAGTAGGAACCCACCAACCGTCCGGCCTTGCGGCGCCTCAACGCCTGCCGGCATCAGTCCATCGATGGGCTAAAGAAGCTTCGAATTCCGAAAGAAGAAAATGTCCAGTTTCGAGATGATCGTTCCTGCGCTGGCAGAAGCGCTGGAAAAGCGCGGTTATTCGGCGCTGACGCCGGTGCAGAAGGCGGTGCTGGAGCCTGAGCTTGGCGAGGCCGACGCGCTGGTATCGGCGCAGACCGGGTCCGGCAAGACTGTCGCCTTCGGCCTTGCCGTGGCGCCGACCCTGCTTGGCGACGCTCAGCGTTTCACCGCTGCCGGCGCGCCGCTGGGCCTGGTGGTGGCGCCGACGCGCGAGCTGGCGCTGCAGGTGCGGCGCGAGCTCGAATGGCTCTATGAGCTGACCGGCGCGCAGATCGCCTCCTGCGTCGGCGGCATGGACATGCGCACCGAGCGGCGCGCGCTGGAGCGCGGCGCTCATATCGTCGTCGGCACGCCCGGCCGACTGCGCGACCACATCACGCGCGGCGCGCTCGACATGTCGGCGCTGAAGGCCGTGGTGCTGGACGAGGCCGACGAGATGCTCGACCTCGGTTTCCGCGAGGACCTCGAATTCATCCTCGACTCAGCACCCGCCGAGCGCCGCACGCTGATGTTTTCGGCCACCGTGCCGCGCTCCATCGCGACGCTTGCGCAGGGCTATCAGCGCGAGGCCGTGCGCATCTCGGCCGGCGGCGAGGAAAAGCAGCATCTCGACATCGAATACCGGGCGCTTTCCGTCGCGCCCGCCGATCGCGAGAACGCCATCATCAATGTGCTGCGCTATTACGAGGCCGCCAATGCGATGGTGTTCTGCAACACTCGCGCGGCGGTGAACCACCTCACCGCGCGCTTCAACAACCGCAATTTCGCCGTCGTGGCGCTGTCCGGCGAGCTCAGCCAGAACGAGCGCAGCCATGCCCTGCAGGCGATGCGCGACGGTCGCGCCAAGGTCTGCATCGCAACGGACGTCGCTGCGCGCGGCATCGACCTGCCCAATCTCGATCTCGTCATCCATGCCGACCTGCCGAGCAATACGGAGACGCTGCTGCATCGCAGCGGCCGTACCGGACGCGCCGGCCGCAAGGGGGTGAGCGCACTGATCGTGCCGGGCAATGCGCGCCGGCGCACCGAGCGGCTGCTCGCCAATGCCGGCCTGACCGCGACCTGGGCAAGCCCGCCCTCGGCCGACGAGGTGCTGCGGCGTGACGACGAGCGCATCCTGGCCGACCCGTCCTTCAGCGAGCCGGTGAAGGACGAGGAGCGCGACTTTGCCGCGGCACTTCTCGAGCGGCACGGCGCTGAGCTGGTGGCTGCTGCCTTCGTGCGGCTTTGCCGCGGCAGCCGGTCGGCGCCGGAAGACCTGATCGACGTCGCGCCGTTTGCGCCGTCAAAGGAGAAGTTCGCGCGCCGGGAAGACGCACCAGCCCGCCGCGACGATTTCGGTGACAGCGTCTGGTTCTCGCTCTCGGTCGGCCGCCGGCAGAATGCCGAGCCGCGCTGGCTGATCCCGATGCTGTGCCGCACCGCCGGCATGTCCAAGCGCGAGATCGGCGCCATCAAGATGCAGCCGGAGGAGACCTTCGTGCAGATCGCCGCCGACTGGGCCGACCGCTTCGTCGCCGCGATCGGCCCCGACCGCAAGCTGCAGGGCAGCATCGCGGTGAGGCGCATCGACGGCACGCCCGACCTGTCGCGCGCCGGCTACCAGCCGCCGAAGCCGGACAAGAAGCCGCATCGCGGCAAGCGGCCTTTCGACCAGGGTGCACCCGGGTTCGAGAAGCGAGCGCCGGACGAGCGGCCCGGTGGCGACGCGAAACCCTGGGCGAAGAAGCCCGGCAAGGCGAAGTTCGAGAAGCCAAAGTTCGATCGGCCAAAGTTCGATGGGCCGAGATCCGGCCAGCCGGAAAAGCGCAAGAAGCAGAAGAAGCGGCCAGCGTAGAATCGCGACGGGAGTTGGGCCAGGGTTTAGCAAAGCAAGTCGGCCGGTCAGCCCGACGCGCGCGGGCCGGCAGCCACTACGCCTCCGTCATTCCAGGGCGAAGCAAGGAGCGAAGCGACGCGCGCAGACCCTGGAATCCATGCCGTGACCTCCAAGCGTCGCGGCGGTGCAGAAAAGCCTTTGTTCTGCACCCCCTTTACCATTCGCGCGACGTCACGGCATGGATCCTCGGGTCTACGCGTCCGCTTCGCTCCCGCTCCGCCCGTGGATGACGAAGTTCGGTCGCTTCGGCTAACCTCCGAGGTTTACCCAGCCTTGGCGCCGATACCCGCCAACGTCAGGTTCCAGCGACCTTGTTCAGCGCGTCGCCCGACAGCCTAAGGAAAACCTTCTGGCCGTGGCGCTCGGCGCCTAGCCGGTCGTAGAAACGCAGCGCGCCCTCGTTCCAGTCTTCCGTGGTGAGATCGATGCGGCCTATGCCTTTGCCGAGGCAATAGCCGGCGAGAAAGCCGACCAGCGCGCGGCCGACGCCCTTGTCGCGGGCGCTGTCGCGCACGAACAGATCCTTCAGGAACATCAGCCTTTCGAGATCGATGCCTGGGTGGGCGATGGCCACCGAGGCGAGGCCGGCGACTTCGCCGCCCGCGAAGGCCAGGGCGAAATGCGGATAGGCCGGGCTCTCGTCGCTGAGCCATTGCCGCGCCGTGGCCGCCGCCCGGCTGTGATCGAGCGGCGTCTGCCGGTAGTGAGCCGCCATCGCGCAGAGCAGGGTGGCGAGCGCTTCGGCATCGTCGACCCTCGCCCAGCGAATGTCGACGGTGCCGGGATCAGCCAAGGAACTTGGCGATGATGGCATCGCCCATCTCGGTGGTGCCGACTTCCTTCATGCCTTCAGACATGATGTCTTTCGTGCGCAGGCCGTCGTCGAGCACGGCGGCGATGGCCGCTTCGAGCTTGTCGGCTTCCGCCACCATGCCGAAGGAATAGCGCAGGCACATGGCGAAGGAGGCGATCATGGCGATCGGGTTGGCGATGCCCTTGCCGGCGATGTCGGGCGCCGAGCCGTGCACCGGCTCGTAGAGCGCCTTGCGCTTCTTGGTCTTGGCATCCGGCGCGCCGAGCGAGGCCGAAGGCAGCATGCCGATCGAGCCGGTCAGCATGGCGGCGATGTCGGACAGCATGTCGCCGAACAGATTGTCGGTGACAATGACATCGAACTGTTTCGGCCAGCGCACCAGCTGCATGCCGCCGGCGTCGGCCAGCATATGGTCAAGCTTGACGTCGGAATAGCGCGCCTTGTGCGTCTGGCTGACCACCTCGTTCCACAGCACGCCCGACTTCATGACGTTGCGCTTTTCCATCGAGGTGACGTGATTGCGGCGGGTGCGCGCGAGCTCGAAGGCGACGCCCGAGATGCGCTCGATCTCGAACGTGTCGTAGACCTGGGTGTCGATGCCGCGCTTCTGGCCGTTGCCGAGATCGATGATCTGCTTGGGCTCGCCGAAATAGACGCCGCCGGTGAGCTCGCGCACGATCAAGATGTCGAGGCCCTCGACCACCTCCTGCTTGAGCGAGGAGGACGCGGCGAGTGCCGGATAGCAGATCGCGGGCCTGAGATTGGCGAACAGCTCCATGTCCTTGCGCAGCCGCAAGAGCCCGGCCTCGGGCCGCACCTCGTAAGGCACTGCATCCCATTTCGGTCCCCCAACGGCGCCGAACAGCACCGCGTCCGCCGCCATCGCCTTGGCCATGTCGGCGTCCGAGATCGCCGCGCCATGCGCGTCGTAGGCGCAGCCGCCGACCAGGCCCTCGTCGGTGGCGAAGCCGCTGCCGAGCTTGTCGTTCATGGCCGCGATCAGCTTCTTCACCTCGGCCATCGCCTCGGGGCCGATGCCGTCGCCGGCGAGCAGGAAGAGATTTTTCGAAGCCATGGAGAACCGTCCCGGGAGAGAAATTGAACCGGCGCCTTGCTAAACGCCAAGCGGGCTGGGCGCAAGGGGACCTCTCGAAGCTTGGTTTCCTCGCCCCCGCAAAGCGGGGGAGAGGTGTCCGCGAAGCGGACGGAGAGGAGCCTTCGTAGGGCGCTCCCCCTCTCCGTCTCGGCTTCGCCGGGCCACCTCTCCCCCATTTCGTGGGGGAGAGGAACCCAAGCTGGAGCAGCGCCTACCGATGCGAAAGAACATTCACCAAACGCCCGAACGGATCGCGCACATAGAAGCGCCGCACGCCCCAGGGCTCGTCGGCCGGGCCGTATTCGACGGCGAACCCGGCCTTCTTCATGCCCGCAAGCGCCGCGTCGACATCATCGACCTCGATCGACAGGTCCGGCACCGGCGTGCCCGACCCGCCCTCGGCCATGAAGCTCACCTGCACCGTCATGGTCTCGGCCGAACCGCAAGTGAGGATCCAGCCCTGGTCCATCAGGACATCAAGGCCGAGCACGTCCTGGTAAAAGCGCTTGGCCGCCGCAATGTCGGGGGTTTCGATATTGGCGACGATGCGCCTGACCTTCACCATGAGCCGCTCCTTTGCTTTGTCTGTCCGGGAGCCCTCCGCATTGCGGCGCAGGCCTCTATGCCGTGCGCCTGAGCGCCGTCACCTCGATCTCGATTTTCATTTCCGGCTTGTTGAGTTGGCACACGATCATCGTCGCCGCCGGACGGATGTCGCCGAACGCCTCGCCGAGGATCGGGAAGACCACGTCAACATAGGCCTGGTCGGTGATGTAGTAATGCGCACGCACCACATCGGCCATGCCGAAGCCGCCATCGGCCAGCGCCGTGGCGATGGTGGCAAGGCAGTTGCGCGTTTGCGCCTCGACCGTCTCGGGCATGGTCATGGTGGCATAGTCATAGCCGGTCGTGCCGGAAACGAAGCACCAGTCGCCCTGCACCACCGCCCGCGAATAGCCGGCGGTTTTCTCGAAGGGGGAACCGGTGGAGATGAGCTTGCGCATGGAAGCCTCGCGTTGGTTGTCTCCACCATTCTGAGATGCGTGGACGACACAGTCGTGAGCCAGACAACGCGATGCTGGCGGGACAGCGCGGCGCGAAGGATCGCTACCCGGCACAAATCGGCCTAATTCCCCGAACCCTGAGCATCCTCATAGGCCTTCTTGATATCCGCCGGCCAGTCCTTGACCGGCGGCCAGGCCTGCGGCTCGCCATTGTCGCCGCGGCGGGCGAAATAGACCTTCTGCTTGGCCGGGTCGACCGCCATGAAGCCGTCATTGCCGCCGCAGTCATGCGGCACGCAGCCGGTGGCGTAGAAGGCGCCTGATGCCGTCTTTTCGGTGCCGCCGCCAACCAGCAGGCTGGTCGCCATGTCGGGCATGTCGTTGCCCAGCAGCGCCTGGCCGGCCTTGTAGACCGCCTCATTGTGGAAGGCGTCGATGATGTTGTCGTATTTTGACGGGTCGACATCCTTCCAGTCGGTGCCGGGCTCCGGCGTGTAGGTCAGGTTGCCGGAGGTCGTCAGCCCTTCCGTGGGCGACCATTGCAGCACCGGCTTGGAATCGCCTGGCAAAAGGTAGGGCACGAAATAGATGGCGCTGTCGGAGACGGCGGCCGGCGGCGCGCCGCATTCGTCCTGCTCGACCGTGGTGGTCTCAATCTCGCCGTCCTTCTTCCAGACGATGACCTTGGCCGGGCCGCATTGATTGCCGCCGTCGCCGACATCGACGAGCGCGACGTTCACGTCGCCGATCTTGACGATCTTGTCGAAGAAGACGTCGTAATTGCTGGCCAGCTGCTTGCCGTCATAGGACAGCACCTTCTCGCCGTCCTGCTCCGGCTGCGTGATGGTGAGCTGCCCGCCCTCGAACGGAATCGGCGCCTGCTTGTCGTCCTCCGACGCAGCCTGGTCGCTGCCCTGGTCGGCCGTGCCTTGATCGGCAGCCGGCTGGTCGGACGCGGCCGGCGCGGTGGTCTGCGCGTGGGTGCCGATCGTGGCGAGAAGGATTGCCACCGAAGCGGCCAGAAGCGAGCGTGTCATGACTGTCCCCTCCACTCAGTCGCCACGAACCCGGCCGCGAACGGCCGGGCCACTACGTTCAGAATGTCAGGCCCAGGGGCGCTGCTCGGCGTTCCGCTTCTCGAAGGATGCGATGGCGCCGGCCTTCTCCATGGTGAGGCCGATGTCGTCCAGGCCGTTCAGCAGACAGTGGCGCTTGAAATCGTCGAGGTCGAATTTGACCACGCCGCCGTCCGGCCCGCGGATTTCCTTGGCTTCCAGGTCGATCGACAGCGTCGCGTTGGAGCCGCGCGAGGCGTCGTCCATCAGTTTGTCAAGGTCTTCCGGGCTGACCGTGATCGGCAGGATGCCATTCTTGAAGCAGTTGTTGTAGAAAATGTCGGCGAAAGAGGTCGAGATCACGCAGCGGATGCCGAAATCGAGCAGCGCCCAGGGCGCATGCTCGCGGCTCGAGCCGCAGCCGAAATTGTCGCCGGCGACCAGGATCTGCGCCTTGCGGTAGGCCGGCTTGTTGAGCACGAAATCCGGGTTCTCCGAACCGTCCTCATTGTAGCGCATCTCGGCGAACAGGCCGGTGCCGAGCCCGGTGCGCTTGATCGTCTTGAGATAATCCTTCGGGATGATCATGTCGGTGTCGACATTGACGATCGGCATTGGCGCGGCGACGCCGGTGAGCTTGGTGAATTTATCCATGGGTACCTGGCCCGTCTTCTTCGTGGCTGCGGGGAATTTGCGGGACGGTTTACACAAAGCCGGCGGCAAATGAAAGGCAACTGTTCGTGCACGGCGCTTGGGCCAATGGCGGGGCATGGCTTGCGGACGGAATGACACCTCAAAATGGCTTCGAAATCCTGGCCGGCTGGTGCAGTCTGCCGCCATGGCCGATCCTTCCAAAGTCCTCTACGCCAGCGAGCCCAGGCTCGATTGTCGCCGAATTCCGCCGCGTGTTGGTCGAATCCGGCCTCGGCGAGACGCGGCCCATCGATGACGAGGCCCGCCTGAAGAGGATGCTCGACAATGCCAACCTAGTGTTGACCGCGCGCCTCGACAAAGAAGGCAAGCCGCTTGTCGGCGTCGCGCGGGGCGTCACCGACTTCTCCTGGGTCTGCTATATTTCCGAGCTCGCTGTGTCCGCCTCGGCGCAAGGGCTCGGCATCGGCAAAGGCCTGATGGACGAGGCGCGCCGCCAGCTCGGCCCTTCGGTCGCCATCAGCCTGATCTCGATGCCCGACGCCGTCGGCTTCTACGAGCGCATCGGCATGACGCGCATGGCCGACGCCTTCTGGTTCTCCCGCAAGCGCTGACGCTCCCGCAGCTGAAGGCGCCAGTCCGCGCAGCCCGGCACCCGATCTTTTTGCGCCTCACCGCTTGACATGCAACCAAATGGTTGCATATTAGAGCCATGAGCATGAATGCCGTCTTTCGCGCTTTGGCCGACCCGACCCGCCGGCAATTGCTGGACAGCCTCCATGCTAGGAACGGGCAGACCCTCAACGCGCTCTGCGAGCACATGGATATGACGCGCCAGGCGGTGACCAAGCATCTGGCGGTTCTCGAGGAGGCGAACCTCGTCACCACCATGCGCCGCGGCCGCGAAAAGGAGCACTACCTCAACCCCGTTCCGATCAACGAGATCGCCGAGCGCTGGATCGGCAAGTTCGAGCGCCATCGGCTCAACGCATTGAGCGACTTGAAGCAACGCCTTGAAAGGGAAGAGCCGTGAGCGAGAACAGCTTTGTCTATGTCACCTATATCCGCACCACGCCTGAAAAGCTTTGGCAGGCGCTGACCGATCCGGAATTCAACCGGCAGTTCTTCCTCTGCTCCCATCAGGAGAGCGACTGGAAGGTCGGCTCGAGCTGGAAGCTGATCTTCCCCGAAGGGCGCGTCGCCGATTCCGGCGAGATCCTGGAGGTCGACCCGCCGAAACGCCTGGTGATCAAATGGCGCAACGAATGGCTGCCGGAGATGAAGGAGGACGGCTACACGCGCTGCACCTTCACCATCGAGCCGGACGGCGAATTGATAAAACTCGCCGTCATCCATGAGGCCGACGGCCCGCACAGGCTGATCGCCAACGTCTCCAAGGGCTGGCCGCTGGTGCTGGCGAGCCTCAAGAGCCTGCTCGAAACCGGCAAGGGTTTCGAGCGCCCGCCGTCGAAGGGCTGAACTTCGTTTCGGACACGAGACAATTTCGCTGGGGGTGCGCGCGATGCTTCAACTATTCTTGCCGCAAGCCATGGCGAACGCCGATACGGTCATGGCCTCGGCCGAGCTTCCCGCCTCGCCGGACGAGGTCATTGCCGCGCTGGTCACCACTGAGGTCGAACGCTGGTGGGGTTCGCCCGAAACCTATCGTATGATCGGATGGAACGCCGATCTTCGCGTCGGCGGAAGCTGGAGCGTCGTCGTGGAAACGGCCGACGGTCGACGGCTCCCTGCGAGCGGCGAGTTTCTGGAAATCGAGATGCCGCGCCGCATCGTGCAGACACGGCGCTACGACTGGGCCCATCCGGCGCTTGGCCGCAAGGAAACGACAGTGGCCTATCTGCTTGAGCCAATCGGCGGCGACACGCGGCTCACCATCTGCCACGGCGGATTCGCGGGTTTTCCGGACGCCGCGGCCGAACATGCCGAAGGCTGGGCGCGCGTGCTTGGGTGGCTGCAGGGGTATTTTCACGCGGCGACATGAAAACAGACGCCGCGATCCTTCGCCCCCTCTCTGCCCTGCCGGGCATCTCCCCCTCAAGGGGGAGATCGGATGTCACGCCGGCTTTCGCCAATCTCCGGCGTTGCAGGAAAAGCGCCGTCGCCGAAACTGCCGATCTCCCCCCATGAGGGGGAGATGTCCGGCAGGACAGAGAGGGGGCCTCGTACCAGCGTCCAAGGAAAGCCGCGAGCGACTCAAATCACATTCAGCTCCCTGAACGCCCTTCCTTCCGCCACCCGCTCATAGCCGAACGCCGTGCAATCCACCGTGCGATACCCGCCATGCATGACAAGCTCCGCGATCGACTTGCCGACCGCCGGCGCCTGCTGCAGGCCGTGGCCGGAAAAACCGTTGGCGAACAGGAAGTTTGCGACCTCCGGATGCGGCCCGATCACCCCGTTCTGGTCGAGCGTATTGTAGTCGTAGTGCCCGACCCAGGCGCGCGTCGGCTTGATCGCCTCGAAAGCCGGGATGCGGGTGGCCAGAACCGGCCAGATCACCTCTTCGAACAGCGGCCAGTTGACCTCAAAGTCCTTGGGGTCGGGCGCGACATCGCCTTCCTCCGGCTCGGCGCCGCCGGTGAGGTAGACCGAGCCTTCCGGCCGCACATAGATGCCGGACGGATCGACCAAGAGCGGCATGTCTGCATATTTCTCGCGCGCCTCGAACACGAAGACGTTGCGCTTGCGCGGCTCGACCGGCAGTTCGAGCCCGGCAAAAGCCGCAACCTTGCCGGCATTCGGCCCGGCGGCGTTGACGACGGTGCCGGCTTCCAGCGTCTCGCCATTGTCCAGCGACACAGCGGTGACGCGGTTGCCCTCGCGCTTGATGCCGGTGGCGGAAGCCGTGATGAAATCGATCTTCCTGTCGCGCAGCGCCTTGCGGAACAGCGTCAACAGCGCATGCGCGTCGAACCAGCCCTCGCCGCTGCGGCCATAGGCGCCGGCGGAAATGCCTTCGACCGACAGCCATGGGAAGCGGCGCGCCAGCTGCCCGGCGTCTTCGAACGCGATATCGGCGCCCTCGGCGACCTGCGTCTCGTGATTGGCCTTGAGGATCGGCAGCCCGGCCTCGCCGGCGAGGATGAGATAGCCGCCTTCGCGAAAGCCGATATCGGCATCGGCGCCGAACGTTTCCTTCAGCCGCCGGAACAGTTTCAGGGTGAACTGCGACAGGCGGATGTTTTCAGGGATGGAGAATTGCTGGCGGATCGAGGCGCAGGACAAGGTCGTCGCCGCATGCGAGAATTGCGGATCGCGCTCGATCAGCGCGATGGAGCCGGTAAAGCCTTCCTCCCGCAAATGATAGGCGACCGAGGACCCGACGATGGCTCCGCCGATGATGACGATGTCGTAGCGCACTTTTTTCTCCGATCAGAGCAATTCCAGGAAAAGTGTGTAGCGGTTTTCCGTACGGAATTGCGTAGCAAGCCACCCCGGTTCTCAGACGACCGGCAGATTGATCTCGAAGCGCGTGCCGCGCTCGGAGTCAACCAGCCTGATCGTGCCATCATGCGCTTTTAGGAGGGCCAGCACGATGCCGAGCCCCACGCCGGTGCCGCCGGTCTCGCGCCGCGTGGTGAAGAACGGCTCGAAGATCTTGGCCCGGTTGGCGGCCGAGATGCCGTCGCCGTCGTCGCCTATCTGGATCGACGCGCGCTCGCCATCGGCCGAGGCATGGATCGCCACCTGCCGGGCGCCGTGCCTCGCCGAATTGTCGATGAGGTTGGCGAGCACGATGCCGAGATTCTCGGCCGAGATGCCGAGCCTGATATCGCCGCCGCCTTCGAGCCGCGTCTCCAGCCTGGCGTCGACAGGCAAGGATGCCAGCGCCGCACGAAGCGTCGTGCTTTCGCCACTCGGCTCCAGGTTTTCGGCGCGCGCCAGGTCGAGCAGCCGGCGCACCAGGAGATTGAGCCGCCCGGCATCGGTGACGATGTTGTTGGAAAAGCGCTTGCGCTCGGCCTCGTCCATCGCGCCGCCGGAATCGCGCAGCAGCTCCGCCGCGCCCTGGATCGCCGTCAGCGGCGATTTCAGCTCATGCGAGACATGGGTGGCGAAGGTCTGGATGGAGTCGGAGCGCGCCTGCAGCTTGGTCGCCATGTCGAGGAAGGCCGTCGACAGCGCCGCCATCTCGCGCGTGCCGTGATGGGCGAGCGGCCTGATCGCGTCGCGATCGCCGGCGGCGATGCGTTTCGTCCGCTCGATCAGCGCATAGATCGGCCGGCTGACGGTGCGGATGAACACCAGCGCGATCAAGAGCGTGCCGCCGAGAATGGCGATGGCCGCCAACGTCACCTTGCCGCGCTCGCCATAGAGATGCTTGACGATGTTGTTCGGCGTCCGCGACAGATAGACCACGCCGGCGACCCTGCCGTCGAGTTCGACCGGCATGGCGACGAAGACTCGCACCCTGGTGCCGCGGCTCACCGAATAAAGCGGTGGCGGCGGCTGGTCGGGGATGCGCAGCCTGAGCTCGCTGGCATAAGCGCCGGAAAGCGCGGTCCGCACCTCCTCGACCCCGCTGAGCGACTGACCGATCTCGTCGCCGCCGGCAATCACCACGCCGCGCGGGTCGAGCAGGCGAAAGCCGGCGAGCGTCGTCTTCTGCGTTTCGTCGAGAATACTGGAGAGCTTTGCGCCGATCGCCGCGAAAGCGGCATCGGCGGCGGCCGGAGCCGCCGCCGGCCGCATCGGCATCACGTCGTCCGAGGCGAGATCGAGGCGTGGCTCGATCGGTTCATAGGGATAGTTGTTGTCCCGCGCCGGATCGGCCGAGATCGGCGAACCCAACCTGTCCTGGGAAATGCCGGCGGCGCGCACCTCCTTTGCATAGACGGCGGCGACGACCGCCCCTTGCGCGATCAGCTCGCCCTCGGTCTGGCGGATCAGCTGGTTCTCATAGAGCCGGAAGAAGAACAGCCCGACCAGCGGCAGGGCCATGACCACGATCAGGATGGCGATGACGACGGTGGCGAGCCGCGGCCGCCACCTTTCCTTGCTCAACCACCGCATCGGCCGAGCCGGAAGCCGACGCCATGCACCGTCGCGATCGCATCGGCGCAGCCGACTGCCGCCAGCTTGGCCCGCACGTTGCGGATGTGGCTGTCGACCGTGCGTTCCGAGACATGGATGTTCGAGGCATAGGCATTGGCCATCACCGCGTCGCGGCCAAGCACGTGAAGCGGGCGGGCGAGGAAGCCTTTCAGGATGGCGAATTCGATCGCCGTCAGGGTGAGCGGCTTGCCGTCGAAGCTCGCCGCATGGCTTGCCGGGACAAGCATGAGCTTGCCATGCGCGAATTCCCGCTCGTCCGCTTCTTCCTCGACCGGCGCCGGACGCGCGCGCCGGAGGATGGCGTTGACGCGGGCGACCAGCTCGCGCGGGCTGAACGGCTTGGTCACATAGTCGTCGCCGCCCATTTCCAGCCCCAGGATGCGGTCGATTTCCTCATCCCGCGCGGACAAAAACAGCACCGGCACGTCGGATCTTTGCCTCAGCCGCCGGCAGACCTCCAGCCCGTCCATCTCCGGCATGCCGATGTCGAGCACGATGAGATCGGGCGCGCGCCGCTCGACCGCCTGGAGCGCTGCCGCGCCGTCGGCGACGGCGGCCGTCTTCATGCCGGCCTTTTCCAGCGCGAAGCAGATGATCTCGCGGATATGCGGGTCGTCGTCGGCGACGAGTATGTTGTGCGGCATCGGTCAATAGTCCGGCGGGTAAGCTTGGGTGACGGCAGGATTAGAGCAATTCCAAGGAAAAGTGCGAAATTGTTTTCGGTCCGGAGCTGTGTCGGGACAAGCCCATGAGACCGCAACGCGCTCGGGCATCCGTGCATGCCTGGACAGAGCCCATGGCATGGTTGGCAAAGAGCCTCATCGCCGGACCCTCCTCGGCGTATCCGCCACATGGCGCGACCTCGGCGGGAAAAGCAGGACGTCCGCCGCGACGCGCAGTCTTTGCGGCGCGACGAGCCACCAGCCTTCGTCGCGGAGCCGGCGCGGCAGGGTCCAGCGGGATGTGTGTGGCTTTTGCATGACGGCCTTGTCGCAGACGGACGCGGTAAGCGCGCGGCGGAATGGAGGAGGTTTTCCGTAAGGATTTGCAGATTTCGTGCAGGCAGGTCGCCCTCTCCCCCTCGAGGGGGAGAGGGCCGCGAAGCGGTCAGAGGGGGTCCTAGCGCGTAAAGGGCCGACCTCATTCTTGCCGCGCAGAACGCCGGCGCTTCACGCGCGGCGACCCCCTCTGTCGCCTGCGGCGACATCTCCTCCTCAAAGGGGGGAGATTAACCTCCGCCTTGCCTCCCACGCCATCACCCGGCATAGATCGGCCATGACCGTCGACACCTACCGCCCGCGCCGCTCCGTGCTTTACATCCCCGCCTCGAACGACAAGGCGCTCGCCAAGATCGGCTCGCTGGCCTGCGATGCCGTCATCTTCGATCTCGAGGACGCCGTCCTGCCTGCTGACAAGGTTCCCGCGCGCGACAAGGTCGCCGGCATTCTCGCCCGGCCCGAAAAACGCTGCGAGATGGTGGTGCGCATCAACGCCTTGGCCAGCGAATGGGGCGCCGACGATCTTCTGGCTGTCGCCAAGGCCGAGCCCGACGGCATTCTCCTGCCCAAGATCGGCACGCCGCGCGACATCCTCGAGGCCGGCGACCTGCTCGACGACAATTCCGTGCCGGACGGCGTGAAACTATGGGCGATGGTCGAGACGCCGAAAGCGCTGCTCAACATCGGCGCCATCGCCGAGCTCGGGCGCGATCCGGCTTCGAGGTTGGCTTGTTTCGTGGCCGGAACGAACGACCTGGTAAAGGCGACCGGCATCCTGGCGACGCCCGACCGGCGCTATCTGATGCCCTGGCTGATGCAGCTGGTGCTGGCGGCGCGGGCCGGCGGCCTCGACGTCATCGATGGCGTCGCCAATGATTTCCGCGACCTCGACGCTTTTGCCCGCGAATGCGCCGAGGGAGCCGCCATGGGCTTTGACGGCAAGTCGCTGATCCACCCGGCCCAGATCGAGCCGGCGAACCGCGCCTTCTCGCCGGCGCCCGAAGTACTTGCCGAGGCCCGTGCGATCCGGGATGCGTTCGCGCGGCCTGAAAATGCCGGCAAGGGGGTCATCGCGCTGGACGGCCGCATGGTCGAGCGGCTGCATCTGACGCAAGCCGAGAAACTTCTGGCGAAGGCCGCGGTCATCGGCGCATGATGCGCCGATACACATGATAGGTTCGAAAAATGAAACTCTACCGCTTCCTGTCCGGTCCGGACGACTCCACCTTCTGCCACAAGGTCACCGCCGCGCTGAACAAGGGCTGGCACCTGTTCGGCTCGCCGACCTATGCCTATGACAAGAAGACCAAGTCGATGCGCTGCGGCCAGGCCGTGGTGAAGGATGTCGAAGGCCAGGAATACACAGCCGACACCAAGCTCAGCGACTGGTAGGGAAGGCGTTTAGAGACTGTTTCGAAATTCGCTCTGGCGAGTCATATGGTGGTGATTTCGAGAACCGGAGCGGAGCGGACATTTGTCCGTGAGCACCGGAAGCGCAGAAAGCGCCGCCAGATGGCCGCCGGAGTAGAATTTCCAAACAGTTTCTCAGCCCGCCGCCGCCTGCTCGGCTGCCTCCTCGATCCGCTCCATGTCGTCATCCGACAGGCCGAAATGGTGGCCGATCTCGTGGATCAGCACATGGGTGACGATGTCGCCCAGCGTCTCCTCGTTCTCGGCCCAATAGTCGAGGATGGCGCGGCGGTAGAGCGTGACGCGGTTCGGTCCTTCGCCGGTCTGCGGGTTCCAGCGCTCGGCGATGCCGCGCCCCTCGAACAGGCCAAGCAGGTCGAAGGGCGTCTCCAGCGACAGGTCGTCCATGATCTCGTCGGTCGGGAATTCGGCGATCTGGATGACGATCTCGCCGGTGAGCTTGCGGAACTCGTCCGGCAGATGGGCATAGGCCTCCAGCGCCATAAGCTCCAGCTCGTCCATCGACGGCGAGAGCTGATCGTGCCAAGTGCGGGTCTTGTAGATGCGGGCCATGAAACGTCCTTTGATCCCGGCATATAGGCTTTCGCGCCGATAGAGGCAAATGAGCCGGCTGGCCATGGGCTTTCAGGGTAAAAGGCGAAGGAATAAATTCCTTCGGACTCTGCTTGACTCTTCCGGGCGCCTCTGGAATCTATAAGAACATAACAGGAACAATTGCTGCCGGAAGTGAACGTCATGGCGATGAGCGCCGTGGCGCGGGACACTGTTTTTGCCCTGCGCCGCCAGATCGCGAAGATCGAGGGAACGCTGCCCGAGCGCCTGCAGGCGCCCTCCGGGAGCGCGCCTGCCCATGCCGGCAGGTCGGACAGGACGATCGTCCGGCGCGGCCTCGCGGTGGCCTCGCCGGGTGCCTTCCTGCATACCGGCATCGAGCGCTTCGACACCGCCCTTGGCGGCGGCCTGCCCAGGGCGGCGCTCAGCGAGATCCATGGGCTGGAGACCCGCGATGCCGGCGCGGTCGCCGGCTTCGCGCTGTCGCTCGTAAGCCTGAGCCTCAAGGAGAAGCAGGGTCTGCCGATCCTCTGGGTCGGCACGTCGGAAATCTTCCACGAGGCCGGCCTGCCCTACGCCAGGGGCCTTCATGCCCTGTTCGGCATCGAGCCGGAACAGTTGCTGTTTTCCGAGGCGCCGAAACTGCTCGACGCGCTGTGGATCGCCGAGGAGGCCGCCCGCATGACGGCCTTCGCCGCGGTCATCCTCGAAATCCGCGGCAGCCCGCGGCTTCTCGACCTCACCGCCACGCGCCGGCTGCACGCCCGCGCCCAGAATGCCGGCCGTCCACTGCTTTTGCTGCGCCAGGCGGGCGAGGCCGATCCAACCGCCGCACCGGTGCGCCTCATCGTCTCGGCGGCGCCTTCGGCAAGCCGCGAGACGGTCGCCGGACCGCTCGCCGGCTCGATCGGCCGCCCTGCTTTCAAGGTCGATATCGGCAAGAGCCGCACGGCCCTGCCCGGACAATTCACACTGGAGTGGAACCCAAATGAGCACGCTTTTGCGGAAAAAACAGAGAATCCTGTCGCTGTGGTTCCCGCATCTCAGCGCGGAGCGGATCCTGCGCCAGCGTCTGGGGCGATCCTGGCGTTCCCGGCCGTCGGATCACCTGCCTCTGGTGATCAGCCATCGCGACAACAACACCCAGCGCATCGCAGCCCTCGACGAGCGGGCTGAGGCGCTGAAGCTGAAACGCGGCATGGGCATTGCCGATGCCCGCGCCATGCACCCTTCGATCGACGTGGTCGAGGCCGACCCGGAAGCCGACCGCCGCCTGCTCGAAGGCCTTGCCGACTGGTGCGACCGCTACACGCCGCTGGTGGCGATCGACGGCGAGGACGGGCTGTTCCTCGACGTCACCGGCTGCACGCATCTGTTCGGCGGCGAGCGCGCCATGCAGGACGAGATCCTCACCCGCTTCTTCCAGCAGGGTTTTGACGTCCGCGCCGGCCTGGCCTCGACGCCGGGCGCCGCCTGGGCGGCGGCGCGCTTCCACGGCAACCGCATCGTGGCCGGCGGCGAGGAAGAGGCGCTGCTTTCGCCCCTGCCCTTGTCGGCGCTGCGCATCGCGCCGGAGACCCGCGCCCTCCTGGAAAGTGTAGGCCTGCGCACCGCCGGCGCGGTGATGGCGGCACCGCGCGCGCCGCTCGCCCGCCGCTTCGGCGCCACTCTGCTTTTGCGCCTCGACCAGGCGCTCGGCCGCCTCGACGAAGCCGTGTCGCCGCGCCTTCCCGTCGCGCCGCTCTCGGTCGAGCGCCATCTTGCCGAGCCGGTCATGCTCACCGACGACATCGAGCGGCTCATAAGCCGGCTTGCCGTCGCCCTGAAGACCGACCTCGAACGGCGCGGCGAAGGCGCAAGGACGCTGGCGCTGCTTCTCTTTCGCGTCGATGGCGCCGTCAGCCGCATCGCCGTCGGCACCTCGCGCCCGATGCGCGAGCCGCGGCTGATCCAAAGACTGTTCCATGAGCGGCTCACCGCGTTGGAGCAGAATATCGACGCCGGCTTCGGCTTCGACCTCGTGCGGCTTTCCGTGCTGTCGGTCGCCGCCTTCGACTTGGTTCAGGGCAACCTCACCGGCGAGGCGGAGGATGATGACGCCGACATCGCGCTGTTCGCCGACCGCGTCCGCGCCCGCCTCGGCGAGGCTGCCGTGCTGAAGCCGGTTGTTGTCGAGAGCCATCTGCCGGAGCGCGCCGTCAAGAGCGTGCCTTTCGCCGAAGCGCCGCAAAGGCGCGCGCCGGCGGCCGGGCGGGCGGCGCCACCCCGAACAGCCCCGCCGATGACCATCTATCCGCCGGAGCGGCCGGTGCGCCTGTTCCGCTCGCCCGAGCCGGTCGAGGTGCCGGCGACCGAGATCCCGGAAGGACCGCCGATGAATTTCCGCTGGCGGCGCGCGCTCTACCGCGTCGCCCGCGCCGAGGGGCCGGAACGCATCGCCGCCGAATGGTGGCGGCAACTGCCCGGCGAGGAAGAGGCGCCGACCCGCGACTATTATCGCATAGAGGACAGCGAGGGACGCCGCTACTGGCTCTACCGCCAGGGTCTCTACGGCAACGCGCCCCAGGCCGCCTCGCCGCGCTGGTATATGCATGGGGTGTTCGCATGAACGCGCTGACCGCCATCCCCTATGCCGAGTTCGGCATAAGCTCGAATTTCTCCTTCCTGCGCGGCGCCTCCAAGCCCGAGGAGCTGGTGGTCACGGCGAAATTCTACGGTTTTTCGTCGATCGGGCTTGCCGACAGGAATACGGTCGCCGGCGTCGTGCGCGCCTGGCAGCAGGCCAAGGTGGAGAAGATGCCTTATCATCCCGGCTGCCGCCTAGTGTTCGGCGATGGCACGCCGGACATCCTCGCCTATCCCCGCGACCGCCAGGGCTGGGGGCATCTGTGCCGCATGCTGACCCAAGCCAATCTGCGCGACGAGACCGAGAAGGGCGCGACATTGCTCGAGCTCGACGACCTGCTCGAATGGGGCGATCGGATGTCGCTGGCGATCCTGCCCAATCTGTCCGGCGGCGCGGGAGGCAATCTGGAATTTATTAGCCGGCTTAAAGATCGCTTCGGCGCGGCGCTCCGATTGGCCGTGGCGCCGGATTATGGCGGCAATGACCGCTTCCGCATCGAGCAGGCAGCGGCGATGGCCGAGCATGCGCGTATCCCGCTGATGGCGACCAACGACGTGCTCTATCATACCGCCGAGCGCCGCCCGCTGCAGGATGTGCTGACCGCGATCCGCCTCAACACGCCGGTCTGCGAGGTCGGGCTGGAGCTGACCGCCAATGCCGAGCGCCATCTGAAGCCGCCGCTGGAGATGGCGCGCCTTTTCCGCCGTCACCCTGAAGCGCTGGCCGAGACGCTGCGCTTCGCCGACGAATTGACCTTCTCGCTCAGCGACCTCGAATACAACTACCCGGACGAGCCGACCGAATCCGGCCTCGGGCCGCAGGCCGAGCTCGAGCGCCTGGCCCGCGAAGGGGCGGTCAGGCGCTATCCGGCCGGCGTTCCCGAATATGTGCTGGAACGCATCGACAGCGAGCTCGCGCTGATCGAGCGGCTGAACTATGCGCGCTACTTCCTGACCGTCCACGACATCGTCAAATTCGCCCGCAGCAAGGACATCCTCTGCCAGGGCCGCGGCTCGGCCGCCAATTCGATCATCTGCTTCTGCATCGGCATCACCGAAGTCGGCCCCGAGCGCATCGACACACTCTTCGAGCGCTTCATCTCGGAGGAGCGCAACGAGCCGCCTGACATCGACGTCGACTTCGAGCATGAGCGGCGCGACGAGGTCATCGCCTATATTTACGACAAATACAGCGCCAAGCGCACGGCGCTTGCGGCCGCCGTCATCAGCTATCGCGGCCGCTCCGCTCTGCGCGAGGTGGCCAAGGCCATGGGCCTGTCGGAGGATGTCCGCAGCGCGCTGTCCAGCACCATCTGGGGCTGGTCGACCTCCGAGCTCGGCGAAAGGGAAGCCAATGCCGGCGGCCTCGACCGCACCGATCCGCTGTCGCGCCAGGTGCTGGAGCGCGCCAACGAGATCATGGGCTTTCCCCGCCATCTTTCCCAGCATGTCGGCGGCTTCGTCATCACCCGCGACCGGCTCGACGAGGTCGTCCCCATCGTCAAGACGGCGATGGAGGAGCGCAAGATGGTCGAGTGGGACAAGGACGATCTCGACGCGGTGAAGATCCTCAAGGTCGACGTGCTGGCGCTCGGCATGCTGACCTGCCTGAAGCGCGCCTTCACCTTGCTCACCGACCATTATCCGGGGGCGCGGGATCCGTTTGGACGGCCTTACGTGCTCGCCACTCTTCCCGAGGAGCATGAGGACGTCTACGCCATGATCCAGAGGGCCGACACGCTCGGCGTCTTCCAGATTGAGTCGCGCGCGCAGATGTCGATGCTGCCGCGTCTCAAGCCGGAAAATTTCTACGATCTCGTCATCGAGGTGGCGATCGTGCGCCCCGGCCCGATCCAGGGCGACATGGTCCACCCCTATCTGCGTCGGCGGCAGGGCAAGGAGGCGGTCCATTACCCCAGCCTGGAGCTCAAGAAGATCCTCGGCAAGACGCTGGGCGTGCCGCTTTTCCAGGAACAGGCGATGAAGATCGCCATCGTCGCCGGCGGCTTCAGGCCGGGCGAGGCCGACGAGCTGCGCCGCGCCATGGCGACCTTCAAGCGCACCGGCACGATCGGCAATTACCGCCAGCGCATGATCGACGGCATGGTCGGCAATGGCTACGACAAGGAGTTCGCCGAGCGCTGCTTCAAGCAGATCGAGGGCTTTGGCGAGTACGGCTTTCCCGAAAGCCACGCCGCCTCCTTCGCGCTCCTGGTCTACGCTTCCTGCTGGTTCAAGACCTTCTACCCGGATGTCTTCTGCGCCGCGATCCTGAACGCGCAGCCGATGGGTTTCTACCAGCCCGCCCAGCTCGTCCGCGACGCGCGCGACCATGGCGTCGAGGTGCGCGAGGTCGACATCAATCATTCCGTCTGGGACTGCACCCTGGAGGCCACCGCCTTCGATCCGTCCCGCATCCTCGAGCGCCACGCCTCGATGCGCGACGTCATCGAGACAGCGCATGCCGTTCGCCTCGGCTTTCGCCAGATCAAGGGCCTGTCGGAGGAGCGCATGGATATATTAGTCGCGCAGCGCGGTAGCGGCTATCGATCGGTCAGGGATGTCTGGCTGCGCTCCGGCCTCGATGTCGGCGAGATCGAAAGACTGGCTGAGGCCGACGCGTTCCGCTCGATCGGCCTGGACCGCCGCGCCGCGCTCTGGGAAGTCCGGGCGCTAGACGGCAGGAGCGCCGCCGAGAAGCTGCCGCTGTTCGACCAGCCGTCGCTTCGCCTGCGCGAGCTGGAGCCGGAAACGAAACTGCCGAAAATGCCGCTCGGCGAGCATGTCGTGCATGACTACCGCTCGCTCGGCCTGTCGCTGAAGGAGCACCCCGTCGCCTTCTTGCGTGAAAGGCTTACCCACGCCGGCATCACCCCCAACGCCCAGCTGCCGTCGGTGCGCGACGGCCGCCGCGTCTCCGTCGCCGGCCTCGTGCTGGTCCGCCAGCGGCCGGGCAAGGGCAACGCCATCTTCCTTACGCTGGAGGACGAAAAATCGATCGCCAACGTCATCATCTGGCCGCGCGTCTTCGACCGCTTCCGCCCGGTGGTGATGGGCGCCCGCTTCATCCGCGTCACCGGCAAGCTGCAGCATGAATCAAACGTCATTCACATCGTCGCCGACAGGATCGAGGATTTGACCTCCTGGCTGAGCGTGCTGCTGGAGTCCGCCAATCGCCCGGTCATCGAGTCCGCCGAACGGCCGGTTGGATCAAAGGCCGACGCAAGCGGTGGCCTGCCGGTCCATCAGAATCTTGAAGCCCTGTCGGGTGCCGCACAACAGGTCATGCCGAAAGGGCGCAATTTTCAGTGAGGCGATTTCCAGCACAACAGGGAACGCGGCGGGAGTGAAAAACGCCTTCGTCATCCTGGGCGAAGCAAGGAGCGAAGCGACGCAGCGCAGACCAGAGGATCCATGCCGTTACCCGCGAGCGCCGCTACGGTGCAGAATTCTGCTCCGTTGCACTTCGTAGCTAGCGTCACGGCATGGATCCCAGGGTCTCCGCGACGCCGCTTCGCGGCTGCTCCGCCCTGGGATGACGACAGGAGGGGTCGTCCTGCCAGCCTCGAAAGTTCGCGGCATTCTTTCGGAAGTGGCGGCGGGGGTGAAATCTACGAAGGCCCGCCGAGCCGCGGCGTTGGCGGCGCCAGCATGTCCTCGGCCGAGATCGTGCGCGCCTCCGAAGGCAGCATGATCGGTATGCCGTCGCGCACCGGATAGGCGAGCTTCGCCACGCGCGAGACCAGCTCGCTGCGCTCCGGATCCCAGGTCAGCGGCCCCTTGGTCAGCGGGCAGGCCAGCAGTTCCAGCAGCTTCGGGTCGACCTCGGCTTTTCGTCCGTCACGTCCGTCCGCTGGCATCGCACTTTTCCATTGTCCAATTCCCCCGGCCCTAAGTGTGTTGAGATTCAGGTCAGGCCGAGTCGAGAACGGTGGATTCCGAGAACCGGAGCGGAGCGTACTTGAAGTACGTGAGCACCGGAAGCGCAGGAAGCCGCCGTTCGCAGGCCGGGCTCACCTGAATATCAATACACTTATTGTAGACTGGACCCAAACTCGTCATCCTCGCGCGCCAGCGTCATCTCGGTGATGGCGATCAGCGTTTCGGCGCGCGTCTTGAGGTCCGGCGCTTCCAGGAGCGCCTGTTTCTCGGCCGGCCCGTAGGGCGCCATCATCGACAGCGCGTTGACCAGCATGCCGTTTTCGGCGCGGCTGACGCTTTCCCAATCGGCCTCGAGGTCGTTGGCCTGCAGATAGGCGCGAAACGCCTTGAGCAGCGCCGGCCGGTCGATCTCGGCGGCGGCCGGGTCCTCCTCGAGATCAGCCAGGAACGGCATGATCTTGCACTGCCGGAACGGCGCCTTCGCCGCGAGCTCCTGCACGATGCGGAACCGGCACACGCCCTGCAGCGAGATCAGGTAGCGGCCGTCGCCCGTCTCGGCCAGCGAGATGATGCGCCCGGCGCAACCGACGCTGCACAGCTCCGGCTCGCCGTCGTCGCGCAATGCGCCGTCGAGGCTCGGCTGTATCATGCCGATCAGCCGCGAGCCGGCCATCGCCTGGTCGATCATCTGCAGATAGCGTGGCTCGAAGATGTTGAGCGGCATGCGGCCGCCGGGCAGCAGCAGCGCGCCGGCGAGCGGAAACACCGGGATTGCCGGCGGCAGATCCTTGGCCAGCCGGTAGAGTGCGTTACCAACGCGCACCGCAACCCTCCCGAAGCAACGCCGGCAAGCGCATCACCCTGCAATCTCCTCTCGCACCCTCTTGATCGGCACAGCCCTTATCTGGCGCTGGCACTCCTCCGCTCAAGCCTGCCGGCCGCGACAGCCGGCAAAAAACTTCAAAGCATGTCTCCCGAAAGTGGGAACGGGATAAACACATGCGTAAAATCAAAACCTAAAGCGCATGGAGCGAATCTGGAAGATCGCGACGCGCTTTGAGCGCTATTCCGGGACAAGTGCGCAGCGGCCTTCGTCCGGAATTGCGTCAGAACAAATACCTAGGGCGTTTCGCGTTTCTGTGAAACGCCAAAATGCTCTACGAGAACAGCAGCGACGACAGCTTGCGGCGCGCCGCCAGCGTTGCCTCGTCGGTCATTCCCCAGGCCTCGAACAACTTCAGCAGCTGCGCCCTGGCACCGTCGTCGTTCCAGCTGCGGTCGGCCTTGACGATCGCCAGCAGATTGTCGGCGGCCGCATTGCGATCGCCGCGCGCGTTCTGGATCATCGCCAGGTCGAAGCGCGCCTGATGGTCTGCCGGGTTGGCGGCGAGCCGGCGCTCGAATTCGGCCGGATTGCCGAGCGCGGCCGCTTCCGCCGCCAGCGTCATCTTGGCGTGCAGCGCCGCCAGCGCCGGCGCGTCCTTCTTGTCCTCGGGCGCCCGGGCAAGCACCGCCTCGGCGCCTTCCGTGTCGCCGGCATCGAACAGGATCTCGCCCAAGCCGGCGATCGCCTCCAGCGTCTCCGGCGCCTGCTCGAGGATCGCGTCATAGATGTCGGCCGCGGTCTGCACGTCGCCGGCCGTGCGCGCCTCGGCGGCAGCGGCCAGCGCGTCGGCGATCTGCGGCGCGCCGCCGCCCTTGCCGCCGACCTTCTGGATGAATTGGTTGATCTGGCTTTCGGGAATGGCGCCCATGAAGCCGTCGACCGGCTGGCCGTCCTTGAAGGCGATGACCGCGGGGATCGACTGGATGCCGAGCTGGCCGGCGATCGAGGGGTGGTCGTCGATGTTCATCTTGACCAGCTTGACCTTGCCGCCGGCTGCCTGCACCGCCTTTTCCAGCTGCGGCGTCAGCTGCTTGCACGGCCCGCACCATGGCGCCCAGAAGTCGACCAGCACCGGCTGGCGCCGCGATTCCTGGATGACGTCGGCGGCGAAAGTCGCGGTGGTGGTGTCCTTGATCAGGTCGGCCGCCGCCGGCGCCTCGCCCAGCGAGACCTTGGGGCGGTCGCCGCCGCCATATTGCACCGTCTGGGCGTACTGGCCGCCATTGCCGCCGAACGCGCCGCTATACGGATTGTTGTCGCTCATCATGTCGCCCTTTCGGTCGCGCTTTCAGGCGCGTCATTGTCGGATTTTGGAACCGCCTTCCATGTGGCGATCAAGCCCTGACTTTCAAGATTGTGAGACTTTCAGGATAACAGGATCGTGGCCGGTTGCCTCGACGAATCTGATCAGATCGGCGGCGGCGATCGAGGTCGTCGCCTCATTGGTCAGCGGGTGGCCGTTGATGACGTCGTGGCTCATCAATTCCTGGTCGAGCACCACCTTGACCTTCCCTTCCCTGTCGTTGATCAGGCCGAAGACGGTGACCGCGCCGGGGATGACGCCGAGCAGCTCCATCAGCATCTCGGGCTTGCTGAACGACACCCGGCTGGCGGCGCCGATCAGGTGATGGATCTGCTTCAGGTCGACGACGGCTTCCTCGCCGACGGTGACGAGGAAATAATTGTCCTTCTTGTCCTTGAGGAACAGGTTCTTGGTGTGGCCGCCGGGAATCTCGCCGCGCAGGCCTTGCGAATCGGCGACGGTGAACAGCGGCGGGTGCCTGACCGTCGAGACGGAAATGCCGAGATCGGCAAGAAATTCGTTGAGCTCGGCTTCGGTCTTCGGCATCGGTCCTCGCGCGATCGAATAGGGCTCATGCCGTTTACGGCCAACAATGCCATCGGGGCAAGGCCGCGGGGCAATTCCGGGAAAGCCGCGCGGAAGCTTTGTGCGCGGATTGGCGATCGCCCCGGTTCCGCGCCGTTTCGACGCTTTCGAAGCGGATCTCGCCGCACGAAGAAATTCCCTCCAAAAAGACCGTCATTTCCCTGTTGCAATCGCCGCGCTCTTCGGCCATATAGGCGCGGCTAGCGGCCCAAGGCCGCGCGAGCGGGTGTAGCTCAGGGGTAGAGCACAACCTTGCCAAGGTTGGGGTCGGGCGTTCGAATCGCCTCACCCGCTCCAGTTTCCTCCACCGAGGATTAAGCAAACGAAAAGCCGCGGACCACCGCGGCTTTTTCGCGTCTGGACCATTTTGATCTTCTTGACCTTCGGAGCGCGCCCGGATTGCCGGGGAAGTGACGACATCTGCCGCCGCAGTTGGCGCTGGTCATCCGGGAAGTATCCGCCGCCCATCAGACTTGGGTCGCATGCCGAAGGGACTGTAGAGCCTCTTTTGCCGGGCGCCTGACAACTATATGTTGAGTGAAAGTGCCGGAACTAAATCCGGCCGGGCATTTTCGCGGGGCGCAGTTCCCGCCAGTCGTTGCGTTGGGGCATACTAGATCAAAGAACGTCGGCCATGAGGTTCACAGCCTTACGGGATCCGTGCGGCCAATGGATGGTATATGACCTGCTTTCGGGTTATCCGGCGCAGGTTGGGGACATATTGTTGCTCGGCCTGAGCCGCGAGGAGGCGGAGCGGCTTGCCGGACAGGCAGATCAATCGGCGCCGCAGCCACTTCGCCGGCATTGCAACCATTTATCGGTATTCTGCCGTTCCGATCCGGAACGATCGGACTCGTCGGAGGTTTAGATGCGCCGACCGAGGGAGCGCCGATGAGGTTCGCAGCGATACAGGACCCGTGTGACGACTGGCTTGTCCATGATCTGGCTCTCGACCTCCCGGCGGAGATGGACGGCCGGGTGCTGATCGGGCTGACGCGTGGCGAAGCCGAGGATCTGGCCGACCAGGCCAATGCGGGAATTGGCGGGCAGGTTGTCGATTCGCCGGTTCCCTTCGCCAGCGTCGCCTGAGAACGCCAGGTCGCGGCACCGCGACTCAACCCCAGATCACATCGGATAACATTTGCGTGCCAACGCATTTCAACGTTGTGCCGGCTTCCATATCTCCTTCCGGGGGCCGAGAACCGCCGGCGGTGAGTGGCCTGCACCGCGACACGACGCGACTGGACGGCCCGTTTTGGAAAGCGGGTTTCCCGCTTCCTCCATCCCGAGGAGATGTCATCATGCGTTCTTTCATCCCAAAGATCATTGCGGCCGCCTCGATCTTCGCGGCCATACCGCTTTCGAGCGCCTATGCCGTGCACCGCCACCATAGAGCGGCGGTCGACACCACAACCACGGCATCGGTGCCGGCGGACCCGGAAGCGAGAGTTGCGACGCAGCAGCTGCTTGGCGTGAAACAAGGTATCCGCGAGGCCAGGCAGGCCGGCAAGATCACACAGGATCAAGCCCGCGACCTGATGCGGCAGGCGGACGCCATCCAGCCCACCCGAGGCCGTTCGGCGATCGGGCAGATCAACGAGTTGGATCAGCGGCTTCAGAATGCCTCCGGCCAAGGGACCTATATCGGCAGCGGCGGCGATGGCGGCTACTATCCGAACGGCTGACGACCCGAGCGCTCCCCCCGCAATGCGGCTGCCGGTGTGATCGAGCCCTGCCGGGCCTCACACCGGGGCCGTCGCGTTCCCACCCAGCCAAGGCGGAGATAACGCCCACGGACCGCCGATCGTCCCGAGACTCATGGACCTGTTATGCCAGCCGCGCCCTTGTCGTCCGCGGCGTCGCCAGCAGCAGGCTGGTCTCGCTGCCCGTGATCCCGGGGATCAGCCTTATCCGGCGCAGCACGGCGTCGAAATCAGTGAGCGAGGCGGTACCGAGCTCCACCACGAGGTCCCAGCGGCCGTTGGTGGTGTGAATGGTGGAAACCTCGGGAAGGCCGCCGAGCGCCCGGATGACGCGGTCGGCGGCATGGCCCTCGATCTCGATCATCATCACGCCGCGTATCCTCTGATCGACCGCGTCGGCGCGCAGCACCACCGTGTAGCCGATGATCTCGCCGGACTTTTCCAGCCGCTCCATGCGCGCCCGAACCGTGGCGCGCGAGACGCCGAGATCGATGGCGAGATCGGAGACGCTGCGCCGCGCATCATGCCGCAGAAGCGTGACCAGTCTTTCGTCGAGCGCGTCCATGATTGCTCATCTTGGTCAAGTTGGATGTGCAGAATGATAGATCATTCTTCTCGAAATGCCAATTTCGCCTGTTCAAACCGCCAGCGCCTGATGATCCAATCAGCCAATCAATCGTAAGGGCTGAAAAAATCATGCGCTGCAGGATCGTCGGCGCGCCGGTGCAGGACGGCGCGGGCAGGATGGGATGCGAGATGGGGCCGAGCGCGCTGCGCACAGCAGGCCTCGTCTCGGTGCTGGCCGAGCTTGGCCATGAGGTCGAGGACTGGGGCGCGGTCGAGAAGGCCGCGGCGCGCCCGGTGGTGCACGGCAACCTCGCGCTGAAGGCGCTGCCGGAGATCTCCGCCTGGACCGCCGCGATCGCCGAAACCGCCTACGCCGCTTCCAGGGATGCCGTGCCGATCTTCCTCGGCGGCGACCATTCGATCTCCGCCGGCACGGTGTCCGGCGTGGCGCGCCGCGCCGCCAAACGCGGCCGGCCGCTCTTCGTGCTGTGGCTCGACGCGCATCCCGATTTCCACACGCTCGACACCACCACCAGCGGCAATCTGCATGGCGTGCCGCTCGCCTATGCCAGCGGGCAGGCCGGTTTTCAGGGCTATTTCCCGGATCTGCCGCAAGCGGTCGACCCGGCCCGCATCTGCGCCATAGGCCTGCGCAGCGTCGATCCAGCCGAGCGCCGCGCGCTCGCTGAAGCCGGCGTCACCGTGCACGACATGCGCGCCATCGACGAGCACGGCATCGCGCCCTTGCTGCGCGCTTTCCTCGCCCGCGTCGAGAAGGAGAACGGGCTCTTGCATGTCAGCCTCGACGTCGACTTCCTCGACCCGTCGATCGCGCCGGCCGTCGGCACCACCGTTCCCGGCGGCGCCACTTTTCGCGAAGCGCATCTGGTGATGGAGATGCTGTCCGACAGCTGCCTCGTCTCCAGCCTCGACCTGGTCGAATTGAACCCGTTCCTCGACGAGCGCGGCCGCACCGCGACCCTGATGGTCGACCTCACCGCCAGCCTGATGGGCCGCCGCATCATGGACCGCCCAACCCGCAGCCATTCCGGGAGCCTCTGAGCATGACCCAGCCTTCGCGCCTCGCCATCGTTCCCTTCGTCAGCGTCGACCGCATGATGAAGCTGGTGCTCGCCATCGGCGTCGAGCGCTTCCTCACCGAGCTCGCCGCCTATATCGAGGAGGATTTCCGGCGCTGGGAGCTGTTCGACAAGACGCCGCGCATCGCCTCGCACAGCCATGACGGCGTCATTGAGCTGATGCCGACCAGCGACGGCAAGATGTACGGCTTCAAATATGTCAACGGCCATCCGAAGAACATGCGCGAGGGCCGCCAGACCGTCACCGCCTTCGGCGTGCTCGCCGATGTCGGCTCCGGCTATCCGATGCTGCTCACCGAAATGACCATCCTGACGGCACTGCGCACCGCCGCCACCTCGGCCGTCGCCGCCAAATACCTGGCCCCAAAGGGCGCGCGCACCATGGCCATCATCGGCAACGGCGCCCAGTCCGAGTTCCAGGCCATCGCCTTCAAGGCGTTGCTCGGCATCGACCGGCTGCGGCTCTACGACATCGATCGTTCGGCGTCCGAAAAATGCGCCCGCAACCTGGCGACCAAGGGTTTTGACATCACCATCTGCGCAACCGGGCAGGACGCGGTGGAAGGTGTCGACATCATCACCACGGTGACCGCCGACAAGCAGTACGCAACCATCCTCACCGACAACATGGTCGGCTCCGGCGTCCACATCAACGCCGTCGGCGGCGACTGCCCCGGCAAGACGGAACTCCATCGCGACATCCTTCTGCGCTCCGACATCTTCGTCGAGTTCCCGCCGCAGACGCGCATCGAGGGCGAGATCCAGCAACTCGACGCCGACCATCCGGTGACCGAGCTGTGGCAGGTGATGACCGGGAAGGCTAAAGGCCGCAAGGCGCCCGAACAGATCACGCTGTTCGATTCCGTCGGCTTCGCCACCGAGGATTTTTCAGCGCTGCGCTACGTCCGCGACCAGCTCCAGGCCACCGGCCTCTATGAGGAACTCGACCTGCTCGCCGACCCGGACGAGCCGCGCGACCTATTCGGCATGCTGGAGAGGGCCGCCATGCAGCCGGCGGCGTAAGGGCTTTTGAACATCTGGAAATCGCGAAGGGCGCTCCCCCTCACCCAGCCTCCGCTTCGCTCGGCTGACCTCTCCCCGAGGGGAGAGGAGATTGCCGACGTTGGCGCCAGCCTCTTCTCCCCAGCGGGGAGAAGGTGGCCGCGCAGCGGCCGGATGAGGGGGCGGCGCCAGCGCTGATGATTGCCAGCGCTACCGACGCAAGGCCGCGCAGCTTTCCCGCTCGACCAGCACCGGCGCCAGCACTTCGCGTCTGGAAGGCGCTTCCGGCTCACCCAGCCTCTCGAGCAGCAGGCTCACCGCGCGCGTGCCGATCTTTTCGACCGGCTGCGCGATCGTCGTCAGCGGCGGCCAGGTGGTGACGGCATAGGGGATGTCGTCGAACCCGACCATCGAGATATCGTCGGGAACCCGCAATCCGCGCGAGCGCAGCGCCGTGACCGCGCCCATCGCCATCAGGTCGTTGCAGGCGAACACCGCCGTGATGTCCGGCGCCTGCGCCATCAGCTGCTCCATCGCCAGGCGCCCGCCGGCGAAATGATAGTCGGAATCTACGACCGACGAGGCCGGCAGCTCGAGGCCCGCCTCGTCGAGCGCGCGCGCGAAACCGCGCAGGCGGGCCGGGCTGGAGCTGGAATCGCGCGGGCCGCCGATGACACCGATCTTTTCATGCCCGAGCCCGGCCAGATATTTGCCGGCGAGATAGCCGCCATGGTCATGGTCGACCAGCACCGAATCGACATTGACCGACTGGATCTCGCGGTCGAGCAGCACAGCCGGCATGCTGGGCAGCAGGCGGGCGAACACCCGCGCATGATCGGACGAGCCGGCGAAGATCAGCCCGTCGATCTGCTTGGCCATCAGCACCGAGAGGTAGCGCTCCTCCTTTGCGGCGTTGCCGTCGGAGTTGCACAGGATAACCGTGTAGCCGGAGAGGAAGCCGGCATCCTCGATCTGCCGAGCGACGCTGGCGAAGAACGGGTTGGAATTGTCGGGCAGCAGCAGGCCGATGGTCTTGGTCTCGCCGCGCCGCAGACTCCGCGCCACCGAGTTCGGGCTGTAGCGCAGCGCCGTGATCGCGGCGCGCACGCGCTCGGCCGTTTCCGGTTCGACATGGCGGGTATGGTTCATCACATGCGAGACCGTTGCGACGGACACCCCGGCATAGCGCGCGACATCGGCAATGGTCGTCATGAGCCCTGGTCCCGGTAGCTTCCGAGAGCGCTTTAGCGTGGAATCGCTAACCCGCTCCATCTTCCTGCGCAATTCCCGGACTGAAAACCGCTACGCACCCTACTGGAATCGATCAGGCGGATCTTCTGCACTTACGCGGGACGCGTCTAGGATTACGGCAGGCACGACGACAAGGTAATTGTCGTTGACGCCAAACCGCCACAGCCGATGCCCGAGCCTTCCGTTCACTCCGCAATCGGTTACGCAACCGATTACGCATAAGGAAGCCGCAGTTTTGGCGAGTGTCAATATCGGGAAGCAGCTGCCGAGGCATCATTTGAAGTGCTGCCTGCGCCTGTGCCTGAGAGGCCGGCGCCGCCCCTCATTGTCCTGCCGTGTCCAGCGGATAGATGGGTAACACTTTGAACCGGATACATAGGTAACAGTTTTCTCTCCCTATGATGCGGTCGCCGCAGCGCCAAGCGGTCGGCTTGGCGCGGCGCTGCGGCGAACCAGTTTCATGTGCTTCTCATCGATGAAGCCGAGCGGATGGGTGTGGAAGCGCATCGTCCACTCGCCATCCTCGGTCTCTTCAATGGCAATCGGTTCGCCGGCCAACGTGGCCGAGACATAGATCTCGGTGCCCCGCCATTTGACCGCGCCGTTCTGGCGCACGCCGCGCACCGCTGCCTCGGTCGGATAATCGGGTTCAGGGGCTGTCTTCGGCATCGGTCGGGTCGAGGGGCGGTAATGCTGTGCCGGGGTGTCCATGCCCAGCGCCTCGTGCGGACGCTCCTCATTGTAGCTGCGCCGGAAGTCCTCGAAGGCCCTGGCTTGAGCCGCTTTGTCAGCCTTCGGTGCATCGGCCATCGGCAGCATGGTCAGATGGAAACGCTCATGGCGCCCGTTCTGCTGCGGCTTGCCTGGCTGGATGCGCTCCAGGGCGATGCCGAGCTTAATGAAGCGCACTGCCAGCGGCGTCAGCCCTGTGACGCCGGCCGACGCAAAGGGTGGGCCATTGTCGCTTCGAATAGCCGGACATTTCTCCCCGTATAGTGACAGGGAGAAAGACGCTGCCGCGAATGGTTTCGCCAATCGCCAGCGCTGCAGAACAAGCACCCGGCCGCTGCCAGCGCCTTCTCCCCGTCACTATACGGGGAGAAGTTCCCGGCAGGGGATGAGGGGCGGCGCTAACGCCGGCGGTTTGGCGCCCGCAGGCCTGTCATAGAGTCAAATGTTGATCATCATCGCCGGCATGATACCACCGCCCAACCGCCGTCACCGCCAGCCCAGCGCCGGCGCGACGTGCTTCAGGATCGACTCGATGACATGGGCGTTGTAGTCGACGCCAAGCTGATTGGGTACGGTGAGCAGCAGCGTGTCGGCCTCGGCGATCGCCTCGTCCTCCCTGAGCTGCTCGACCAGTACGTCCGGTTCGGCGGCATAGGTGCGGCCGAACACGGCGCGCTTCTCGGGCTCGATATAGCCAAAATGGTCCTCGCCCTCGCTGCCGCCGAAATAGGCGCGGTCCATGTCGTTGACGAGGGCAAAGATGCTGCGGCTGACCGAGACGCGCGGCTCCCGCGCGTGGCCGGCTTCCTTCCAGGCGGCGCGATAGGCTCTGATCTGCTTGGCCTGCTGGACATGCAGCGGCTCGCCGCTCTCGTCGAATTTCAGCGTCGAGCTCTGCAGGTTCATGCCGAGCTTGGCCGCCCAGACGGCGGTGGCGTCGGTGGCCGCGCCCCACCAGATGCGATCGCGCAGGCCGGCCGAGAAGGGCTCGAGCCTGAGCAGGCCGGGCGGATTGGGGAACATCGGGCGCGGATTGGGCTGGGCAAAGCCTTCTCCGCGCAACAGGTCGAGGAAGATTTCGGCGTGATTCCGCGCCATGTCGGCGTCGCTCTTGCCCTCTTGCGGCACGTAGCCGAAATAGCGCCAGCCATCGATCACCTGCTCGGGCGAGCCGCGGCTGATGCCCAGCTGCAAGCGCCCGCCGGCGATCAGGTCCGCGGCGCCCGCATCCTCGGCCATGTAAAGCGGGTTCTCGTAGCGCATGTCGATGACGGCGGTGCCGAGCTCGATCCGCTTGGTCTTGGCGCCAGCGGCGGCCAGCAGCGGAAACGGCGAGGCAAGCTGCCGGGCAAAATGGTGGACGCGGTAGTAGGCGCCGTCGGCGCCGAGCTCCTCGGCCGCGACCGCGAGGTCGATCGACTGCAGCAGCGCATCGGCGCCCGAGCGCGTGCCCGATTGCGGCGAGGGCGACCAATGCCCGAAGGACAGAAATCCGATCTTCTTCATGTGCTCCGTTCCTGCTGGAGCGGCTCGTCGGCCGCTCAAATGCCTTGTTGCTCCCGCAGATAGCCAGGGCAGCGCCGCGATACAACGGACACCGAACGGATACAGACCGTCAATGAGTCTTCGAAATGTCCGGTCCCACTCTCGCCTCGGAGCGCGATCAAACCACGGCACATGTGGCGCAGGCCGGTGCCAGCGCGCCGATCGGCCCCTGCGATCACCTCCGGCATTCTCGCCGCCTCTCGTGCGCTGTATCGTTCCCACCAGCCGATGATTCCCCAGCATTGGACAAAAGCTTCATGCATGGCCTGACACCGATACTTTCCACCGTGACGGCCTCTTTCCTGGCGTCCTTCGTCGAGGTCGTCGAAGCCTTCACCATCGTGCTTGCCGTCGGGGTGACGCGCGGCTGGCGCCCCGCGCTGACGGGCGCAGCACTTGCGCTCGCCCTGCTTGCGGCGCTGGTGCTTATTTTCGGCCCGCTGCTGGCGCTCGTCCCCATCGCGGTCCTGCAATTCGTGGTCGGCGTGCTCCTGATCCTGTTCGGCATGCGCTGGCTGCGGAAGGCGATCCTGCGCAGCGTCGGCGTGATCGCGCTGCATGACGAGGAGCAGGCCTTTTCCAAGGAGACCGCGATGTTGCGGCGGCAGGCCGGCGACCGCCGTGCCGACTATCTGGCCGCCGTCGCGTCGTTCAAGGCGGTGCTGCTCGAGGGCGTCGAAGTGGTGTTCATCGTCATTGCCGTCGGCGCCGCGCATGGCCAGACGCTTTATGCCGGCCTTGGCGCGCTGGCGGCCTTCGTGCTGGTGATGCTGATCGGCCTTGCCGTGCACCGGCCCCTGGCGCGCGTGCCCGAGAATTCGCTGAAATTCGTCGTCGGGCTGATGCTGACCAGCTTCGGCGTGTTGTGGACCGGCGAAGGCCTCGGCGCCGAGTGGCCGGGCGCCGACCTCGCTCTGCTCGCCATCTTCGCCGTCACTGCCGCCGCATCCTTCGCCATTATGCGCTGGCTGCGCGGCGCTTACCCGGCGCCTACTACGGGAGTTGCTCGATGATCCGTCTCGTCTTCAAGGAACTCGTCGGCATGTTCGTCGACGACGGCAATCTGGCCCTGCTGGCGCTGATCCTGATCGCGCTCGTCACCGCCGCGGTGAAACTCCTGAGGCTGCCGCCGCTCGTCGGCGGCCTACTGCTTCTCGCCGGCTGTTTGGCAATTATCCTGGAGAGTACGCGCCGCGCCGCGCGCGACAGGGCGCGTTGACCGGCGTTCAATCCGTGAAGCCTCGCAACCGCTGAAGATCGGCGAAGCCCCTCGTCATCCACGGGCGGAGCGACGCGAAGCGGAGCGCAGACCCGAGGATCCATTCCGTGACCTTGGCCAAGGAACGCAGCGGCGCAGAATTCTGCACCGTGGCAACGCCTCGACGTCACGGCATGGATCCTATGGTCTGCGCGCGTCGCTTCGCTCCTTGCTCCGCCATAGGATGACGATCGCGATAGGCGCTTCGGCCAATCTGCAGCCTATGCCGCCTGCCAAGCAAACATAGCCGCCGGTCGTTCCGTGCCGGGCAACTAATAGACCGTAAAAAGCGTCGGCAGGTGGCCGCTGAGGCGGAAATACTCGACCGCCTCGATCACCGGAAACAGAGCCAGGAAATAGAGCCCGTCGCGGAACGTGTTCCTCAGCGCGCCCGTCGAAAACAGCCACTGCGCCTCGTCGCGGTAGAGCAGCGGGTTCGGCCAGAAGGACGGCGTGCGTTCGGCATAGGCCGCGTAAGCCGCGCCGAACTTGCCGGCAAGATACGCGGCCTCCTTGCGCGCGGTGAACCGAAAGACGAGGAAGCTCGCCAGGCCGAGCATCGCGGCCGCCAGCACCGAGCCAAACATCAGCCCGATACCGACCGCGCCGACGGTCGAGAAGAAATAGAGTGGGTTCCGGGTCATCGAGAACGGACCGGACACGATCAGCTCGTCATTCTTCCTGCCGCCGACGAAAAGGATGCTCCACAGCCGGCCCAGGAAGCAGGCCAGCACCATCGCGAAGCCGATCGTCTCCAGCGATTCATGTCCGTTCGATCCTTCGGCCAGCGCCGGTCTGCTGAAGAGAAGCAGGATGACGGCAAGCACGGCTGCCACCTGCACGAAGATCAGGCGCTTGTGCTGGTCGAACGCTTTCGGCGCCGCTTTGAGGGAGGCCATTCTTTCTCACCGCTGCGGCGCCGAGACGGACGCCGGGCTTTCTCTAGCGCTTCCGCCGGGCGATGACGAGACCCGGCGAATGTTTTTGGCCGTCCTTACGAATTTGTAAGGATGCGGACAGGCCGCGGTGAATTTACGCGTCTAGCCTGATTGCCACGGGTTGTCGGCTTGAACAGAGCGCCGACGACCGGCCCTTACAGGATGACAGCCATAGCCATGACCATGACAGCCAACGAATACGGGTTCGAATTGAACCGGGTCCCGGACGTCACCCTCGATTTCTGGCTGATCAAGGTCCTGGCGGTGACCATGGGCGAGACGGCGGCGGACTATCTGGCCGTCAATCTCGGGCTCGGCCTTATCGTCACGTCGCTGATCATGAGCGGCATTCTCATTGTCGCGCTTGTCCTGCAATTCGCGCAGAAGCGTTACGTGCCCTGGGCCTACTGGCTGGCGGTCGTCCTGACCAGCGTCGTCGGCACCCTGGTCACCGACAACCTCGTCGACAATTTCGGCGTGCGGCTGGAGACGACGACCATCATCTTCTCGGTCGCCCTCGCCCTGACCTTCATCGCCTGGTACGCCAGTGAGAAGACCCTGTCGATCCACACCGTCTTCACCACCCGGCGCGAGATCTTCTACTGGCTGGCGATCCTGTTCACCTTCTCGCTCGGCACCGCCGCCGGCGATCTGGTCGCCGAGCGCTTCGACCTTGGCTATCTCGCCACTGGCCTTATCTTTGGCGGCGTCATCGCGGCGATCGCCTTTGGCTATTTCGTCCTCGGCCTGAATGCCATCCTCGCCTTCTGGCTCGCCTATATCCTGACCCGACCGTTCGGCGCCTCCTTCGGCGACCTGCTGGCGCGGCCGGTCGAATATGGCGGCATGGGCTTCGGCACCACTTTCACCAGCCTGACCTTCCTCGGCTCTATCGTGGTCATCGTTCTTTATATGACGCTGAAGAGCCTGATCGACGAGGACGAGCAGGCCCTGCTCGACTGAGCGCGATCCCTGAACCAGCCGTCTCGCAAAAATGTGTAGCGGTCTTCGGTCCCCGAATGCGTAAAGCAGATGGTTGGTGCAATCCGTCCGGAATTGCGCCGAGACGACGAGATGGGGCATGATGCCGCCCGAGAGCCGCTTCACGCGTTTCGGCATCATATCCTGGAGAACCAGCCAGGAAAGAGCCGGCCGGCGCCGCCATGCCGGCGAGGTTGCGGCAAGGACAGCACGGGGCGATGCGACTTCTGCTTGTTGAGGACGATCCGAGAACCGCCGACTATATCGTCCGCGGGCTGACCGAGGCCGGCCATGTCTGCGATCTTTTGCGCGACGGCCATGACGGCCTCTTCGCCGCGACCCGCAACGCCTATGACGTGATCGTCGCCGACCGCATGGTTCCCGGCCTCGACGGCCTGTCGATGATCAAGGCCGTGCGCGCCGCCGGCATCCATACGCCGGCTATCTTCCTCACCTCGATCGGCGGCGTCGACGACCGCGTCGAGGGCCTGGAGGCGGGCGGCGACGACTATCTGGTCAAGCCCTTCGCCTTTTCGGAGCTGCTTGCCCGCATTCATGCGCTTGGCCGCCGGCCGGCGGCGCAGGAGCAGAAGACGGCGCTGCGAGTCGCCGACCTCGAAATGGACCTGATCCAGCGCCGCGTGACCAGACAGGGTCAGCCGATCGACCTGCAGCCGCGCGAGTTCAGCCTGCTTGAGGTGCTGATGCGCGGCGAGGGGCGCGTCATCACCCGCACCATGCTGCTGGAGCGCGTCTGGGATTTTCACTTCGATCCCAAGACCAGCGTCGTCGAGACGCATATCAGCCGGCTGAGGGCCAAGGTCGACAGGCCCTTCGACGTGCCGCTGATCCATACGGTGCGCAACACCGGCTACAGCCTGCATGTTCCGGCCTGATCCCGCATCCGCGATTGCCGGGCGACCAAGCGCCTTCGCGCGCGCATGAGCGATAGGCGCTCCAGCCTGCTGCG
Organism: Mesorhizobium sp. M2A.F.Ca.ET.046.03.2.1; assembly: GCF_003952425.1. Lineage (NCBI taxonomy): Bacteria > Pseudomonadati > Pseudomonadota > Alphaproteobacteria > Hyphomicrobiales > Phyllobacteriaceae > Mesorhizobium > Mesorhizobium sp. M2A.F.Ca.ET.046.03.2.1. The sequence goes on along the minus strand of NZ_CP034449.1, from coordinate 3,129,752 downwards.
CAGCACGCCGTTCAGGCTGGCGCTGACCTTCGCTTTCCTGTTCCTGCTTGCCTTCATCCTGTCCGGCGCGGTCGTCTATCAACTGATGAGTGCCTCGCTCGCCAGGCAGCTCGATCAGTCGATCAAGGAGACCTACTCGCTGATCGCCGCGACCCATGCCGAGAGCGACGAGGAGGATCTCGTCTCCACCGTCAGGGACCATGCCCAGTTCAGCCAGGACAAGGACCAGATCTTTTCCCTCACCGATAAGGCCGGCAACCGCCTCGCCGGCGATTTCACCGCCTCCGGCCTGCCGGATGGGTTTTCCATGTTCGCAGCCGACTTGCCGGGCGTGCCGCCAGGTACCGAATACCGCGCCTATTCGGGCACGGTCGGCGACAACAATTTGACCGTCGCCTTCTCGCTTTCGGAAACCGAGGATCTCGAAAGGATCGTGCTGATGAGCTTCGGCTGGGCTACGCTCGTCATCACCGTTCTGGCGATCGGCGGCGGCGCCGTGCTCGCCTCGCGTGTCCAGCGGCGCCTCGATGGCATCGCCAGCACCATGGTGGACGTCTCGCATGGCCGGCTCGACGCCCGCATCCCGCTGATCGGCAGCGGCGACGACATCGACGCCGTCTCCGCCCAGGTGAATGCCGCGCTCGAGCGCCTGTCGGCCTTGGTAGACGGCATGCGCGAGGTGAGCGCCAACATCGCCCATGACCTCAAGACGCCGCTCAACCGGCTGCAGATGATCCTGGAATCCGCCGCCGACAAGACGGTGTCGGGCGAGGATGTCTCGGCCGAGCTGACCGACGCCCGCGCCGAGAGCCAGCAGATCAACAGCACCTTCGACGCGCTTCTGCGCGTCGCCCAGATCGAGGCCGGCGCCCGCAAGGCGCGCTTCGTCGATCTGGATGTCGGGCCTATCGTCGAGACCATCGGCGACGTCTATGCCGATGTCGCGGAGGATGACGGCAAGTCCCTTTCAACGGGCGTCGTTCCGGATACGAAATGGTATATCCACGGCGACCGGGACCTGCTGATGCAGATGCTCGCCAATCTGGTCGAGAATGCGCTCCGGCATTGCCCGCCGGGGACCGCGATCGGACTTTCAGTGACCAGGGATGGCAGCCACGTCCTTATCCATGTCCGCGACAATGGCCCGGGCATTCCCGCCGAGGAGCGTGAAAAGGTGTTCCGGCGGCTCTACCGCCTGGATGCGAGCCGCACGACGCCGGGCAGCGGCCTGGGTCTCAGCCTTGCCAAGGCTGTGGCCGACTTGCATGGCGCCGTGATAACGCTGGAGGATTGCAAACCGGGTCTCGGCGTCACGGTCAGCTTCCCGGCGGTGAAAGCCGCCTGATTCGGATCCGCTTTGGCAGTCACCGCGCGGCGCCCGCCCGGCGGAAATCGGACGGCGACATGCCGGCAAGCTTGCGGAACGATTTGTTGAAGGCGCTGAGCGAGCCGAAACCGGAGTCCATCGCGACCTTCAGCACATTGGCGTCCTCATGCATCAGAAGTGCCTGCGCATAGCTCAGCCGCAAGAGACTGACATATTCGTTGAGCGTCATGCCGGTCGATTTCTTGAACAGGCTCATGGCGTATTTGGGATGGATATCGGCGGCGCAAGCGATGTTCACGCAGTCGATATCGTAGAGAAAATTCTCGGCGATGAAATCGCACATGCGCCCGACATTGCGTGAGGACTGCTGGTCGAAGGGGCTGCCCGCGCCATGCCCGGCGGCGGTTCCGGGCACCAGCCGGTAGGGCTCGAAACGCACCCGCTCTAGCCGAAGCAGCAGCTCGTTGACGGCATGCTCTGTCCTGGCCGGATCGCCCGAGCGCGCATAATCGTTCCAGCGCTTGAAATTGTCATTGTCGGACTGATCGGTGGCATTGGTCACCAGCGTCGCGCCGGTCATCAGCCGGTGCCTGACATCGGCCGGCAGATGCAGCCTGAAGAAATGCACCAGCGGCAGATGCGCGCCGGCATAGACAGCGTCGTCCGTCAGATCGTCCATCTGGTGCGGCAGGCCGCCCCAGAACAGGCACATCTCGCCGGCCGACAGCGAAATCTCATGCTCGGCCATGCGGTAGTGCACGCTGCCCTGCACGATGAAGTTCACCTCGACCTGGGCGTGCCAATGCGGCTTCAGCATCACCAGCGGATGGTTGTGGAACATCTGCAAGGCCAGCGGCAGGCCTTCGACGCTGCTCGCGCCAGGCTGGTAGAACGGACGCTCGGGCATCTTACTTTCCGCCAACTTCTTATTCCCTCTGTCGGGGACAAGCCTTCCGCGCCGCATAATCTAGCCACGCTCACAGCGAGAGAGCAAATGAAATGGGAGGATTTCAATGCGCACCACACTGACCTGCGCCGCGCTTTTGCTTGCCCTGGGTTCAGGCCCGGCGCTGGCGCAGTCCGGCGAGATCACCATCTGGAGCTGGAACATCGCCGCTTCGTCGCTGAAGTCGACGGTCGAGGGCTTCAACAAGAAATATCCCGACATCAAGGTCACGGTTCAGGACCTCGGCAACCAGCCGACCTATGACAAGTCGATCGCCGGCTGCGCCGCCGGCGGCGTCGGCCTGCCCGACATCGTCACGATCGAGAACGGCGAGGCCGAGAACTACTGGAGCCAGTTCCCGGACTGCTTCGTCGACCTGCACACGCTGGGCTACACCGCCGAAGACCAGAAGAAATTCCCCGACTTCAAGCGCACCGAGCTCGAGATCGGCGACAAGGCCTATGCCATGCCATGGGATTCCGGCCCGGTCGCCGTCTTCTACCGCCGCGACTTCTACGAGAAGGCAGGCGTCGATCCGGCCTCGATCAAGACCTGGGACGATTTCATCGCCGCCGGCAAGAAGATCCAGGCCGCCAATCCCGGCGTGTCGATGACCAATGCCGATTTCAACGGCGACACCGAATTTTTCCGCATGATCTCCAACGAGCAGGGCTGCGCCTATTTCGCCGAGGACGGCCAGTCGATCACCGTGGCCGAGCCGAAATGCGTCGACGCCATGACCAAGGTCAAGGAGATGAAGGACGCCGGCATCGTGTCGTCGGCCGATTGGTCGACCAAGATCACCAACAACACCGCCGGCACCGTCGCCACCCAGGTCTATGGCGGCTGGTATGAAGGCACGATCCGCACCGAATCGCCGAAGGAAAGCGGCAAATGGGGCGTCTATCTGATGCCGAGCCTGACCGCCGATGGCCCGCGCGCCGCCAATCTCGGCGGGTCGTCGCTGGCCATCACATCGGCCTCGAAGAACAAGGAAGCGGCCTACGCCTATCTGAAATACACGCTGGGGACCAACGACGGCCAGATCACCATGCTGAAGGATTTCGGCCTCGTGCCGTCGCTGGTCTCTGCGCTCGACGATCCCTACGTCGCGCAGGGCCAGGAATATTGGGGCGGCCAGGCGGTCTGGAAAGATATCCTCTCCACGCTGCCCAAGGTGGTGCCGAGCCGCGGCACCCAGTTCCAGAGCGACGCCGAGATCATCGTCCGCGCCGTGCAGACCAAATATCTGGCCAACGGCTATCCCGACGCCAAGGCCGCGCTCGACGACGCCGCCAAGCAGATCGCCGCCGCCACCGGCCTGCCGGTGAAGTAAGGCCGCTTTTCCTTCTCCCACAAGTGGAGAAGGGAAAACGAAGAAAGGAGGAAGCCATGCGCACCCAGAACGCCACCGCGTACCGCTTCCTCACGCCTTACCTTTTGATCTTCGCCGTCTTCTGGATCTGGCCGATCATTTCCTCGTTCCTGATCTCCTTCCAGGCGACGCGGACCGTGCCGTGGCGTTTCGCGCCGGCCTTCAACTGGGGCCGCCTGATCGGCGACCCCGCCTTCTACAACGCGCTGAAGAACACACTGCTGATCCTCGTCATCCAGGTGCCGGTGATGATTGCGCTGGCGATCGTCATGGCGGTGCTTCTGAATTCGCCGCTCTTGAAGGCGCGAGGCCTCTATCGCTTCGCCTTCTTCGCCCCGGTCGTGGTCGGCGAGGTCGCCTATTCGGCCGTCTTTCGCCTGATGTTCAGCCTCGATTTCGGCATCGTCAACAAGCTGCTCAACAGCGTCGGCCTGCCCAAAGTCGATTGGTTCTCCAACGTCACGCCGGCCATGGCGCTGATCATGATCGCGGTGACCTGGCGCTGGGCCGGCTACAACGCCATCATCATCCTCGCCGGCCTGCAGTCCATTCCGGAGGACCTCTACGAGGCGGCGACGCTCGACCGCGTCAGCAAGGTGAAGCAGTTCTTCCACATAACCTTGCCGCTCTTGAAGCCCGTCATTGTCTTTTGCGCCGTGCTGTCGATCATCGGCACCATGCAGCTCTTCACCGAGCCGTTCCTGATCACCGAGCGTGGCGGCCCCGGCGGTGGCACCGAAACGCTTGGGCTGCTGCTCTACCGCCAAGGTTTTCGGTCGCTCAATTTCGGTTACGCCTCGGCCGTCGCCTACACCATGGCGGGCCTCGCCATCGCCATCACCTTGGTGCAGCTCTGGCTGATGAGGGAGCCGAAATGATCTCGCGCTCGCAGGCAAGGCTCGGCCGCAGCATCCTGCTGCATCTCTTCCTGACGCCGCTGGCGCTGATCTGGCTGTTCCCGCTGTGGATGATGGTGGTGTTCTCGACCATGCCGGACAACGGCATCTTCAGCCCGGGCATCGAGCTTCTGCCGCATGACGGCTTCATCGACAATTTCAACAATCTGCAGCGCGACACCAATTTCGTCGGCGCCATCGGAATCTC